>CAYMKW010000072.1:0-14807 GCA_964391365.1 uncultured Microthrixaceae bacterium | reverse complement strand
CTCCGTCGGACCTGCGACGGGTGGCAGCCGGGGGCGGCCAGCGAGCGCGTCGTCGACTGCCCGTGAGCGGAGCCCCCACCCCGGTCGATCCGCTGTGGACTCCGCCGGCGGCTCGGGTCGCGGCGTCCGCCATGGAACGCTTCCGGCTCGTCGTGGAGCGGGAGACGGGCCGGTCGATCCCCGACTCCACGGCGCTCCACCGGTGGTCGGTGGACGAGCCGCAGCGGTTCTGGCGACTGCTCGCCGACGACCTGCTCGGCGGGAGCGGGTTCGGTGGAGGTGGGTTCGGCGGGCGGGCCGGCGACGGCGTCGCGCTGGTGCCCGGAGCTGGTGAGGTCAGCGGCGCAGCGATCGCAGGCGCCACGTGGTTCCCCGACGCCCGCCTGAACGTCGCCGAGCGGATCCTCGGCGGCGGGCCGACGGACAGCGAGCTGCTGGTGTCGATCGACGAGCGAGGTGGACGGCGCAGCACGACCCGGGCCGAGGCGGTCGGGCAGGTGGGCCGGATCGCCTCGGCCCTGCGGTCGTCCGGCGTGGCCCCCGGTGACGTCGTGGCGGCGTGGATGCCCAACACCACCGAGACCGTGCTCGTGATGCTCGCTGCCGCCTCGCTCGGCGCCGCGTTCACGTCCACCTCACCGGACTTCGGTGTGGACGGCGTGCTCGATCGATTCGGCCAGGTCCGACCCCGGGTGCTCGTCGCCGCCGACGGGTACGCCTACGGCGGCCGGGAGTTCGACCGTCGAGCCGAGCTCGGCCGGGTCGTGGCGGGCCTGCCGACCACGACGACCGTCGTGGTCGGGTTCCTCGAGGGCGGGGTCGGCGGCGACCCGTCGACCCCGGCCGGGACGGTGCCGGGCACCGTGGCGTTCGGCGAGTGGCTGTCGTCGGCCCCCGACGAGCCACTGCGGTTCGAGCAGCTGCCGGTCGACCACCCCTGGTACATCCTCTACAGCTCCGGGACGACCGGCGTGCCCAAGTGCATCGTGCACCGCACCGGCGGGGTGCTCCTGCAGCACATGAAGGAGCACCAGCTCCACCTCGACCTCCGGCCCGGTGACCGGGCCTGCTACTTCACGACCTGCGGGTGGATGATGTGGAACTGGTTGGTGTCGATGCCGGCGTCGGGGGTGACGGCCGTGCTCTTCGAGGGCAACCCGTTCCACCCCGGGCCCGGAGCGCTGTGGGAGCTCGCCGAGCGCGAGCGGCTCGACTTCCTGGGCGTGTCGGCGAAGTACCTCGACGCCGTGCGGACGAGCGGCCTGCGCCCGGCGGACGCCGCGGACCTGTCGCGGCTCCGGACCCTGGCCTCGACGGGGTCGCCGCTGTCGCCCGAGGGGTTCGAGTGGGTCGCCGAGTCCGTCGCCCCCGGGGCCGGACCCGACGGCCTGCACCTGGCGTCGATCTCCGGCGGCACCGACCTCTGCGGCTGCTTCGCCATCGGCGACCCGACCCGGCCCGTGTACGCCGGCGAGCTCCAGGGACCGGCGCTGGGCATGGCGGTGGACGTGTGGACGCCGTCGGGAGCGCCGGCGGCGGTGGGCGAGCGGGGCGAACTCGTGTGCACCCAGCCGTTCCCGTCGACGCCTCTGAGGTTCTGGGGTGACGAGGACCCGGACCGCCCCGGTGTCGTGCCGGGACCCCGGTACCGGTCCGCCTACTTCGAGGGGTTCCGGGACGTCTGGACCCACGGGGACTTCGCGGCGCGCACCGAGCACGGCGGACTGGTGATCCACGGCCGTTCGGACACGACACTGAACCCGGGTGGTGTCCGCATCGGAACCGCCGAGATCTACCGACAGGTCGAGCAGGTCGACGGCGTGCTGGAGTCGTTGGTGTTCGGCCAGGACGTCGACGACGACGTCCGGATCGTCCTACTGGTGCGGCTCGCCGACGGAGCGGTCCTCGATGACGACCTGGTGGCGGAGATCCGTGGCCGGGTGCGGACCGGTTGCACGCCGCGGCACGTGCCGGCGGTGGTGGTCCAGGTCGACGACCTGCCGAGGACCCGGTCGAACAAGCTCGCCGAGCTCGCCGTGGCCGACCGGGTCAACGGTCGGGAGGTCCGCAACACCGGTGCGTTGGCCAACCCCGAGGCACTCGACCACGTCGCCGAACGGGTCCCCGAGCCCTGACCCTGACCCGTTCCCCGCACCACAAGGCCGGGGGTCAGGGGAAGCGGGGGTCAGGGGAAGCGGGGGTCAGGGGGTGAGGACCCGGGCCAGGGCCTCGGGAACGGAGCTCGGCCCCTCGAGGGTCGTCCACCTGGCACCGACGGCAGCGGCCAGGGCCTCGGCGTCGACCGCATCGCCCTCTGGAGCGACGACGACCAGCTCGGTCACGGCGGCGGCGTCGGGCAGCGGGTCGCCGCCCGTCGTCGCCCGGCAGTCGGACAGGACGATCGCGATCCGACGTCCCGCCTGCGACCGGTCGAGCTGTTCGCGGGCGGCGCGCATGGCCAACGCCAGGTTCGTGACACCGAACCCCCGAAGGCGGAGCAGATCGCCGACCACCTCGTCGGCCGGCCGGGTCCCACCCTGCGACTGCACGACCACGGCGTCCTCGGCGAACGCGACCACGGAGCAGTCGGTGGGCGCCCGGAACATCACGCTCGCCGCGGCCACGGCAGCAGCGGCCAGCCGGTCGCCGGCCATCGACCCCGAACGATCGACGAGCAGGCACAGCGCGGTGTCCGGGCGGTCCCAGGTCCGCACGGACAGTTCGTCGGCCCGGACGCCCCGGCCGGCGGCCACGTTCGTGAGGGCCTCGAGCGAGGCGTCGAGGTCCAGATCGCCCTCGGCCCGGTCGGCTCGGCGGGTGCGGAGTCGGCCCGTGCCACGGCGTGCGGGCCCGCCGGTCCGGGCGACCTCCACGAGCACCCGTCCGGCCAACCGCCGGGCGAGTCCGCGGAGCCGCTCGTCGGTGGCTCCGGTCATGTCGGCGAGGAGGGCGAGCGCCTGGTCCGGATCCTCGGCGAGGGCATCGTCGAAGGCCTGCTCGTCGAGCACACCGACCTCGGGCGAGATGTCCTCGAAGTGCTCGCGCCGCTCGAGGTGCCGCCGCGCCGTCGTCCTCCTGCCGGCCTCGGCGATCGCCTCCCGAGCCGCATCACCCTCGAGGACCTCGTCGTCGCTCGCCCCACCCCGAGGCGGGGTCAGGCTTTTCCCGGGCCTCCCGGGTCGGCCGGAGCCCCAGGGTCCGCTGCCGCCACCGGAGGCCCGAGGAACCGCTCCCACAGCTCCCGGACGACCTCCTCGGCCGAACGGCTCGACCCCTCACGAACCCGGATGCGACCCGAGAGCGCCAGGAGCGCCGCGTCCAGCGTGACGCCGGGGTCGGACGCTCCCTGCCCGCGGAGCGTCCCGAGCTCCTCGGCGACGAGCGCCAGGTCGATGGCGCCGCGCACCGAGGACCCGGTCCGCACGTCCGGGTGGTCGCGGGTCGCCCGGACCAGGTCGACGACCGATCTCAGTGTCCCGGCGCCGAGCGACTCGGCCGCGCCGGGTGCGGCGACGTCGACGATCCGGACCTCGTCGTCGGGGCCCTGGTAGCCCACGGCCAGTCGGCAGCACCGGTCGTAGACGGCGGCGGCGATCCGGGCGGTCCCGACGGCGTCGAACGGGTTCATGGCTGCGACGAGCCGGAAGCCCGACGTCGACCGGACGGGGCCGAGCCGGGGGACGTGCACCTCGCCCTCGCTCATCACGGTGATGAGCACGTTCAGGGTCTCCTCGGGGATCCGGTTGATCTCCTCGACGTACAGCAGCGAGCCGTTGCGGAGGGCCCGGAGGAGCGGCCCGTCGACGAAGACCTCGGGGGAGTACCCCTCGGTGAGCACGGCGGCGGGGTCGAACACCCCGACGAGCCGTGCCGGCGTCAGCTCGGCGTTGCCCTTGACGAACTCGAAGCCGATGCCGGCCTCCTCGGCGACCGATCGGAGGATCGTGGACTTGCCGGTGCCGGGCGGTCCCTCCAGCAGGAGGTGCCGCCGGGCGGCGAGTGCCGCCACGACCGACTCGAGCTCCCGATCCCGCCCGACGACCCGCGCCCCGATCCGGGCGAGCAGTCCGGCGTCGAAGGCGCCGCCGGCGCCCGGTGCGACTCGCTCCGGATCAGAACTCGATGACGCCACGGATGTTCACGCCGTCGCGCATGTCCTGGTAGCCCTGGTTGACCTGGGCGAGCGAGTAGCGGTTCGTGATGAGCTCGTCGAGCTTCAGCTCGCCCTCGCGGTACATGGAGAGGAGGGCGGGGATGTCGGCGCGGGGGTTGCCCGATCCGAACACGGTGCCCTTCACCTCCTTGTTCATCATCGAGAGCATGAACAGGTTCATCGTGACGTCGGACTCGAACATGTTGCCGATCGCGGTGACGACGAGTGATCCGCCCTTGGACACCAGGCTCAGCGACGGTTCGATCATGTCGCCCGTGACCACGCCGGGAACCAGGATCACCGAGTCGCACATGTCGCCCCAGGTCAGCTCCGGGACGGCGAGCAGGGCCTCCTCGATCGACGAGTAGGTGTGCGTGGCGCCCATCTCCATGGCCTTCTCGCGCTTGAACTCGACCGGGTCGATGGCGATGACCCGCTTGGCGCCGGCCATGCGCGCGCCCTGGACCGCGTTGATGCCGACGCCGCCGATGCCGATCACCGCGACGTTGTCACCCGGCTGGACGTTCGCCCGGTGCACTGCGGAACCCCAGCCGGTGGCGACACCGCAGGAGACGAGTGCGGCCACATCGAAGGGCAGGTCCGGCTCGATCTTCACGACGGAGTTCTCGCTGAGGAGCAGCTGCTCCGAGAAGGTGCCGAGCTGGGCGAACCGGGCCGCCTCGGTCTCGCCGATCATGTGGGAGTGGGTGCCCTCGGTCCGCGTCATCATGTGCGTGTCGAAGAGCTTGGAGCCCTCGTCGCACAGGTTCTGACGGCCGGTCGAGCACCACTTGCAGCGCCCGCAGGACGGGATGAACGACATGGCGACGTGGTCGCCCGGCTGCACCGAGGTCACGCCGGGACCGACCTCCACCACCTCGCCCGCACCCTCGTGGCCGCCCACGAACGGGAAGTGGGGGATGAGCATGTCGCCCTGGACGACGTGCTCGTCGCTGTGGCACATGCCGGCGACGGCGGTCCGGACACGGATCTCACCCGGGCCGGGGTCGTCGAGGACGAGCTCCTCGATCTTCCAGTCCTGGTTCGGACCCCACAGCACGGCGGCGTTCGTCTTGGTCGGCATCGTGTCCCCCTGCGTTCTCGAGGCTCGCCCCGCTCCCGTGCGCGGCGCGCTCCGGTTCTACACCACCCACGGGGCTCGAGGTAGCCGGAGTCGGGGCTCGTTGCGCGTGGCCGGTGCGGCGATCGGCCGTCGGTCGACCGGCGCGGTACGATCACCGCCCGACGCCGCGGGCGCGGCGAACCACGGACCAGGAGGCGGCGATCGTGGAGATGGCGAGCAGCACCCACTCGGAGACCCGGACGGACGAACCCGTCGAGGGTGACACCTCGGCGGAGGAGCTCGTCGTGGAGGAGCTCCTCGTCGAGGAGGTCTCGATCGACGGGATGTGCGGCGTCTACTGACGCCGCACCGAGCACGTCGGCCGTCGTGGTCGTCCGTCAGGAGGACCGGCTCGTCCTCCACCCCGACGTCGCCCTGCGACCCGAGCGGTTCGGGGCGCTGGCCTACCACTTCGGCAATCGGCGCCTGTCGTTCCTGAAGCATCCGGACCTGGTGGCCGTGGTCGAGGCGCTCGACGGCGAGCGCTCCGTCGGTGAGGCATTCGACCTGGTCGGGGTCGCGGATTCCCGGAGGGCCGCATTCCTCACGGCACTGGGCACGCTGGGCGCATCGGAGATGGTCCGTGCCGCCTGAGGTCGTCCATCAGCCCCCGGCCGCGACCCGGCCGCTCGTCGACGAGTTCCGGCTCGGACTCGACGCGCCGATCTGCCTGACCTGGGAGCTCACCTACGCCTGCAACCTGAGCTGCTCGCACTGCCTGTCCAGCTCGGGCCGTCGCGATCCGAGGGAGCTCTCGACGGAGGAGTGCCTGGCCGTCGTCGACGAGCTCCAGCGGCTCCAGGTGTTCTACGTCAACCTGGGTGGGGGCGAACCCATGCTCCGCCCCGACTTCTTCCCGATCGTCGAGTACGCGATCGACCACCAGGTCGGTGTGAAGTTCTCCACCAACGGCACGTTCCTCGACCGAGCGGCCGCCCGTCGCCTGGCCGGGATGGACTACCTCGACGTGCAGATCTCCCTCGACGGAGCCACCGCCGCGGTCAACGACGCGGTGCGCGGCGCCGGCGCACACCGGGCGTCGCTCCAGGCGATGGAGCACCTGGCCGACGCCGGGTTCGGGGCGTTCAAGGTGAGCGTCGTCGTGACCCGCGAGAACGTCGACGAACTCGACGACCTGCGGGCGCTCGCCGAGTCGTTCGGGGCCCAGCTCCGGGTGACCCGCCTGCGTCCGTCCGGCCGCGGGGCCGACACCTGGGATCGGCTCCGGCCCACCCAGGCCCAGCAGCGGCAGCTCTACGACTGGCTGCTCGGACGCGACGACGTGTTGACCGGTGATTCGTTCTTCCACCTGTCGGCGTTCGGGGAGGCGCTCCCGGGACTCAACCTGTGCGGCGCCGGTCGAGTCGTCTGCCTGATCGACCCGGTGGGAGACGTCTACGCGTGCCCGTTCGTCATCCACGACGAGTTCCTCGCCGGCAACGTCCGGGATCCGGGGGGCTTCACCGGCGTCTGGCGGAACTCCGACCTCTTCGCATCGCTCCGCGAACCGGGGAGCGAGGGCGCCTGCACGTCCTGTGGCAGCTACGACGCCTGTCAGGGCGGGTGCATGGCATCGAAGTTCTTCGTGGGACTCGACCTCGACGACCCGGACCCCGAGTGCGTGCTGGGCAACGCCGAGGAACTGCTGGACCGGGTGGGCGCCGGGGTGGGTGCCCACGGGGCCCCGGTGCCGCGGGCGACGTCCGACCACTCGCGTCCCGGTGTGGCGGTGCCCTCGCCGGTCACGCTGCGGCCGACCCGTCGCAGCGACCGCTGAGCGCCGGGGTTCGCCCTCCGGCGCCGAGCCGCGGCAGCATGGCGTCGTGACGTCGCTGCTCGAAGCGTTGGCCGTCGGGTCGCGCACGGCCCGGAACCGCGTGGTGTTCGGGCCCCACGAGACGAACCTGGGGCGGGACCGTGCGATCTCGGACCGTCACGTCGCCTACTACCGGCGGCGGGCCGCCGGGGGCGCCGGGATCATCGTGACCGAGGAGGCGTCGGTCCACCCCTCGGACTGGCCGATGGAACGGTCGCCCCTCGCCCAGGACTGCGGGCCCGGCTGGGCCCGGGTCGCGGAGTCCTGCCACGACGAGGGCGCGCTCGTCCTGGCGGCGATCGGCCACAGCGGCGGGCAGGGCACCTCGCACTGGAGCCAGCGCGAACTGTGGGCGCCCTCTCCGGTCCCGGAGGTCAACACCCGCGAGGTCCCCAAGGAGATGGAGGAGGAGGACATCGAGGCCGTCATCGACGGGTTCGCCCGGGCTGCCGCCCTCGCCGTGTCGGCGGGCTGTGACGGCGTCGAGGTCAACGCCGGGCAGCACTCCCTCGTCCGGCAGTTCCTCTCGGGGCTGACGAACACCCGCGGCGACGGGTGGGGAGCGGAACGGACCCGCTTCGCCATGCGGGTCCTGGCTGCCGTGCGGGCCGCTGTGGGCACCGACGCGTTGGTGGCGCTGCGGTTGTCCTGTGACGAGCTGGCGCCGTGGGCGGGGATCACCCCGGAGCAGGCTCCCGAACTGGCGGTCGACCTGGTCACGGGTGCGGGGCGGGTCGACCTGCTCACGGTGGTGCGCGGGTCGATCTACTCGGTCGGGGCCACGCGACCCGACGGTCACACCCCGCCCGGGTTCAATCTCGACCTGTGCCGGTCGGTGCGCGAGGCCGTCCACCCGGCGACCGACGGTCGGGTGCCCGTGGTGGCGCAGGGGTCGATCGTGGACGTCGGCCAGGCGGCGTGGGCCATCGACGACGGCGTGGCGGACGCCGTGGAGATGACCCGGGCCCAACTCGCCGACGCGCAACTCGTCGCCAAGGTGCGCTCGGGGACCCCGGAGCGGATCCGGCCGTGTGTCCTCTGCAACCAGCAGTGCGCGGTGCGGGACAACCGGAACCCGATCGTGAGCTGCACGGTGGACCCGTCGACGGGCCACGAACTCGACGACCCGGAACTGGTCGCCCTCGACGACCCGGGACGAACCGGTGGAGTGTCGTCCGGGGGAGCGAGCGGACTCGTGGTCGTCGGGGGCGGGCCCGCGGGGTTGGAGCTGGCGCGGGTGGTGGCCGGAGGGGGCCGCTCCGTCCGGTTGGTCGAGCGGGGCGACGAGCCCGGTGGCCTGCTCACCACGATCGCCCGGCTGCCCGGTCGGGAACGGTTCGCCGACCTGGCGTCCTGGTTGCGTGACGAGTGCATCCGCGCCGGGGTCGAGGTCGCCACCGGCGTCGCGGTCACGCCCGAGCTGCTCGAGGAGTGGATCGCCGACGGACTCGACGTGGTGCTCGCCGTCGGCGGGTCCGACGGATCGGCCGGCGTCCCGGTCGACCGGGCGACGAGGTGCTGGACCCCGACCGAGGTCCTGCAGGACGGCGGAGCGTCGCTCCCGGACGGTGACGTCCTCGTCTGGGACCCGATCGGCGGTCCGATCGGTGTCGGCGTGGCCGAGGTGCTGGCGGCCGGCGGGCGGACCGTCCACCTGGCGACCCAGGACTTCATCGTCGCCAACGAGCTGGCCAGGGCCGGTGACCTCGCTCCGGCGAACGCCCGGCTCGCCCGGGCCGGCGTGATCCTCCACCGGCGGAGCGTGCTGCGCGAGGTGACCCCGTTCGGGGCGACGCTCGAGGACCGGTTCACGGCGCGTCGGTCGTCGATCGAGGTCGCCGCCGTCGTCGACGCGGGCCACCGGCTCCCGGCGACGGTCGAGCCGCTGATTGACGGTCGGGACCTCGCGGTGGTCGGCGACGCCGTGGCCCCGCGCACCGTCCACGAGGCGATCCTGGAGGGTCGTCGGGCCGCCATCGGCCGCTGATCCGGCCACCTTGGGCAGGTCGGCCGGACGGGTGTGGGGGGTCTATCGCTCGGTCCGGTACCCGGGTACCCTGAGGTTCGTTCAGCGTGCTGCGGCAGGAGTGGCACACGGGCCGGGCGCGGAGGCGACGATGTTGAACACCACCAAAGAGGTACTGGAGCGGACCATCGCTCAGGCCGTCGACCTGGCCAAGGCGGCGGACTCGGCGTTCCGGACCCACGAGGACGTCGCCGTGGCGCTCCCCGGGGGCCTCTACGGGCACGTCCGCAAGGGCCGGTTCGTCGGGTTCGGGCTGGAGCCCGTCGGCGACGTCTACGTCGACAGCGACCGGACCGTCACGGACCTGCCCGACGGCGGTCCCGGACACTTCCTCTGGGGTCGGGTCGTGGCAGTGGCCGGCGGTGCGGCGGCGGCGGCCTCGACCGTCGCCGGGGTCGCCACGGCGTTGCTCCGCGGTCGTCGACGCAGCGACTGATCCATCGGTCGACCGTCGGGATCGGCTTTCCGGTCCACGCGATCGGGTCGTAGCCTGCCTCCATGCCCGAGCAGCTCATCTGGTCGCCGCTGCAACTGGGTCCCGTCACGGTCCGCAACCGGATCGTCTTCTCGGCCCACCTCACCAACTACGCACGTGACGGCCTGCCGACCGAGCAGCACGCCGCCTACTACGCGGCCCGGGCCGCGGGCGGGGCCGGGCTCATCATCACCGAGGAGCATTCGACCCACCCGACCGACTGGCCCTACGAGAAGCTGATCCACGGCTTCCACCCGGAGGTGATCCCCGGGTACCGGCGCATCACCGATGCCGTCCACCGGCACCGCGTGCCGATCCTCGCCCAGATCAACCACAACGGCGGCCAGGCGAGCTCCATGTACTCGCGCCTGCCCGTCTGGGCGCCGTCCCCGGTGGCCGACCCGCTGTTCCGTGAGGTCCCCAAGGCGGTGTCCCACGCCGAGATCGCCGAGATCGTCACCTCCTACGGGCTGGTCGCCGGACACTGCGCCGAGGGCGGCTTCGACGGTGTCGAGCTCCAGTGCTCGCACAGTTCGATCGTCCGGGGATTCCTCTCCCCGGCGACGAACCACCGCACCGACGGGTACGGCGGCCCGCTCGAGCACCGGGCCCGGATCCTCCTCGAGATCGTCGACGAGGTCCGTCGGGTGATCGGGCCGGACCTGGCGCTGGGCGTCAGACTGTGCGGGGACGAGTTGATCGAGGGCGGCACCACGATCGACGAGGCCGTCCAGGTCGCCCGCATGGTCGAGGCCACCGGACAGGTCGACTACATCAACACCTCGATCGGGGTGGCGACGGCGTCGCTGTTCATGATCGAGGCGTCCATGCACATCCCGCCGGGGTACTCCATGTTCATCCCGTCGGCGATCCGGGAGGCGGTGGACCTGCCGGTCGTCGGCGTCGGGCGCTTCAAGGATCCCCTCCAGGCCGAGCGGGCACTCGCCGAGGGGCAGTGCGACCTGGTCGGCGTGGTGCGCGGGCAGATCGCGGATCCGGAGTTCGTCGCCAAGGCACGGGCGGGGTACACCGATGACACCCGGCTCTGTCTGTCCTGCAACCAGGAATGCGTCGGTCGCATGGGGCTCAACCGCTGGCTCGGCTGCATCGAGAACCCGGCTGCGGGACGTGAGTCGCTCGGCGTCGGCCGCCCCCGGCCGGTCCCACTCGGACGCCGGGTGCTGGTGGTCGGGGCCGGTCCGGCGGGACTCCAGACCGCGATCGCTGCCGCCCGCAACGGCCACCGGGTGACCGTGCTCGAGCGGTCCTCCGCGGCCGGCGGGCAGGTCCGGCTGGCGGCGACGGTCCCGAACCGGGCCGAGTTCGGCGACCTGGTCCGCAACCAGCTCCACGAGTGCGGTCGGCTCGGCGTGCAGATCGAGTACGGCGTCGAGGCCACCGCGGACGAGGTCGAGTCCCGGGGTGCCGACACCGTCGTCGTCGCCACGGGGTCGGTGCCGACCCGCCCGTGGTGGGCGCCGGACGATGCCGAGTGGATCGTCGACGTCCGCGACGTGCTCGAGGGGAGGGTGCATCCGACCGGGAACGTGGTGGTGCTCGACGAGCTCGGATTCCACCACGCCACGTCCGTGGCCGAACTGCTGGCCGACCGCGGTTGCAGCGTCGAGGTCGTCAGCCCGGGCATGGTGGTGGGCCAGGACCTGGGCATCACCCTCGACCTGGAGAACTGGTGGATCCGGGCCGAGTCGAAGGGCATCCGCCAGTCCACCGAACTGGTCCCGATGTCGGTGGACGGCCGGACCGTCACCTTCCAGCACCATCCGACCGGGAACTCCGAGGAACGGACCACCGACTGGCTGGTCCTGGCGGTTCCGTCCGCCCCGGCCGACGCGCTCTACCACGAGCTCCGTTCGCGGGGACTGCCCGTCGAGCGGGTGGGCGATGCCGTGGCCGCGCGACGGGCGCACGCTGCGGTCATCGACGGCGAGCGGGTCGGCGCGGCGGTCCCCGCCGCCGAGCCCGCACCGGTCCGGGTTCCGTGATGACCGACGGGTCCGTGGCCGTGCTGCCCGTCCGAGACGGCACCCTCCCGGCGGGTTCGCTCGATGCGGTCGCCGCTGCCGGTGGTGAGGTCCTGATCGTCGGCGCCGGCGCCGGCCGAGCGGCCGAACTGCTCGGGTCGTTGGCGGTCCGGGTCCGGGTGTGGGACACGCCCGGGTTCGCACCGGGACGCTGGGCGCCGGCGGTCGCCGAGCTCGTCGGGGCCGGCCGCGTCGTCGTCCTGCCCGGCTCGCCGGACGGCCGCGACCTGGCGCCACGGGTCGCTGCGTCGCTCGGACGTCCGCTCGTGGCCGGGGTCGTCGAGGTCCGAGCCGACCGGCTCGTCGCCGCCCGGTGGGGTGGATCCGTCATGGTCGAGGTCGCGCTGAGTGGTCCCGTCGTGGTGACCGTGCAACCGGGCCTGGCGGCGCCCGAGTCGCACGAGCACGGGACGGGACCGATGGCCGAGGTCGTGGAGGCCGTCCCCGCGGGACACCGGGACGCCGAGGTGGTCGAACTGCTCGGGCCCGATGTCGCCACGATGGACCTGGCCGAGGCACCCAGGCTGGTGGGTGGGGGAGCCGGTCTGGACTCGCCCGAGCGGTTCGGGGAGCTGGCCGAGCTGGCCGAGCTGATCGGCGCCGCCATGGGTGCGACGCGAGTGGTGACCGACCGGGGATGGATCGGTCACGAACGACAGATCGGGACGACGGGCGTGGTCGTGGACCCGTCGCTGTACCTGGCGTTCGGCATCTCGGGGGCGGTCCAGCACACCGCCGGGCTGGGGGACCCGGATCACATCGTCAGCGTGAACACGGAGCCGCACTGCCCGATGATGTCGATGGCGGACCTGGCGATCGTGTCGGATGCGAACGAGACCGTCGTGGAGCTCCTCCGCCTGTTGCGATCCGAGGGGACGGCTGCATCGTGAGCGACTTCGACGCGATCGTCGTCGGCGCCGGCCCGGCGGGCTCGGCCGCGGCGCTCGAGCTGGCCCGCGCCGGCCGGTCGGTCTGCCTCCTGGAGCGGGGACCCACGCCGGGATCCAAGAACATGTACGGCGGAGTTGTCTACGGGCGGATCCTGGACACCCTCGTGCCCGGGTGGTGGGAGCAGGTCCCCGTCCAGCGGTGGGTCACCCGGCGCAGCACCATGCTCGTCCACGACGACCAGGCGCTGACGGTCGACTTCCGCAATCCCGGTTGGGGCGCGGCCCCGTTCAACGGTGCGACCACCTTCCGACCCGACTTCGACGCCTGGCTCGCCGGCCTGGCGGTCGACGCCGGAGCGTCGCTGGTGTGCTCGACCACGGCGACCGGACTGATCCGCGAGGGCGGTCGGGTCATCGGCGTCCGCACCGACCGGCCCGACGGCGACCTCCGGGCGCCCGTCGTGATCGCCTGCGACGGTGTGAACTCGTTCCTGGCCAAGGAGGCGGGGATGTACCCGCACACCGACGCCGCGAACTTCACGGTGGGGGTGAAGGAGACCATCTCGCTCCCGCGTGAGGTGATCGACGAGCGCTTCGGCGTCCGGGGTGACGAGGGCGTGGACATCGAGATCCTGGGTTGCACCGGCGACGTACCGGGAGGCGGGTTCGTCTACACGAACGCCACGTCGGTCGCCGTGGGCCTCGTGCTGTCGCTCCCGGCACTCGCAGCGGGCGGCGACCGCCCCGAGGAGCTGCTCCGTCGCCTCAAGGCGCACCCGGCGATCGCTCCGCTCGTGGAGGGCGGCGAGGTGCTCGAGTACTCGGCCCACGTCATCCCCGAGGCGGGCTACGAGATGATGCCCGAACTCGTCGGCGACGGGATCCTGGTCGCCGGCGACGCCGCCGCCATGTGTCTGGCCGCCGGCATCTGGTTGGAGGGCGTCAACTTCGCGATCGGCTCCGGTGCCGCCGCCGGGCGGGCGGCCGCCCAGGCCGTGTCCCGCGGCGACGCCTCGGCGGACGCACTTGGTTCCTACCGGCGGGCGCTCGAGTCGTCCTTCGTCCTGGCCGACCACCGCAAGCTGCGGGCGGCACCCCACCTGGTCATGGGCGACCTCGCCCAACGTGGCCTGCCGGCGGTTGCGTGCGGGGTGATGGAGGACCTGTTCACCGTCCGCAACCCGGAACCCAAGCCGGGTGTCCGGCGGATCGTGCGGACGCAGATGCGACGCCACGGAGTGCGGGCCCGGGACGCCGTCCGGGAGGGCCTGCGTGCGCTCCGGGCGTTCGGGTGAGCGATGCTGGAGCGATCGTGACCGACTCGACCTACCCCGAGATCAGCTTCGAGGCCCGGATGGCCACCGTCGAGTTCCGCGTCGACGAGGACCGGGCCCACATCACCGTGGACGACACGGTCTGTCGTGACTGCACGACCCGGGGGTGCATCACGGCGTGTCCGGCGAACCTGTTCGTGCCCACGGCGGCCGGCGGCATCCTGTTCAACTACGAGCAGTGCTTCGAGTGCGGGACCTGCTACCTCGTGTGCAACGAGGAGGGCGCGATCTCCTGGACCTACCCCGAGGGTGGTCACGGGGTCGTGTTCCACCGGAGCTGAGTCGTTCGTGATCGTCGCCGCGTGCGTGAAGCTGGTCGACCTGCGACCCGAGGTGGATCGCCTCACCGGTGCCGTCACACCGTCGACGACCGTCGGTTGCTCGGCGGCCGACCGGGCGGCGGTGGAGCTGGCGCTGCAGTTGGCGGACTCGTGGTCCGCCGAGAGCGCGGTCCTCTGCTGCGGTCCCGACCGGGCGGATCCCGTGCTGCGCGAGTTCGCAGCGGCCGGGGTCGACCGGCTCGTCCGCATCGACGCCGCCGGCGCACCCGACAGCGTCGACGTGGGCGGGCTGCTCGCCGCCACGCTGCGCAACCTGGATGTCGGTGTGGTCGTCTGCGGTGACCACTCCCTCGATCGGGGGTCGGGTGCGGTTCCCGCCTACGTCGCGGACGGACTCGGCGCCGCCCAGGCCCTCGGTCTCGTCGAGGTGCGCACCGAGGGTGTCGGCACCCTGCGCGCCACCCGTCGCCTCGACGGCGGTCGGCGTGAGCGCCTCCTCGTCGACGCACCGTGCGTGGTCTCGGTCGAGGGCTCGGTGGCGGAGCTGCGTCGGGCCTCGCTCGCGGCCACGCTGCGGTCGGGCGACGCCGTCGTCCACGACGCCCCGCCCCCCGCGTCAAACGCCGCCACCACCTCCGTCGCGAACCGATCCTGCAAACACACCACC
>CAYMKW010000071.1:0-15138 GCA_964391365.1 uncultured Microthrixaceae bacterium | reverse complement strand
AGGTGTCCCCCGAGAAGACGTAGCTGTAGAGACCGAAGTCGCTGTCGTTGGCGATCTCGACAGCCTCCTCGGGCTCGTCGAAGGGGACCACGACGACGACCGGGCCGAAGATCTCCTCGCGGACCGGCGTCATGGTGTTGTCGCAGCCGACGAGCAGGGTCGGCTCGACGTAGAACCCGGTGTCCAGTCCGTCCGGTCGGCCGCCCCCGACCGCCGCCTCGGCACCCTCGGCGAGTCCGGCTGCGATGTACCCCTCGATCCGGCCCCGGTGGACGTCGGTGATGACCGGACCCACGACCGTGTCCTTCTCCGTCGGCGGGCCGACCTTCATGAACGCCGCCGCGGCCGAGAGTCCCTCGACCAGCTGGTCGTGGACGGAACGCTGGACGATCACGCGCGTCGGCGCGGTGCAGATCTGACCGGAGTGGAATCCCCACACCGAGGCGATCCCCCCGATCGCCGCCTTCAGGTCGGCGTCGTCGAAGACCACGCAGGCCCCCTTGCCGCCGAGTTCCAGCAGCAGCCGCTTCATCTGCCCACCGGCCACCTCGCCGATGCGGCGGCCGACGGCGGTCGACCCGGTGAAGGACACCATGTCGGTCTGCGGGTGGTCGACGATCGCCTCGGACGCCGGGATGCCCGTCCCACCGACCACGTTGACCACGCCCGGCGGGAAACCCGCCTCCTGGAGGATCTCGACCATGCGGAAGACCGCCAGCGGATCCTGGGGCGCCGGCTTCACCACCACGGTGTTGCCCATGGCGAGGGCCGGACCGATCTTGCCGGCCATGTTCACCATCGGGAAGTTGTAGGAGGTGATGCAGCTCACGACGCCCACCGGGACGCGGTTGGCGGCCGCGTTCACGACACCACCGGGGGCCAGCACCGTCGCCGGCATGATGGCCGGGGGCAGCGGATCGAGGGTCGGTTCGAGCGCTCCCTTGGCGTACCGGCGCAGCCGGGCCGCGGCCTGGGGCACCTGGATGGTCTTCGTGGTCCGGTACGTCGCCCCGGTCTCGGCCTGCACCAGCGGGACGAGTTCGTCGGCCGCCGCATCGATCAGGTCGGCGGCCCGGTCCAACAGGGCCGCCCGCTCCTCGGGTCGCGTCCGGGACCATGCGGGGAGAGCGGCTGCAGCCGACTCCACTGCGGCCCGGGCCTGCTCGACGCTCGCCTCGGGCGCCTCGGCGACGACCTCCTCGGTCGCCGGGTTGACGACGTCGTACCGGGACGCCGGCTCGACGGGCACGCCGTCGATGATCAGTGAGTACTCACGCGCTGCCATGACGCCGACGCTATCGGCCGCCGTCGTCGACGGTCAGATCGTCCGGGACGCCGCCCCCGCCGTCAGGGCTCCAGATCCAGGCCCAGCAGAGCGATCGCATTGCCCCGGACCAGCTTGCGCTGGATCTCCGGAGGGAGGTCACCCATCTGCTTGATCGCGACCTCCTTGGAGTGCGGCCACGTCGAGTCGGTGTGGGGGTAGTCCGTCTCGAAGCACACGTTGTCGACGCCCACGGCCTCGATGTTGGCGAGACCGTAGTTGTCATCGAAGAAGCAGCCGAAGATCTGTCGGTAGTAGTAGGTGCTGGGCGGCTCGGGCACCAGATCGGCGATGCCGCCCCAGCCCCGGTTGTCCTCCCACACCTTGTCGGCCCGCTCGATGATGTAGGGGATCCAGCCGATCTGGCCCTCCGAGTAGGCGAGCTTCAGGTCCGGGAACCGCACCAGGACGCCCGAGAACAGGAAGTCCGTCATGGACGCCATGGCGTTGTTGAACGTGAGCGTGGACCCGACGGCGGCCGGAGCATCCGGCGAGGTCGATGGCATCTTCGAACTCGAACCGATGTGCATGTTGACCACCGTGCCGGTCTCGGCGCAGGCGGCGAACAGCGGATCCCAGTAACCGTTGGCGTCGTGGACGGAGGGCAGGCCCAGGTAGGCCGGGATCTCGGAGAACGTGATCGCCCGTCCTCCACGCTCGGCGTTCCGGCGGACCTCGGAGGCGGCCAGCTCCGGGTCCCACAACTGCACGATCGCCAGCGGGATCAGCCGGCCATCGGAGCCGGCGCACCACTCGTCGAACTGCCAGTCGTTGTAGGCACGGACGCAGGCGTCGGCGAGCTCCTTGTCGGACGCCTCGAGGAACCGCTGTCCGCAGAACCGGACGAAGCTCGACGGGAACGACATCGACGCCTCCGTCCAGTTGGCATCCATGTCCGCCAGTCGGGCAGCAGGATCCCAACAACCCCGACGCATCTCGTCGTAGGTGATGGGAACGACCTGCACCTGGTCGCGTTCGAAGCCGACCGCGGCCTCCAGACGGGTGAGCGGGAACCGACCGTCCTCGAAGGACCACCAGTCGCCGACCTCACCGTCGTCGTCGGGCTCGAAGCTGAACACGCCGCCGACGAAGTTCATGGTCCCGCGCTGGCGGAACGACCTGGGGGCGACGTCGGCGAACTTGGCGGGAACCCGGTCCTGCCACACGGACGGCGGCTCGATCACGTGGTCGTCGACCGAGACGATCCACGGGATGTCCGCATCGGTGGCGCTGGTGTCGTTTGCGACGTCGTCCATGGGACGAGCGTACCCCTCCGACTGAAACGCGTTCTAGCCGCCCTGCAGCTGTTCGCCGATCGGCCCGCTTCCGGCGCCGGGTGCCCGCAGGAGGTCGACGAGGGGGCCGAGGACCGGGTCCATCTGCGCCGATGAGAGCATGCTCCCCCCGTCGAGCACGATGTTCTGCCCGGTCAGGTAGCCGCACCGGTCGTCGAGCAGGAACCGGATCAGCTCCGCGGTCTCCTCGGCCGTGCCCAGACGGGCCATCGGTGTCCGTTCCTCCAGGCCGGCGAGCGTCACCTCGTCGGCGGTGAGCATCTCGTTCAACGGCGTCCGCACGAACCCGGGCGACACGCAGTTGACGCGCACCTCGGGGGCCCACTCGAGCGCGGCCGAGCGGGTCAGCGCCACGACGGCGGCCTTCGCCGCCGCGTAGGGCGCCTCACCCAGGGTTGGGCGCACCCCCGAGACGCTCGCCACGTTCACGACCGCCGCCGGTCGCCCGGTCGCCTCCCGATGACGGCGGAGGTGCGGAACCGCCGCCTGGAGGCAGTGGAACGTGCCCGTGACGTTGACCCCCCAGATCAGGTCGACCTCCGGCTCGGTGTAGTCCTCCAGCGGCTTGAGGTTCCCCACTCCGGCGTTGTTCACCCAGCCGCTGATCCCGCCCAGGCTCGACGCCGCCCGGTCGACCGCCTCGTCCACCTGGTCGCGTCGTCGGACATCAGCGACGAGCGGCGTGCCGCCGACCTGGTCGGCGACCCGGTGCGCGGC
Organism: uncultured Microthrixaceae bacterium; assembly: GCA_964391365.1. Classification (GTDB taxonomy): domain Bacteria; phylum Actinomycetota; class Acidimicrobiia; order Acidimicrobiales; family Microtrichaceae; genus SXMI01. Next base: position 11,802 of record CAYMKW010000071.1, on the reverse strand, counting down.
CTCGGCGTTGCGGTCGAGCACACCCACCGGCACGCCGTGGGAGGCCAGGAGCGCACAGGTCGCAGCACCGATCCCCGACCCGCCACCGGTGACCACCACACCGCTCACGCCGGTGCGGTCCCGCTCGACCCGTCGGGGCGGGCCCCGTCGATCACCACGTGCGGCTCCTCGGTGATGATGAACTCGATGCGCCCGACGTCCAGGAACCGTCGTTCGTCCGGAGCGATCAGTTCGGCGTACGCAGGCTCCGAGATGAACGCCTCGAAGTCGTCGATGGTGCGGTACCACTGCACGGCGACCCCGTCGAGGTCGTCGTTCCCGGACAGCCCGTCCGGACGGTGGCGAACGTGCTGCTCGTAGCGGTGGATGTGGCGGGCCAGTTCCGGGGTCCCGGCGATGAGGGGACCGTGCCGCTCACGCCAGTGCTCGACGAACTGCTCGGTCGTGAGGTCGGGGTTGCGGCGGAGCAGGGCGAACATGACGACCACGAGGCCTCCCGGGTGAAGCGGTCTGGAACACCGGCCGGGCCGGCGGTCACCGAGGTTAGGCTCCCCACGTGAACCCGCGCCGCGACACACACGAACGCTTCCGAGCCCTGCCGATGTTCGCCGACTGCTCGGACGCCGAGCTCGCCGAGATCGACCGGCTCACCGACGAGGTCCACGTGGAGTCGGGCCGCACCATCCTGCGCCAGGGTGACCTCGGTCAGGAGTTCGCCGTCATCGTCTCGGGCACCGCTCAGGTCCTGAAGGACGGGGTGGTCGTCGCGGAGCTGGGTCCCGGCGACTACTTCGGCGAGGTCGCGCTCCTCGAGGCCATCCCGCGCACCGCCAGCGTGGTCGCCTCGAGCGACCTGCTGCTCGAGGTGATCGACCGGCGGGGCTTCAACACCCTGCTCGACGACCTCCCGTCGCTCAGCCGCTCCATGCTCAAGGGCATGGCGCACCGCCTGGTCGAACTGGAGCAGGCGTGCCAGCAACTGCGCCAGGCGACGGACCAGGGACCGTCCTGAGCCGACCGAGCGACGCCGACGACCGACCTCAGCCGGCGACGACCGACCTCAGCTGGTGACGAGCGGCCAGACCTCGGCGCCGAACCGCTCGAGTTGCTCCGCGTAGTCGGCCGCGGATGATGCGATGAACCGGACCTGCACCTGGTTGGCGCCGAGCGAGGTGTAGCGGCGGATCGACTCGGCGATCTCCTCGGGCCGACCGCGCAGCGCCCACTCGGGCAGGTCGTCGACCACGCCGCCGATCGCCACCGGCGCACCGTTGATCCCGAGGTCGAACGCCTCGGGCAGTCCCGCAGCCTCCCGCTCCGACCGGATCGTCTCGACCGCGGCGCGCATCCCCATGGCCGGCGGCCCCTGGGGCAGCCAACCGTCACCGAGACGGGCCGCACGGCGGATCGCCGGAGCCGAGGAGCCTCCGACCCAGATGGGCGGACCTCCCGGACGTTCCGGTCGTGGCCGCATGCCGACCCCGACCTCGGCACCCGGCCCGCCGATCGTCGGGTACTCCTCCTCGAACGCCGCGCGGATCACCTCGATCGCCCGGTCGGTCGCGGGCCCCCGGCCCGAATGGTCGACGCCGAGGAGCTCGAACTCGCTCGCCAGATGACCGGCCCCCACGCCGAGCACGGCGCGGCCACCGGTCAGATGGTCGAGCGTCGCAAAGGCCTTGGCGGTGACGAGCGGGTGCCGGTAGGCCAGCACGTAGACGTGGCTGAGGAGCCAGACCCGTTCGGTCCGCGCTCCCAACCAGGCCAACGTCGCCACCGTGTCGTACCAGGTCGACGACATCGACTCGTCCGCAGGTCGCGGGATCCCGACGTGGTCGCACACGGCGACGTAGGCCGCTCCGGCGCGATCGGCCGCCTGCGCGATGAGCGCCAACTCCGCCGGGCCCGACCCGGGTTCCCAGTCCTGGACGTAGATGGTCGACTGCGACTGGATCGGCAGTTGGATCCCCCAGACGACCTCGCCCGCCGGGATGATCGCGGCCATCAGCGTCCTCCTCGGGCGTCGGCCCGGGCGGCATCCACGGCGACGACCGGTTCCTCGCGGTCGGCGTCGAACGATGAGACACCGACCCTCGCAGCGAGCGACCACGAGCCGTCCGAGGCATCGACCGGCAACGCAGCGACGCCACGCACGCGGTCGACCAGCGCCTCTCCTGCAGCGTTCATTCCCGACGGCACCACGAGGATGAACTCGCCGGGGCCGACCAGACGCAGGAGGTCGGTCGAGCGGATCAGGGGTTCGAGGCGCTCGCGCAGCACGGCCTCGACCGCGTCGTCCGCCGGGACGTCGGGATCGCCGACCGGATCGAACAGTACGACGAGGACCGTCGCCGGCGCCCCCGCTGCACCCAGTCGGCGCAGGAACGCGATGGCGTCGTCACGGGCCTGGGTGTGGCTCGGGTCCGGACCAACGTCCGACGAGGGGTCGCTCACCCGCGCTCCGATCCCCAGATGCCCACGAAACTGACCATCTCCCCCGGGTAGCCGCCCAGGTTGTGGGTGAGCGCCAACCCCCGGTCGGCGGTCTCGATCCTCCGGTCCTCGGGCGCCTCACCGCGCAGCTGCAACCAGCACTCGAAGAGCATCCGCAGACCCGACGCGCCGACGGGGTGACCGAACGACTTGAGTCCACCGTCGGTGTTGACCGGGAGGTCGCCGTGCAGGTCGAACGCACCCGCCTCACAGTCCCGCCACGCCTCGCCTCGCTCGGAGAACCCCAGGTCCTCCATCAGGACGAGCTCGGTGGGGGTGAAGCAGTCGTGCACCTCGGCCATGGCCAGCTCGCGACGGGGGTCGGTGATGCCCGCCTGGGCGTAGGCGTCACGAGCGGCCCATTCGCACTCGGGGAAGTGGGTGTAGTCGTAGTCGGGGTCGAGCAGGCCCGACCCGTTGCCGGCCACGAAGGACAGCGCCTTCACGTACAGGGGCGAGTCGGTGTAGCGGTGCGCGTCCTCGGCCCGCACCACCACGGCGGTGGCGGCGCCGTCGGCCACACCGGCGCAGTCGAACACCGAGAGCATCCCGGCGACCTCGGGCATGGCGCAGATCGCATCGACGTCCATCTCACGTCGGAACTGGGCCCGGGGGTTCCGGGCGCCGTTGGCGTGGTTCTTGGATGCGATCCGGGCGAGCGTCCGACGGAGCTCGGCCGGGTCCACGCCGTACTTCTCGGCGTAGGCGGGTGCCACGAGCGAGAACATCGCGGCGGCGGTCAGCGTCCGCTGGGTGCCGTCGGTCGGGATGGGGAATGCGTTGAGCCCCTGGAACCCGGAGTCCTTCACCTTCTCCACGCCGACGGCTGCGGCCACGTCGTAGGCGCCGGATGCCACGGCGTAACAGGCCTGCCGCAGCGCCTCCGAACCGGTGGCGCAGTAGTTCTCGACCCTCGTGACGGGCACGCCCTCGAGCTTCAGCGGAGCGGCCAGCGTGATCCCTGACATGCCCGACTGGGCGGTGCCGAGCCACCAGGCATCGACGTCGGCCGGCCGGAGGCCGACGGAGCCGAGCGCCTCGACCGTGGCGTCGATCGCCAGGTCGTCGGCGCCCCGGTCCCAGTGCTCACGGAACGTGGTGCATCCCATGGCGATGATCGCCACCTGGTCCGCGATGCCGTGACTCGCCATCAGTCAGCCTCCCCGGCCACCGGCACACCCGGGACCGGACGCGCCTTCCAGAAGTAGTTCGCGATCCCATCGGCGGTCCCGATGCGTCGGAAGGTCATCTCCACCAGCATCCCGATGCGGACGTCCGCTGCCGCCACGTCGGTCAACTCCATCGGGAGTCGGCCACCGTCCTCGAAGTCGCAGACGGCGAACACGACCGGAGGCGACGGCGAGTACGCGAGCGAGTCGACGGTGAAGGTCGCCACGGTCGCCCGGTGCGGCGCCATGGGTACCGGCTCCATGTCGTCGACCGCCTGACCGCGGTACGACACGCGGGCCGGAGGTAGGTGGACGGCACCGCTCGAGCGGTCCCGGCTCCCGACGAATCCGTACTTCCACTCGGATCGACGTTCGGCGGCCGATGCCGACATGCGCGCCGGCTCCGGTCGGTTGGGCGGCTGGGTCGGCAGGACGCCTCGCCACGCCAGGTACTTGCCGTAGGGAATCGGGGACCCGGCGGCGAGCTGTTCGGCGACCGGTCGCCCGCCGGAGATGGCCGCGGTCCGGCGGAACAGGAACACCTCGGCACCGTCGGCGAGCGAGACCAGTGCGACGACGTCCCCGGCGGCCGAACGTTCGAGCAGATCGGCGAGCAGCAGCCCGGGGTGGGCGGCTCCGGTGAACCCCACGGATCGGTCGAGCCGGTCGGTCAGCTCGACTCCGGCAGCGCCGAGTCGCTTGGCCAGCGCAGCACCGGCTCGAGCATGGGGCGAGCTCACTGCGACCCGGATCACCTCACCGTCGGTGAGGCCGCACGAGTCCAGCGCACGATCCCACGCATCCACGGCGAGCTCGTCGTAGCGCTGCTGGCCGAAGCGCTCCTCCCAGGCGTGCATCCGGAGCTCACCCGGTGCGCGCCACCGGTCCAGGAACTCGTGCGTCGCGGATGCACCACCGAGGTGCTCCGCCAACAGCGGGCCGGCGGAGTCGTCACCGATGAGCACCGCCGACCCGGCGTCACCGCCACCGGTCTCGTCGGTCGAGCCGGCGAGACCGGTCCGGACGTCGCCGGCGACGACGGCGACCAGCCGATCGGTCGAGTGCAGCGCTGCTCGCAACGCCGCGGATGCCCCCCGGAGTCCCGGTCCGGCGTCGAGCGTCGACACGGACGCCGGCAACTGGAGCGCAGCGTGGACCAGGGGTGAGCCGGACTTCTCGGCGTACACCGGCGCGGTCGTGGCGAACGTGAGGGACTCGACCGGCGCGGCGTCCGGGCGGCCGACGAGCAGTGGCCGGGCGGCCGCCACACCGAGGGTCACCGGGTCCTCGTCGTAGGAGGCGACCGTCCTCGTTCCTGCGCCGCCCCCGGATCCGAGCACGGCCGCGATCTCAGACCGCTCCAGGCGCCAGTGCGGCAGGTGGCCGCACACGTCGATGATGCCCCTCATGGACTTCGCCTCACTCTCCGTGAACACCGCGTCGACTGCAGACGTGCTGCCTCCGCGGAGGCCGGCGCAGTCTAGGGTCAGGACGCTCGGCAGCCCGCACCGGCTCGTCCGCAGCGAGGCAGCCGACGACGGGAGATCGATGGCCACGGAACGAGGAGCGGAGCGCCGGGCCCGACGTCGCGACGAGCTGACCGTTGCGGCGACCGAACTCGTGAACGAGCACGGCCTGGAGGGGCTCACGATGCAGGCGCTCGCCGGGCGAGTCGACTGCGCCGTCGGGACGATCTACACCTACTTCCCGTCCAAGTCCGCGCTCCTCGCCGCCCTGATGAGCGACGCCGTGCAACTGCTCCTCGACACGTTCCACGCTGCGTCGGCGCACTGGGACGACGCGCTCTCCGGGGTCTCCCCCGATGTCGCCTCGCTCGCCCGCGTCCTGGCGTTCACCGAGTTGTTCGTCGACAGCCGTGAGCTCCATCCGCAGGAGTTCCGCTTCCTCCAGATGCTGATCACGACACCGGAGTCCCTCATCGACCCCGACGACGTGGCATCGGTCCTGCCCTCGTCGCTGTCGTTCCTCTCCGAGGTCAACGGACTGGTCGAGACCGCAGTGGGAACGGGCGCGCTGCAGCCCCCCGCCGACGGCGACGACGACGGACTGCGGCGGACGCTGCGGTGGACGGGTTCGATCCACGGGGCCCTCCTCGTCTCGAACGTGGCGCACGTGTCCGGCCTGCCGAGCGCCGACGCCTTCGACCCACACGTGCTCACCGAGCAGGTGACGGTCGACCTGCTCCGGGCCTGGGGAGCCGACAACGCACACGTGGCCTCGGCCCGCACCCTCTGCGCCGTGTTGACGGGCCGGTCGGTGGTGTCGCCGACAGGATGATCGAGCCGGATCAGGCCGACTCGAGCACGACGTCGGCGATCAGCTCCTCACAACGGCGCGTGTCGTTCCAGGACAGCTGGAGCTGCTTCGCCCGCCGGAAGTAGAGCTGGATCTCGTACTCGAGGGTGAATCCGACGCCACCGAAGACCTGCTGCGCCATGGCGGTGACCTCACGGAAGGTGTTGCCGGCGAAGAGCTTCGCCATCGGGGCCAGCCGGCGCAGTGGCCGACCGGTGGACTCGGCCCACGCCGCCTCGTAGGTGAGGAGCTTGGACCCGTCGACGTTCGTCCTGGCGTCGGCCAGGTAGTGGGAGATCGCCTGGAACGCACCCAGCGGCTTGTCGAACTGCTCGCGGTCCTTGGCGTACTGGTTGGTGATCTCGAGCGCGTAGTCCGCCCCACCGTTCGCCTGCGCTGCGACCAGGACCATGGCCTGCTCCATCACCTTGGACCAGGTCACCCATCCGGACGACGGATCACCCACGCGGCTCGACGCCGGGACGCGCACGCCATCGAAGCGGATCCGGTACTGGGTGTCGGCGGCGAGGGAGTGCTGCTGGTCCAGATGGATCCCCGACGCATCGGGCGCCACGAGGAACAGGTCGATGTCGCTCGGTCCGTCACCCACCCGCGCGAGCACCAGGAACTGGTCCGCGGCGCCGGCGAACCGGACGTGGGCCTTGGTGCCGTCGAGCACGAACTCGTCGCCGTCCGGTCGGGCGGTCAGCTGCACTCCCGCAGCCGAGTAGCCGTTCCCCGGCTCCAGCCACGCCGGAACGACGATCGCCGTGCCTGCGGCGATCGCCGGGAGCCACTCCGCGATCTGCGACTCCGATCCGGCCAGGAGGAGCGACTCCGCCGCCAGCACGCAGCTCTCGAGGTGCGGGACCGGCGCCAGCGACCGCCCGAGCTCCTCGTAGAGCACGACACCGTCGAGCATGGTCGACCCGGCACCGCCGTGCTCCTCGGGGAGCGTCAGGCCCAGCAGACCCAGCTCGGCGAGCTGCGCCCAGAGGTCCCGGGCGATCCCGTCCGGATCGTCCTCGAGCGCACGGAGCACCTCCCCGCCGGCATGCTGGGCGCACACGCCGCGGACCATGTCCCGCAGCATCTCCTGTTCCTCGGTGAAGTCCAGATCCAACACTTCGTCACCTGCTTCCTGGTCGGTTTCGTGCGGCCACTCCGGCCACGTCCTGTCGATTCGTCCCCGGTCGAGTCGACCTCACGGTCGCCACCGGTCGCCGGCTCGGGCCCACGGGTTGTCCGACTCGTCGACCGGCACGGCGATCCGGGCGGTACACGTCGAGCACAGTCGGTCACCCCGCGTCTCGTGGGTGGCGCGGAGTTCGACCTCGATGTCGACCCATCCGCAGCCGTCGTCATCGGTGCCCGCGGATCGCACGGTACCGGTGAAGGTCATCACATCACCCGGGAAGACCGAGTCGCGCATGCGGAAGGTCATCCGGCCGACGCGCCCGCGGGGACCTGTCCAGTCCGTGAGGTACCGCTCGAACCATGCGGCCTGGTTCGGCGTGTTGAGGAAGATGTCCGCGACGCCGTTGCGCTCGGTGGCGAACCGGTAGTCGTGGTGCATCGGTCGCCAGTCACGGCTGGCGAGCGCACCCAGGACGACGGTGGTCGGGGTCACCTCGACCTCGAGCGGCGGGAGCCGGTCACCCTCGGCGACACCGCCCAACAGGATCGGGGCCGGGGCCGTCACGATGCCACCCCTGAGTCACCGCGGCGGTAACCGAAACCGGTGTACGACTCGATCCCCACCAGGTCGCCGCGCTGGTTGTGGTACTCGATGTCGATGACCCAGAAGCGGCCCGAACCGAGCTTGGTGGTCTTGGGTCCGCTGACCGATCGCAGCACCTGCTGGTGACTGATTCGATCACCGGGACGGACCGGTTCGTGGAAGATGATCGTGTTGTCGGTCATCACGGCCTCGGGCAGCTCGAAACGGGCCTTCAGGTCGAAGTGGACCTGCAGGGCGACCTGCTCACCCTCGGCCCCCGGCTCCCAGTAGTGGGGTCGCATCCAGAGCGACAGCGTGGTCGGGACGGCGATGGGGCCGCCGGTCAGTTCGTCGCCGACCGCGTCGTCCCAGAAGAGGGCATTGCCGTTCTGCGTCGCAGCGAGGGTGTCCCACGAGTAGCTCCGCTCGACGTCGAAGCCGGCGGTGCTCGGGTACTGCGGCACGCCGATGAGTGCCATCACGTCCTCGGGCACGTCGGCCGACACCTCGGTTCCTCCGTCGCTCACGCCACCACACCTCCGTCGATCCAGGCGGACACCCGCTCGGTGTCGCACCCTGCTTCGGCGAGCAGCGCCGCTGCGTCGCTCGCGGTTCCGTCGGGAACGTCGACCGGCAGCTCGGGAAGCTCGGTGCCCGCCCAGATCGGCGCCAGCTGGCGGAACTCCCCCGCCGTCGGGTGGAGGGCCGGAACCACGGTTCCACGGGCCTCGTACTGCGGGTCGGCGACGGCCTCGGCGATGGAGTTCACCGGCGCGACGCAGCAGTCGGCCGGACCGAGCTGGTCCACCCACTCGTCACGCGTGCGGCCGACGAACACGGCAGCGAGATCTGCACGGATCCGGTCCTGTACGTCGTCGTCGAGCTGCGACCCGACCCACTGCTCGAGGCCGAGCTCCCGACACAGGTTCGCCCAGAACGCAGGCTCGATCGCCCCGACGGAGACGAACCGGCCGTCGGAGCACTCGTAGACGTCGTAGCAGGCGTACCGACCGGTGAGGATGTAGTGGCCGGGCCCCGGCTCCGTTCCGGTCGCCAGGTACTCGTCGGCGTACAGGCTCATCATGGCGAGGACACCGTCGGCGATCGACACGTCGAGGTGCTGTCCGGTGCCGGTCCGCTCGCGTTCGAGCAGCGCCGCCATCACGGACATCGCGGCCTGCATGCCGCCGGCGGCGATGTCGGCGACCGTGGCTCCCGGCAGCGCGGGCCGGCCGTCCTCGCGACGCCCGCTGCAGTCGAGGTAGCCCCCGGCGGCGAGGTAGTTGAGGTCGTGTCCGGCCCAGGACCGACGCGGCCCGTGCTGGCCGTAGCCCGACGTCGAGCAGTAGACGAGTCGCGGGTTGCGGGCGAGCAGGTCGCCGGCACCGATGCCCAACCGGGCGGCGACGCCCGGACGGAACGATTCGACGACCACGTCCGCCCGATCCGCCAGGGCCAGGAACGCGCTCCGCCCCTCGTCGGACTTGAGGTCGAACGACGCCCGGCGCATCCCCCGGTTCCCGGAGTAGGCGTAGTGGGGCGGGACGATCTGGACGGCCCCCGACCGGGGCACGGCGCCGATCTTGACGACGTCCGCGCCGTAGTCGGCCAGGATCCGGGACGCACGCGCGCCCGGACCGACCGTAGCCAGATCGAGGACCTTGGTCCCGCAGAGCGCGCCGCAGTCACCCACCGGATCGTCCCGTTCCCGTCCCGCCGCTCAGAAGTTCTTCGGCAGGCCCAGACCACGCCGGGCGATGATGTTCTTCTGGATCTCCGAGGAGCCGCCGCCGATCGTGTCGATGACGGTGTAGCGGTAGGTCGACTCGGCCCGACCCACCATGGGAGCGTCCTCGGTCCCGACCCGGAGCTGCGAGCCGGGCCCGCAGATGTCCATGGACTCGTCCGCGAGCCGCTTCGAGAACTCGGTGGCGAACAGCTTGTACTCGGAGGCCACCACGGTGGGCGGCTGGAAGTCCTCGCCGGCCTTGGCGGCGTGCTCGACCTTCACCGCCTCGGCGACGAACTTGAGCCCCATCACGCGGGCCACCTCCGCCTGGGTGTGGAGGTTGGCCATCCGCGACCGGACGACCGGATCGTCCCGGAGCGGTGCTCCGTCGCGGACCGCCGTGCGCACGTGCTCAGTGAGGAGGTCGAGTCGCTCCTTGATCGGGCTGTACGTGAACATCGTGAAGCGCTCGAGGTCGAGCGCCTGGGAGATGTAGACGAACCCCTTGTTGACCTCGCCGACGACGTACTCGTCGGGAACGAACACGTCGTCGATCCAGACCTCGTTCGTGCGCTCGTCGTTGCCGAGCGTCCAGAGCCCATTCACGGTGATGCCGTCCTGGTCGAGCGGGACGAGCATGAGGGTGATCCCCATGTGCTTGTTGTCGGGGTCGGTCCTCGTCCCCAGCCAGTACCACTCGGCGAAGTGGGCCGAGGTCGTCCAGGTCTTCTGCCCGTTGAGCAGCCACCCCGTGCGACCGTCCTCGGTGGTGTGGCGCTCGGCCTTCAGGCGCATGGATGCGGCATCCGAACCTGCGTTGGGCTCGGAGTAGCCGACGGCGAACTCGACCTCGTTGTCCAGGATCATCGGGAGGAACTTCTCCTTGAGGAAGTCCGACCCGTGGGCGATCAGCGTCTTGCCGATGATGCCGACGCCCTTGCCGATCTGGGGCCCACCGCGACCCGCGAGCGCCTCGTTGAGGATGTACTCGTAGACGCCCTCACCCCCGGAGCCGCCGTACTCCTCCGGCCAGGTGATCCCGAGCCAGCCCTTCCGGCCCAGCTCCTTCATGAAGGCACGCCGGGCCGGTGTGTCCACGATCTGCGCCATGTTCTCCCGGGTGACGTCGAAGACCGCTGGGTCGTCGTGCTCGTCGAGGAAGGCCGCGACCTCCTTGGCGAAGGCCTGCTGATCGGGCGAGAACTCGAAGTCCATGACCACTCCCCTGAAGAAATCTGACGGACCGTCAGATTGTACGCCCGCTCGGGTGCGGGTGCCGAACGCGTGCGGGATCAGCCCGGGGGGCGCCGGCCGGTGATGCCCGAGTACAGGAGTCGGGCCATGGCCCGACGGATCTCACCGGTGGTGGTCCCGTAGCGCTCGATCCCGTAGTGGTGCCCAGACACCTGCGCCAACATGGCCACCAGCACCGCAGCGGTCGCGGTCGGATCGAGGTCCGCCGGCAGCCGGCCAGCGTCCTGCTGCGAGCGGACCGCCGCGACGGTCGCCTCGGTGAATGAGCTGAGCAACCGGACCCGCAGCTCCCGGAACCGGAGGTCGCCCTCGGTCGCGGCCAGGTCGATCACGGCGAGGAGCGAACGGTGCTCGTCCCAGAACTCGAGGAAGGTCCCGGCGATGTGCTCACAGGTGTCGTAGGCCGAGCGACCCGACCAGGTCGCGTCGCGCACCGGGCGGGTCAGCCGCTCCCGGCTCTCACCCACCAGTTCGTCGGCCAGCGCCAGGACCGCCGTCTCGGCGTCGGGGAAGTACTGGTAGAAGGTCGCCGGCGACGTGCCGGCGGCGCGGGCGACGTCGACGACCTTCAGGTCGCGGTACGACGTGGTCGCCAACAGGTCGCGGGTCTCCTCCAGGAGGCGGGCTCGGGTGGCGAGACCCCGTCGTCCCGGCATCCTCCCGTCGACGGCCCGCAGGTCGGAGGCGCTCACCCGATCAGCCACGCCACGAACCAGACCAGCAGCGCCACGCCCGCCACCATCACGAGCACGGTCATCACCGCACCCACGGCGAGCACCAGCACGGTCAGTCCCAGGACGGCCGCCGAGGACCGGCGCGTCCGACGACGGTCCGACAGGTCCTGTTCGATCAGCCGGACGTTCCGGTTGTTCGCCTTGTACACCATGTCGAACAGCGCCCCGCCGAACGGGACCAGACCGGCCAACGACTCGAACCCGACGTTCAGGAGCATCCGCAGCGTCGTGGGGAGCGACACGCCGGCGCCGACACCTGCGAGCACCACGACCATCGACAGGCCCAGACCCGCGAGGTCGCCCACCACCGGCACCAGTGTGAGCATCCCGTCCACGCCGACGCGACGGCCCTGGGTGCCGGGGACCGAGAACGCGTCGTCGAGGAGC
>CAYMKW010000070.1:0-15160 GCA_964391365.1 uncultured Microthrixaceae bacterium | reverse complement strand
GCATGACCCGCGAGCGTGCGTCGTGGCGGTGGTGCGCTCGGCCACGTTCGCCGCGCTCGCGAACGACTTCTGGAGCGTCGTCGTGGCGTCACCGGCGAGCTGTTCCTGGGCCTCGGGTGACGCCCCGGAGATGAGGTCGGCCACCGTCGCCGCGTAGCCGGCGGTCAGCAGGGCCCCCATGATCGACTGCATGATCGCCGCGCCCAGGTCCCGCTGCAGGTCGGCGGTGCCCGAGGCCATGCCGACCCGCTCGACGGGCACCGAGCCGGTGAGCGACCGGGACGCCGGCGTGCCCGCCAGCCCGACACCCGCACCCACGAGCATCACGGCGACGGCGATCCACACGTAGCTCGTGCCCTCTCCCCACACGAGGAGCATCACGAGCAGACCCGCCAGACAACCTGCGTAGCCGAGCAGGAGCGTGGCGCGGGAACCGATCGTCTCGATGAGCTTGGCCGAGCGCGGCGCCACGAGGACCATCACGAGCGCCGCCGGCAGCACCGATGCCCCGGAGGCGAGCGGGCTGTAGCCCTCGACGTTCTGGAGGTACTGCTGGGCGATGAAGATCCCGCCCATCAGGGACCCGAACACGACGATCCCGGCGATGGCCGCCACCCAGAACGTCGGGCGGGCGGCGTAGTGCAGGTCGTAGAGCGGGTTGGGCGCCCGACGCTGCCGCAGCACGAACAGCACTCCCGCCACCACCGCCACACCGAACAGCACCAGCGCCAGCGTGGCCGCGTCAGGATCGACGATGAAGGTGATCGCCGCCACGAGCGCCGCCACGAACACCACCGACAGCACCCCGCCGAGGTGGTCCACCCGCTCGTCGCTCTCGCCGACGTGGGCGGGGATGAGCCGGAGCGCCAGCACGAGTGCGACGACGGCGAGCGGCACCGTGAACAGGAACGGCGAACCCCACCAGAACCACTCCAGGAGCAGTCCTGACACGAGCGGACCGAGGGCGGCCATGGCGCCACCGATCGCCGACCACAGCGCGATCGACCGCGTGCGCGCCGGGCCCGACCACAGCGCGGTGATGAGGGCGAGCGTGGTGGGGAACGCCATCCCGGCAGCGAAACCCCCGAGGATCCGGAACACGATGAGGAACTCGACCGAGGGCGCCCAGGCGGCCAGCGCCGAGGCGGGAATCGCAAGTCCGGTGCCCACGACCAGGAGCAGCTTGCGGCCGTACCGGTCGCCGACCGCCCCGAGGTACAGCACCGAGGCCGCCAGGCCGAGCGAGTAACCGACCGCCACGAGGTTGATCTGGATCTGCGAGGCGTCGAAGGCCAGCCCGATGTCCGGCAGGGCCACGTTGGCCACCGAGAGGTTGAGGTTGGCGACGGTGGCGACGAGGATCAGCGTCAGCAACACCAGTGGGGCTCGGGGTGGAGCCCCCTGGTCGGCAGGTCGACTGGTCGCGGTGTCGTCACTCACTGAGCCATCTTCGCCCACGACCCCGACGGTGGTGCGAATCCCCGGACCAGCGCCCGGCCGGACCGGGTTCCGGTGGGGCCGATCCGGGTGGCAGGCTGCGCTCGTGGAGCCGACCGACCATCCGACCGATCCCGGCGTGTTCGACCATCCGCGGTTCGTGACCTCTCCCGATGGGACACCGATTGCGACCTACGACCTGGGCGGCCCGGGCCGGGACCTGCTCCTGGTGCACGCCACCGGGTTCTGCGCCGGGGTGTGGGGGCCGCTCGCCGGCCGGCTCGCCGACCTGCGAGTGGCCGCGCTCGACGTGCGGGGCCACGGGCGCTCCGGTTCGCCGGCCGTCATGGACTGGGAGGCCACCGGTCAGGATGTGCTGGCCGCCGTGGACGGACTCGGCCTGGATCAACCGGTCGGCGTGGGCCACTCCATGGGTGGGGCATCCCTCCTGATGGCCGAGATCCAACGACCGGGCACCTTCGCCGCGCTCTGGGTCTTCGAGCCGATCGTGTTCCCCACCGATTTCCCCGCACCCGCCCCCGGCACACCCAACCCCATGGTCGAGGCGGCCCGCCGTCGTCGCGAAGCGTTCCCGTCGGCGGAGCTCGCTCTGGCGAACTTCGCTGGCAAGCGGCCGCTCGACGAACTGGCACCCGAGTGCCTGGAGGCCTACATCCGGTTCGGGTTCGAGCACCACGCCGACGGGTCGATCAGCCTGCGGTGCCGACCCGAGTTCGAGGCCTCGACCTATGCCGCCGGCAGCACACACCGGACCTGGGGTCGACTCGGCGAGGTGGCGTGCCCGGTCACCGTGGTCCGGGGCCGACCCGATCCCGGACCGGCGCTGCTCGCACCCGGCATCGCCGACCGGCTGCCGGCGGGAACGCTCGAGGAGCACCCCGGATTCGGCCACTTCGCTCCGCTGGCGGCGCTCGACGACATGGCGGCATCGGTCCTCCGTCTGGCCGCCAACGCCCACTGACCGCCGGGCGACGTCGTAGGTCGCGACCCGGTTCCCGGTGCCCGCTGTCACCACCTCCCCCTACGATCCTCCCCATGCCGCTGCCCCTCCCCCGCACGCTCTCACCGTCGAAGGTGTCCAGCTTCAAGGAGTGCGCCCTCGCCTTCCGCTTCTCGGCCATCGACCGACTGCCCGAACCCCCATCAATCCCGGCTGTCAAGGGGACCACCGTGCACCGGGCGCTGGAACTGCTCTTCGTGGGCGACGTCGCCGACCGAACGCCCGAACGCGCCCGGGCGTGCCTGGACGAGGCACTCTCCGAGATGGCCGACGACCCGGAGTACCAGGGCCTGGGACTGGACGACAGCGGAGCAGTGGACTTCGCCGCCGATGCGGCTCGCATGGTCGAGCGGTACTTCACCCTCGAGGACCCCACCCGGATCCGCCCGATCGGCCTGGAGCTCATGCTGACCGCCGACCTCGGCCCGGTGACGGTGCGGGGCATCATCGACCGGCTCGAGTTGGACGAGGACGGCGAACTACTCGTCACCGACTACAAGACCGGCCGGGCACCCGCACCCGCCCAACAGGCATCGCGGCTCGGAGGCGTCCACTTCTACTCCATGCTCTGCGAGCAGGTCCTCGGTCGACGACCGCGGCGGATCCAGCTCATCTACCTGGGTCGGGATCCGCAGATCATCACCACCGACACCTCCGAGCAGTCGAACCGAGGGGTCGAGCGGAAGGTCCGAGCGGTATGGGACGCCATCGAGCGGGCCTGCGAGCGGGACGACTTCCGGCCCCGGCCCGGGCCGCTCTGTTCGTGGTGCGCGTTCCAGGCCTACTGCCCGTCGTTCGGGGGCGATCCGTCCCTCGCCCCGGCTGCCGTGCCCGTCCAGATGGGGACGGCACCCGCGGGATGAGCAGGACCCTGCACTTCGGCCACCCGGCGGTCCGGGCGGTGGACGCCATCGGCGAGGGTCTGGCCCGGGCCGGGCGGGGCGTCCCGCGTGTCGACCGGGCGCTCTACACGCTCTCCGAGGCCGGCAACCACAGTGCGATCTGGCACGGGATCAACCTCGTCGACGCCACCGTGGGGGCCGCCCTCACGGGAGCGCGTGGCGGTGACGGGTCCCGTCGGCGCCGCAACGCGCTCCGCCGGAGTGCCGTCCTGCTCACGGAGCAGGTGGTGGTGAACGGGATCGTGAAGTCCCGCTTCCGTCGACTCAGGCCGACGACGGTCGACGACCACCCCCACGACCTCCGAACGCCGAGGACGTCGAGTTTCCCGAGCGGACACGCCTCGGCGGGGGCGTGCTCGGCCACCATGCTGTCGGCCGACCTGGGCGCTGCTCCGGTCTGGTGGCTGCTCGCGGCCGGTGTGGCCTGGAGCCGGGTCCACGTGGGCGCCCACCACGCCAGCGACGTTCTGGGGGGCATCACCATCGGTCGCATCGTCGGGCAGGTCGCCGTGGCGATCTGGCCCGGACGCCGCTGAACGGTCCCGGTCGCCGCTGAACGGACCTGGTCGGTCGGGCCACCCGCCGGTCCCGCCGGTAGCGTGGCGGGGTGGGCCATGACCAGCAGATGTCCGCGTTCGAAGCGGTGATGTGGGAGCTCGAGCGGGACCCGCACCTCTCGTCGGCCTTCGCCAACCTGACGACCCTGGACCGGCCACCCGACCGGCTCCGGCTGCGGGCCCGAATGGAGTCCGCCTCACGCGCCGTCCCGCGGCTCCGCCAGCGGGTCGTCACGCCGACCGGACGCTTCAGCCCGCCCGAGTGGCAGGACGACCCGGACTTCGACCTCGACCGCCATCTGCGGTGGATCGACCTGGGCGGCGATGCCGACGACGCTGACGTCCGGTCGCTCGCCGCCACCCTGTCACGACAGCCCTTCGACCGGAGCCGTCCGCTCTGGGAGTTCATCGTGGTGGAGGGGCTCCGAGGTGGCCGGGCCGCCATGCTGCAACGGCTCCACCACACGCTCACCGACGGCAAGGGCGGGATCCGCCTCTCCGTCGAGTTCCTCGACCTCGAACGGGATCCGGCTCCGAACCCGACAGCAACACCGGGGAGCGGGTCCGGGGCTCCCGACGATCCGACCGATGACGCCGACGACCTGCCGGCGAGCCCGGGGGCCGCGACTCCCTCATCCTGCGAGTCGCCCGGCCCGATCGGTCGCTGGACGGCGACGGCGGTGGCCGCCGTCCGTCAACCCGTCGGTCTGGTCGGAGGGGCACTCGCCAACGTGGGTACCGCCGCGACCCGACCGGCGGAGCTTCCCGCCCGGAGCGCCGAGGTGGCGCGCACCATGGCGTCGGCCGCCCGACAGGTCGCTGTCGATCCCCGACGCTCACCGCTCTGGCGGGACCGTTCGCTCGACCGCTGGTTCGGCACCACCGAGATCCCGCTGGCGACCGTCATCGATGCAGCCCACCGGGTGGGTGCCACGGTCAACGACCTGTTCGTCGCCGGCGCCGCAGCGGCAGCCGGCGCCTACCACCGCCGGTCCGGCGAGCCCGTGGACTTCCTGCGGGTCTCCATCCCGATCAGCACCCGCCACGACCGGTCGGCCGGGGGCAATGCGTTCGCCCCCAGCCAGACACTGGTACCGACGGGCGACATGGACCCCATCGAACGCATCGCGCTCGTCCACGCGACGCTGTCCGACGTCAAGGGGGAGCGGGCGCTCGGGTCGGTCGAGACCATGGCCTCGTGGCTGGCGATGCTGCCGTCACTGGTGGTCGTTCGGGCAGGCCAGCAGATGGCGGGTTCGGTCGACTTCGTGTGCTCGAACGTGAAGGCCGCGCCGTTCGACCTGTTCGTGGGCGGCGCGCTGATCGAACAGAACTTCCCGCTCGGGCCGCTCGCGGGTACGGCGTTCAACCTGACGACGATGAGCTACCGGGGCTCCATGTGCATGGGCCTGGTCGTGGACCCAGCCGCAGTCGACGACCCGCCGGCGCTGCTCGACGACGTCGAACGCGCCTATTCGGAGATCATCGAGACGATCGCCCAGCGGTGACCCGGACCTTGCGTCCGGGTCGCAGGTCAGTTCGTCGAGACCGTGACGTCGAGCTTGGCGAGCACGGACCGGACGTCGAGCAGCAGGTCGGCGACCTCGGCGGTGGAGACGATCTGACGCTCGGCGATGTCGCCGAGGCCCCGGTCGATCAACTGCATGGCCGTTCGGATGGACTCGTCGGTCGTGGTCTGCTGCACGTCCGTCACCTCGGTCACGGCTCCTCCTCGTCCTGCATCGTCGTGGCGTCTCGGTCCGGGCTGGACCTGACCCTCGTAACGTACCGCCCCGGTGGGACACCTCCACGTCGGTTTCCGCGACGCAGCCCCGGCGACGCCTAGGTTGACGACGTGGAGACCGAGCCGACGACCCCCCGGTTCCCTGCCGGTGCCACGTTCGCGAGCTTCCAGGCGCTCGGCCTCGGCGCCGCCGTGGAGGTGGCCGGGCAGATGTCCCAGCTGGGGTACGGCTCCTTCTGGACCGCCGAGACCACCGGCCAGGAGGCCTTCGCCACCCTGGCGCACGTGGGGGCCCGGGTCGGCGGCCTGGACCTCGGCACCGGAGTGCTCGCCGTCCAGCTGCGGACCCCGCCGCTGGCGGCCATGGGCGCAGCCACCCTCCAGGACGCCCACCCGGACTCGCGGATCCTCCTGGGCGTCGGCATCTCGTCTCCGGTCGTGGTCGGGCGCTGGCACGAAGCGGAGTACGGCGACCGCCCGGTCCAGCGCATGCGCGAATACCTCACGCTCACCCGGGCGTGCCTGGACGGCGAGACGGTCGACCATGACGGAACGTTCCACCGGGTCAACGGGTTCCGGATGGGAGTCCGGCTCGGTGACCGCCGCCCCGAACTGGTGCTCGGAGCCCTCAACGAGCGGATGCTCCAGCTCGCCGGGGAGATGGCGGACGGCGTCCTGTTGAACTACCTCCCCGCCACTGCGGTGCCGTGGTGCGTCGAGCAGGTCCGCCTCGGCGAGGCGCGAGCAGGTCGGCCGCCCGGCACCTGCACCGTGTTCGCCTACGTCCACGTGGGCGTGTGCGACCCCGATCAGGCCCGGCCACTGGCCCGACGCGACATCTGGTCCTACGCCGTCGTCCCGGCCTACGCGACCGCATTCGAGCGGGCCGGGTTCGGCGATGAGATCGCCCAGCTCCGGGCCGCACGTGAGCGACGTGACCGCGACGGGTCCATCGCCGCCATCTCCGACCGGATGGTCGATGCGATCGACATCTGTGGTGACGCCGGCCACGTCCGGGCGAGCGTCACCGCGTACCGCGACGCCGGGGTCGACGTCCCCGTGCTCATGCCCCTCCCCTGGGGCGAGGACCGTCTGGGCACGGTCGCCAGCACGATCGACGCGGCGGCCGGAGCCTGAGGCGGACCCGACCGGATCGGAGGCCAGCATGGAACTGCACGACTCGGTGATCGTCGTGACCGGAGGCGCCAGCGGGATCGGTGCCGCCATGTGCCGTCGGTTCGCCGACGAGTCACCGCGTCACGTCCGGGTGGTCGACCGTGACCTGCCGGGGGCGGAGGACGTGGCGGCATCGTTGCGTGCCGGCGGCGTCGACGCGTCCGCAACGGCGCTCGACGTGACCGACCGCGGCGCCGTCGAGGCGCTGATCGACGAGATCCGCCGGGACGCCGGCCCGATCGACCTGTTCTGCGCCAACGCCGGGATCGGCACCGGCGCCGGAGCGGACGCCGACGACGACGTCTGGGAACAGGCCTGGCAGGTCAACGTCCACGCCCACGTCCTGGCGGCTCGCGCCCTGCTCCCCCACTGGCTCGAACGAGGTCACGGCTACCTGCTCACAACGGCGTCGGCCGCCGGCCTGCTCACCAACCTGGGCGACGCCCCGTACTCCGTGACCAAGCACGCTGCGGTCGCCTTCGCCGAGTGGCTCTCGATCACCTACGGCGACCGGGGTGTGACCGTGTCGTGCCTGTGCCCGCAGGGGGTTCGGACCCCACTGCTGTTCGGCGCCCTCGGCGACGGGGCGCTCGCCACCGAGGTGGTCAAGGCGCAGCGCATCCTGGAACCCGAGGAGGTGGCCGAGTCCGTGGTCGAGGCGTTGCACGACGGCCGCTTCCTGATCCTCCCGCACGCCGAGGTGGCCGACTACGAACTGGCCCGGGCCTCGGACCGTGAACGCTGGCTCCGGGCCATGCGACGCCTGCAGGCCTCGCTCGGCACAACGTGAGCAGCGGCTCGCCCGGGTCCGATCCACACCGGGCCACGATCGAGGTCTACGAACGCCGTGCGGCGGAGTGGGAGACCGAGCGGACCGCCAGGGTGGACGAGGCGCAGGCGTTCACCGACCGGCTCCGCCGGGATCCCGATGTCCCCCCGGGAGCGGTCGTCGACCTGGGGTGCGGCCCCGGTTGGCACCTGCCGGCACTCCCCGAGGGCACGATCGCCGTGGATGCCGCCGGGGCGATGCTCGAGTTGGTGCCGGAGCACCGGGCCGGTGCGCCACGGGTCGCCGCCGACCTGCGGGCGCTTCCCTTCCGTCGACATTCGCTGCGGGCAGCGTGGGTCAACAAGAGCTACGTCCACCTCGATCGACGGCTGACCCCACTGGCGCTGTGGGACCTGCACCGCAGCCTGTCGGTCGGCGGGCTGGCGTACCTCGGGGTCTTCGCCGCCAGCCGGCCCGAGGCGGGTCCGGAGGCGCCCGCGTCCGGCCGTGCGCCGACCGGCGGACCATCGGAGTCGAGTGGGAGCGGCGTGGATCTGGCCGAGTGGGAGGGCGACGACTTCGCCGGCCGCTCGTTCTCGCACTGGACTCCCGCACTGCTCGACACCGTGATCGCCGGTGCCGGCTTCTCCGTCCTCGAGCGGGTCGAGCGGCCCGAGTCGGAGCAGGTGACCTTCGTCGGCGTGACGCTCCGGCGGGAACGCACCCTGGCCGACACCGTCGGACCCGGCATGCGGCTCCTGCTGGTCGGCCTCAACCCGTCGGAGTACGCCGCCGACGTCGGCGTCGGCTTCGCCCGACCCGGGAACCGGGCGTGGCCGGCGCTGCTCGCGAGCGGACTGGCCTCGACCGATCGCGACCCGGTGGCGCTCCTGCGCTCGGGCCGGGTGGGCATGAGCGACCTCGTGAAGCGGGCCACCCCGCGCGCCGATCAGCTCCACCGGGACGAGTTCGCCAGCGGTCTCGAGCGGCTGGACCGGCTCTGCGAGTGGCTGCGGCCCGGCGCGGTCTGCATCCTCGGCGTGACCGGGTGGCGACAGGCGACCGGTGACCGAGCTGCCGTCCCGGGTCCGCAGGAGCAGCGGCTCGGGGGGCGGCCCGTCCACGTCGCGCCGAACCCGAGCGGGCTCAACGCCCACACCAGCGTGGACGACCTGGTCGACCACCTCCACGCCGCGCTGGCGCTGGCCGTCCGGGCCTAGGCTGCACGCTGCAGGTCCGGAATCGTCACGGCGACCCGAGACCACGACCACGACCTGAGGGGGCTGCGGTGAAGGTGCGACTCGAACCCGACGACGAGTACATGCATCCGGGTCCAGAGCCGACCTTCAACGAGTCGATGTACGCGAACGTCCACGACCCCGAGGTCGGCCTGGGCGGCTTCGTCCGCATCGGCAATCGCCCGAACGAGGGGCACGCCGAGGTGACCGCCTGCCTGTACCTGCCCGACGGTCGTGTGGCCTTCACCTACGCCCGACCGGAGATCGACAGCAACGATCGATTCGACGCCGGGGGCGCCGCGTTCGAGGTGGTGGCCCCGTTCGAGGAGCTGCGCATCCGGTTCCGCGGCGACGTCGTGATGCTCGACGATCCCCTCGAGATGGCGGACCCGCGGGCGGCATTCACGTCGAACCCCTGGGAGTCGGCCGAGGTCGACCTCACCTTCCGGGGTCACTCGACGCCGTTCGGGGGCGAGCCCGAGGAACGCCACGAACGCCCGGGCGAGGAGTTCGCCAAGGGGCACTACGAACAACTCGGTGACGTCACCGGAACCATCTCCGTCGGCGGACAGGGCTGGGAGGTCGCCGGCCGCGGTCTGCGCGACCACTCCTGGGGACCGCGCACCTGGCAGGCCCCCTGGTACTACCGGTGGCTGACGGTCAACATGAGCGACGGCACCGGCATGATGCTCAGCCGGATCGCCCGCCAGGACGGACCCGGCACCCGCGGCGGGTTCGTCTGGGACGGCACGGACCTGCGACCCGTGACCGATGTGCAGGTCCACACCGACTGGGAGGGAGCGGACCGCTACCACCGGACCGTCCACGCCACCTTCACCGCCGCCGGCGCCTCGGGGCCCGAGGTCCGGGAGCTCACCGGCGAGGTCCTGAACCTGATCCCGCTCCGCAACCGCCGCGACGGCCGGGTCACCCGCATCTCCGAGGGGCTCACCCGGTGGACGCTCGACCGGGCGTTGGGACCCGATCCCGATGCGCTCACGGGCCACGGCCTGTCCGAGTACCTCGACCAGATCATCGACGGGACCCCGGTCGGCGTCGACGAGTGATCGACGGGACCCCGGTCGGCGTCGACGAGTGATCGACGGGGTGAACACTGTTCGCCACGGGGCCTAGGGTGGCGGTCCGAGGGTCCGGGCCGACCCCGACGGTTGGTCCGGGGAGGAGGAACAGACGATGAGCACCACCGAGTCCGCCGAGCAGCTCGCCGCCGCGTTCACCGGAGTGGACCTGCCGTACCTGATCGGACAGTACGAGCCGGTTCACGACGAGCGCCACGAGGTCGGCCTGCCGGTGAGCGGCGAGCTCCCGGCCGGCCTGCGCGGATCCTTCGTCCGCAACGGGCCCAACCCCTACTTCCCTCCGACCGGCCGGTACCACGTCTTCGACGGTGACGGCATGCTGCACGGGGTCCACCTCGACGGCGAGGGCGGGGTGGCGTACCGCAACCGATGGGTGGACTCCCGGGGTCTCCGCTACGAACGGACGGTCGGCCACGCGGTGTTCGGCGGACTGGGCGAGTTCACGATGCCCCCGCCCGAGGCCCTCGAGGCGGCCGGGCTCTACAAGAACACGGCCAACACCAACGTGGTCCGCCACGCCGGGCGGATCCTCGCGCTCATGGAGGGTGCACATCCGACCGAGGTCACCGAGGAGCTGGCGACCGTCGGTGAGTACGACTTCGACGGCGCGCTGCACGGTGCGATGACTGCGCACCCCCGCTGGGACGCAGCCACCGGCGAGATGCTGATGTTCGGCTACTCGCCGTTCCCGCCGTACCTCCGGTACCACGCGGTGGACGCGGCCGGCAGCCTGGTGCGCAGCACCGAGGTCCCGATCGGGCGGGCCGTGATGATGCACGACTTCGTCACCACCGCCGACAACGTCGTGTTCTTCGACCTGCCGGCGCTGTTCGACGCCGACGCACTCATGAGCGGCGGCAGCGCCATCCGTTGGCAGCCCGATGCCGGCGCCCGGATCGGCGTGATGCCCCGCGACGGTGAGGGGTCGGACACGACGTGGTTCGACATCGACCCCTGCTACGTCTTCCACTTCCTGAACGCCCACGACGAGGACGGTCGCATCGTCGTGACCGGATGCCGGTCCGAGGCCATGCCCACCTCGTTCGGCGACGACCCGCTCCCGTCCGCCCACGTCCGCCCGTACCTGTGGCGTTGGACGATCGACCCAACCACCGGCACCGTCACCGACGAGCAACTCGACGACCGCACCGGCGACTTCCCCCGGGTCAACGACGCCTACAACGGGCTGCCCCACCGCTACGGCGGTCACGCCCACACGCGGCACTGGGGTCAGGACGGTGTGGAGTTCGACGGTGTGATCTGGCACGACCTGGAGCAGGGCACCTCCACCGAGTACGTCTACGGCCCCACGTCGGTCTGCGGTGAGGCGGTCTTCGCCCCGGATCCCGATGGAACCGCCGAGGACGACGGCTGGCTCGTCAACATCGTCACCGACCTGGCCGCGGGCAGCAGTTCGTTCGTGGTCCTCGACGCCCGGGACGTGGCCGCCGGGCCGGTCGCCACCGTGGCGCTCCCCCAGCGGGTCCCGTTCGGGTTCCACGGCAACTGGATGCCCGCTGTCGACTGAGCACGCAGCCGCCGGGGCGGTGTTCGCCGATGGTCTGCTCCACCGGATCCCCGGCGCGATGGCCGACCACGCCCCAGGCACCGTCGTGCTCGTCGACGGCGATCGGCGCTGGACCGCCGCCGAGTTCGACGAACTGGTCAACGGGCTCGCAACCGGGCTGCGGCGACACACGCGTCCAGGGGATCGCATCGCCGTCGTGTCGGACAACCGGGCCGAGTTCGTCGCGCTGCTCTACGCCGCGCCACGAGCCGGATGCGTGCTCACGATGGGCAACACCCGCCACACCACCGACGAACTCGTGGCGGTCCTCGCCGACGTCCGTCCGACGTTGGTGCTGGCATCCGGCGACCACCTCGCCCGACTGCTCGGGCGCGCCGACGATCTGCCGAGCATCGGTTCGTGGTGGCGCCTCGACCACGGTCCGCCACCGGCGGGCGCAGGCGGTCTCGCGTCGTTGGTCGACGGGACGACCGACCCCGACGACTGGCCCGCAGCCACACCGAGCGACCACGTCTGGCTGATCCACACCTCGGGGACGACCAGCCGGGCCAAGGGCGTGGTCCTCACCCACCGGTCCCTCCTCGCGGCCGTGGCGGCGACGACCCCGGCCCGACCCATGGGACCCGACGACGTGTACCTGTTCCCCTTCCCCCTGTTCCACGTGGCCGCCTACAACGTCGTGCACGCCCACGTCCACCATCGGCCCGTCGTCCTGTGCGCCCGGTTCGAGGCCGGTGAGGTGCTCGCCACCATCGAGCGCGAGCAGGTCACCCAGGTGTCGCTGGCGCCGACGATGCTGACGATGCTGCTCGACCACCCGGATCGTCCGTCCACGGACCTGTCGTCACTGCGGCGGATCTCCTACGGGGCGTCGCCCATGGCACCCGACCTGGTCCGGCGGACCATCCGGGAACTCCCGCACGTCGGGCTCGCCCAGGGGTACGGCATGACCGAACTGTCCGGCAACGCCGTGTTCCTGTCGCCGGGCGAGCACCGCCGCGCCGTCACCGACCAGCCCGAGCTGCTGCGCGCCGCCGGACGGCCGGGTCCGGGTGTCCGACTCAGGATCGCCGACGAAGCCGGGCGAGCGCTCCCCGACGACACCTCCGGCGAGATCATGGTCACCGGCGAGCAGGTGTGCGCCGGCTACTGGGAACGCCCCGATGCAGAGGCCGACGCGTTTCGCCACGACCGGGACGGAACCCGATGGTTGCGCACCGGCGATCTGGGCACCCTGAGCAGCGACGGAGTCCTGTTCGTCGTGGACCGGGTCAAGGACATCGTCATCACCGGCGGTGAGAACGTGTCGTCCCGCGAGGTCGAGGACCTCCTCACCGACCACCCGGCGGTGGCGGCGGCGGCCGTGGTCGGAGTGCCCGACGAACGGTGGGGCGAGCTGGTCTGCGCCGTGGTGGTCTGGCAGGACGGCGACGGCGTCCGCCCGTCGGCACAGGAGCTCGTCGAGTGGACGGCCGGTCGGATCGCCGGGTTCAAGCGGCCACGCCGGATCGTCCCTGTGGACGCGCTGCCGACGAACGCCTCGGGCAAGGTCGACAAGCGGGCCCTCCGGCAGTTCCTCAGCGCCTGACCCCGTCGGGCGAGGTTCCCCTCACGACACCGCTCCCTCCGGGTACCGTGCCCTCGTGCCGTTCCACACCGCTCTCGACCTGGCCGCTGCGATCCGACGCAAGGAGGTGTCGCCGGTCGAGGTGCTCGACGAGTACCTCGCCGAGGTGGACCGCCTCAACCCGACCCTGAACGCCGTGGTGTTCCGCGACGACGACCGCGCCCGGGCCGAGGCCCAGGCCGCTGCGGACCTCATCGCCAGTCGGCACGACGGCGACCTGCCCCCGTTCTGCGGCGTGCCCATCCCCATCAAGGACCTGGACGACGTGGAGGGGTGGCCGACAAGCTACGGGTCACGGGGCACCGCCCCCGGGCCGGTGGACGAGGACGCACTGGAGATCGAGCGGCTCGAGGACGCCGGGTTCGTCCTGATGGGCAAGACCGCCACGCCGGAGTTCGGTGCCATCTCGTGCACCGAGTCGGAGCGTTTCGGTGCCACCCGCAACCCCTGGAACACCGACCACACGCCCGGGGGCTCCTCGGGTGGTGCCGGCGCCGCCGTCGCCGCCGGCATGGCACCCGTGGCCCACGCCAGCGACGGGGGCGGCTCGATCCGCATCCCGGCGTCGTGCAACGGCCTGGTCGGCCTGAAGCCGAGTCGCAACCGGATCCCCGGGTGGGTCGAGTCGCTCCACGGCGCCTCGACGAACGGCGTGCTCACGCGCACCGTGGCCGACACCGCCGCGATCCTCGACGTGCTCGCCGCCCCCGACCCGGGTTCGTGGAACATCGCCCCACCCGAGGACGTCCCGTTCCTCGACGCCGTCGGCGAGGACCCGGGTCGCCTGCGGATCCGTCTGTGCGCGGAGAACGCCATCGGCATCGACCCGGACCCGGCGGTCGTGGCCGCGCTCGAATCCACCGGCAGCCTGCTCGAGTCGCTCGGCCACCACGTCGAGGTGGCACCGCCGCACTGGCCGGATGCTGCCGCGTTCCTGACGTCGTTCCTCATCGTGTGGTCGACCATCTCGGCCGGCACGCCGATCGTCGACGAGACACTCCTCGAGCCGCACGTCCGAGCGGACCGGGTGTCGGCCCGGACCTACGACGCCATCACCTACGTCGAGTCGCTCCAGCAGCTGCAGCAGGCCTCCCGGTTGTTCACCGAGCAGTTCGGCACCGACTTCGACGTGCTCGTCAGCCCGACCATGGCGGTGCTCCCACCCGAGGTCGGCGCCATCTGGCTGGGAGCGGACGACGAGCCGAGCGCACCGATCGCCAACGCCACGCCGATGGCCTGCTACACCGCCGTCTACAACGTCACCGGACAGCCGGCGATCTCACTGCCGCTGCACGTGGACCCGTCGGGGCTGCCGGTCGGCGTCCAGTTCGCCGCCGGGCCGTGGCAGGACCGGCGGCTGCTGCAGCTCGGCGCCCAGCTGGAAGCGGCCGAACCGTGGGCGGATCGGACACCGGGCCTCTGAACCGGTTCGGCACCGTTGAACCCGGGCGGCGCCCTCAGCGGGGCGCCAGGTCCCGGACCGCCTGTCGCACGTCGTAGCCGAACGGCAGCAGCGCGATCGCCGGCGTGGTGACCCCGTTGGCCACGTAGCGCTCGATGTGCTCCCGGCACGCCCCGGGTGGCCCCGAGATGATGAGCTCGTCGACGAGCGAGTCCGGGATCGCCGCCAGCGCCGCCTTGCGGTCCCCCTCCCCCCAGAGCCGCCACATGTCCGCCAGCTGCTCGCCGCGGCCGAGCCACTCGTGGAACGCGGCGTACACGGGGACGTTCAGGTACGCCGCGATGGCGACCTTGCCGAAGTTCAGCACGGTCTCGCGGTCCTCGGTCGGCGCCACGAAGATCCGGGCCACGACCTCCTTGGGGGTGCCGCCTCCGGCCTCCTGGACGATCGGGGCGACGGTGCGGACGTCGTCGGCGGACAGCCAGTTGATGATCGCCCCGTCGCCGGCACGACCGGCGAGTCGCAGCATGCCGGGTCGCAGCGCGCCGACCAGGATCGGTGGGAGCTGCTCGGGCCGGATCCCGAGTCGGAACCCGTGCACGTTCCAGCAGCCGAACGTCCCCGTCACCTTCTCCCCGGTGAGCGCATGGCGCAGGAAC
>CAYMKW010000069.1:0-15377 GCA_964391365.1 uncultured Microthrixaceae bacterium | reverse complement strand
AGCCGGGCCATGGCCCGACACAGGAACGCCTTCGTGGCGTAGACGGCACCGTCCGGGCCGAACACGTCGACCGCGGCGGCGCAGCGCGAACGGAGGTGGGCCTCGTCGTAGACGAAGACCGGGGTGCCGAACTCTGCGGCCAGCTCCACCACGTCGCAGCCCCCGAGGTGGAGGCGTCCGTGCTCGTCGACGGTGGCCGAGTCGGGCAGCAGTGAACGGTCGAGCGGGTCCGACGGACGCGCCCCGCCGTCGCTCACATCTGCTCCGGCGCCGAGGCACCCAGGAGGCCCAGTCCGGAGCGCAGTCCCGTACCGGCGGCTTCCGCGAGCCACCAACGGGCCTGGCGCAGCTCGTCCGGCGTGTCCGGATGGAGCACCGGGCAGTCGTGGTAGAAGCCGTGCACCGCTGCGGCGAGCTCCCGGACCCAGGTCGTCACCTTGTGGGGGGCCCGCTCCCGGGCGGCCAGCAGGACGACCTCACCGAACGCCTCCAGACACCGGAGCACCTCGAGCTCACGCTCGTGGACCAGGACCGAGAGGTCGCAGGACTCGAGCGGCACCCGTTGGAGGCCGCGCTCGACGGCCACCCGGTCGATCGAACGGAGCCGGGCGTTCGCCATCTGGACGTAGAACACCGGGTTCTCGACCGACTGGGCCGCCACCAGGTCCAGGTCCACGGTCTGCGGTGAGTCCACGGACTGGAGGAGGTAGGTCAGGCGCACGGCATCGGCCCCCACCTCGGTGATCAGGTCCCGCAGGGTGATCAGGTCGCCGGACCGCTTGGAGATCCGGACCTCCTCGCCACCCCGCTCGAGCCGGACGAGCTGGGTGATGACCACCTCGAAGGCGGCCGGGTCGTGGCCGAGCGACTCGATCGCAGCCCGCATCCGTGGCACGTAGCCGTGGTGGTCGGCACCCCAGACGTCGACGAGCAGGTCGTAGCCCCGGTCGAACTTGTCGCGGTGGTACGCGATGTCCGGGAGCAGGTAGGTGACCTCGCCGTCCGACTTGACGAGCACCCGGTCCTTGTCGTCGCCGAACTGCGTGGAGCGCAACCACGTCGCGCCCTCGGCGTCGTAGGCGACCCCCCGGTCGCGGAGGTCGCGGAGCGTCGTGTCGATGGCACCCGACTGGACCATCCGACGCTCCGAGAACCAGTCGTCGAAGCGCACGCCGAGCTGCTCGAGCACCTCTCGCTGGTCGAGCAGCGCGCGGGCCTCGCCCCAGGTCAGCGGGTCGGCGCCCTCCGGCATCTCGGCCGCCCACTCGGTGATGTACTCGCCGAGGTACCCGTCCTCCGGCGGCTCCTCGCCGGCGGCCCGGGCGGCGAGCGATGCGGCGAACACCTGCATCTGGACGCCCCGGTCGTTGACGTAGAACTCCTCGTCGACCTCGTGGCCGACGGCGCGCAGGATCCGGGCCAGGCTGTCGCCGTAGACGGCTCCGCGGGCGTGACCGGCGTGGACCGGGCCGGTCGGGTTGGCCGAGACGTACTCGACGAGGACCCGATGGCCCCGTCCGTCCTCGCTCGTCCCCCATTCGTCGCCGGCCTCCACGACGTCGCGCAGGACCTGGTGGAGCCACCCGGCGTCGAGCCGGAAGTTGACGAAGCCGGGACCGGCGACCTCGACCGCCACCACGAAGTGCGGCGGATCCAGGCGCAGCTGCTCCGCGAGCTGCTCGGCGAGCTCCCGTGGCGGCCTCCCGGCGGCCTTGGCCGAGACGAGGGCGACGTTGGTCGAGAAGTCACCGTGCTCGCGTCGTGCGGGGCGCTCGAGTTGGACCTCGTCCGGTGGTGGCACCCCCAGCGCCTCCAGGGCGTCCCGGAGTGCGGGGATCAGCACGTCACGCATGGGTGGGCGATCGTACCGTGGGCGCTGCGGACGACCGGCATCCGTTCGACGCTGCGGTCCGCTGCGGGGTCGCGCGCTAGGGTCGGCAACCGCCACCCCGGCCAACGGGGTCGCTGCCCTCGTAGCTCAGGGGATAGAGCATCGGCCTCCGGAGCCGTGTGCGCAGGTTCGAATCCTGCCGAGGGCACCAAACGATCGGACCGGACACCCGGGGATTCCGGGCGATGGGACAACCGGGCTAGCCTTCCGGACCGGATGACCAGGTCCGAAGTGCCCACCACCTCCGGCGAACTGGCCGCTCACGCCTCGGGCGGCCACGGGTCCACGGCCCCTCGGGCAGGGGCCGCCGCACTGTCGCTCGCTGCGCTGGGCATCGTCTTCGGCGACATCGGGACGAGCCCCCTCTACGCGTTCCGGGAGACCTTCGAGCACCACGGCATCCCCGTCGACGAGCCGAACGTCCTGGGCGTGTGCTCGCTGATCCTCTGGTCGCTCGTCCTGGTCGTGTCGGTCAAGTACGTCGTGTTCATCCTCCGGGCCGACAACCGGGGCGAGGGCGGGATCCTGGCGCTGACCTCGCTGGTCGTCGGCGGCGACACCAGCCCGAGGATCGGTCGTCGGCTCCTGGCGCTGTTGTTCTTCGGGCTGTTCGGGATGGCCCTGCTCTACGGCGACGGTGTCATCACGCCCGCCATCTCGGTCCTCTCGGCGACCGAGGGGCTCAAGGTGGCGGCACCGGCGCTCTCGTCCTGGGTGCTCCCGCTGGCGGTCGTGATCCTCATCGGCCTCTTCGCCATCCAGAAGCGGGGCACCGGGGCGGTCGGGGCACTGTTCGGGCCCGTGATGGTGGTCTGGTTCTCGGTGCTGGCGGTGCTCGGCGCCATCCGGATCGCCGGCAGCCCCGAGGTGCTGCGAGCCGTCAACCCGCTGTACGCGTTCGAGTACCTGACGAGCAACGGGTTCGACGCGTTCCTGTCCATGGGCTCGGTGTTCCTCGTGGTGACCGGCGGCGAGGCGCTCTACGCCGACCTGGGCCACTTCGGCCGCAAGCCGATCCGCGCCGCCTGGTTCGCCGTGGCGTTCCCGGCGCTGACGATCAACTACTTCGGACAGGGGGCACTGCTCATCGACCAGCCGGAGGCCATCTCCAGCCCGCTGTTCCTCATGGGACCGCAGTGGGCCCGGTGGCCGCTGGTCGTCATGGCGACGCTCGCAGCGATCATCGCCTCGCAGGCGCTGATCTCGGGTGCGTTCTCGCTGACCGTCCAGGCCATGCAGCTCGACTACCTGCCCCGCCTGACGGTGCGGCACACGTCGGCGCACCACATCGGCCAGGTGTACCTGCCGCTGATCAACGTGCTGCTGGCGATCGGCTGCATCGGTCTGGTGCTGGCGTTCCGTTCGTCCGCCGGTCTGGCCGCGGCCTACGGGATCGCCGTGACGGCGACGATGGGCGTCACCACGGTGCTGTTCTATTCGTTCGCCCGACACCGCTGGGGGTGGAGCACGGCCAAGGCGCTCGCGATCTGCATCCCCTTCGGCGTCCTCGACCTGGCCTTCTTCAGCGCGAACGTGTTCAAGATCCCTGCGGGCGGGTGGTTCCCGATCGTCGTGGCGATCGTCCTGATGGTCGCCATGACCACCTGGCGGACCGGCCGACGGATCGTCAGCGAGCGGATCGCCGACAGCCAGCTGAGCGTCGAGGACTTCATGCGGGGGCTCCCCGAGGACGTGGTCCGGGCCCCGGGCACCGCAGTGTTCATGTTCCGTGGCGACGGCACGGCGCCACCAGCGCTGCGGACCAACACCCGCCACAACCGGGTCCTCCACGACCGGGTGATCCTCCTGGCGGTCCGCACCGACTCCGTGCCCTACGTCGAGGACGCCGATCGATTCGAGCTGCGCGACTTCGGCCGGCGCATCCACCAGGTGACGATCCACCACGGTTTCATGGAGGAGGCCGACGTGCCCGGGTGGATCGACGGGCTGGAGGTCGGCGGGGCGCCGATCGTCGTCGACGAGACCACGTTCTTCCTGGGACGCGAGACGGTGATCCCGTCGGAGGTGGTCTCGATGGCGCCGTGGCGGGAGCGGCTGTTCGCCGTCATGCTGCGGACGGCTGCCTCGGCGTCGCGGTTCTTCCGCCTGCCTCCCGACCAGGTCGTCGAGGTCGGTTCCCAGGTCGAGATCTGAGCCCACCGCCCCTGGCGGGGGTCGCCCGCAGCTCCTGGCCTGCGCGCTGGATCCGAGGTGCCGGATCCGAGGGCCCGGCCCGGACGGCTAGGAGCAGGTCACACCCGACGGAGGCGCCGTCGGCGACCACCCACCCGGGAACGTCGTGGTCGTCACCATCGGCGGTCCGGCCGGGGTCGCCCCGGGGGCGGCCTGCGGAGTCGTGGTGGTCGTCGTCCCGTCACCGGTGGACGGGTCATCGATGTAGTTGAACTCCGGGCCGAGCAGGATCCGGACCTGACCCGGGGCGAGCGCGGCGTCCTCGATGATCTCGGGTGCAGGTCCCAGCCACGACGCCACCAGCTCGCCCATCTGGCGGCCGCCGGGGGCGTGGGCGACCGTCGTCCGCTCCGGCTGTTCAGGGGCATCCGCGATCTCGCCCAGCCCGAACCCGCCACCACTCAGCACCCAGCTGACGCGCCTGGCCTCGCCGGAGGTTCCGGTGCCGTTGAGGATCGCCACGGTGACGTCCCGGGGTCGGGCCGGCGGGATGGTCGTGGTGGTCACCACCGGGGTGGTCACCCCCCGGAAGACGTCGAGCATCGGCTGGGCCGCCGGCACGTCGAGGAGTTCCACCGCGGCGCCGCCGCTGGTGGTGAAGGGCGTCACGGGGAGCGAGTAGGTCTGCATCCGGCCCGGGTCGAAGTCGGCGAAGTGACCGGCCAGTCCCAACAGGTCGCGGACCCCGAGTTCGTCGTCGATGGTCACGTTGTCGACCGCCGCGTCGACGAGGCCCGTCACCTTCGTGACGCTCGACAACCCCAGGGACCGGAGCTGCTGCATGGCCGCCCGGGACAGCTCCTGCTGGCGTCGCATCCGGCCGATGTCGTGGCTCGGGTCGTCGACCCACTCGGTCCCGTCGCTCCACTCGAGGTGGCGGGACCGGGCGAAGGCCAGACCCTGGTACCCGTCGAGCACCCGGCATCCACTGGCCTCGACCATCAGGCCCGAGTTGCGGTCCCGCACCGGCCGATCGAAGTAGATCGGCACGCCACCGATCGTGTTGATCAGATCCTGGAACCCAGAGAAGTCGACCTCGACGTAGTGGTTGATGGGGACCTGGAGGTTCGCCTGGATCGTGTCGACCAGTGACTGGGTCGACACCGAGAAGGCCGCGTTGATCCGATCCTGCTCGCCACTCGGCGAGATCGGGACGTACAGGTCCCGGGGGATGGAGAGCATCGAGATCCGGTCCTGGGTCGGGTCGACGCGCACGATCGCCATGCTGTCGGAGCGACGTCCGGGCGGGGCGCCGTCACCTGTGAAGACCGCCGCATTCGGGTCGTCGGGCGAGAGGTCCTCACGACTGTCGGAGCCGATCAGCAGGAAGTTCTGCGGCTCCTGCGGCGCGGAGGCCGCCAGGTCGAGCGTCGTGCGCTCCACCTGCTCGTAGTTCCACCATCCGTAGGCGATCGCTCCGCCGGCGAGGAGCGCGACGACGAGCAGCGACACCCCTCCGATCCGGAGCCAGCGCCGACCGGCACGAGGGGCCGGGGCACTGCGGCGGCGCCGGACGACCCGGGTCACCTCGGGTTCCGCCGCATCACCGTGCGGTCCGACACCAGGACCCTCAGCGACCACGGCGTCGCTCTGCGTCAGGGTTACCCGGGCTCACGGGAACCCACGCTAACCGGGTCACGCGGGCCGGAGCCGTCGGACGTGGCGCACGTCACCCGTGACCGGGTGCTCAGGCCTGGGGCTTGGGTTCCCGCGGCAGGCCCAGCACCCGTTCGCCCACGATGTTCCGCTGGATCTGGGAGGTCCCGCCCCAGATGGTCTCGGACCGCGAGAAGAAGTACGAGGAGATCATCGGGCTCACCTCGTAGGTGTCCCGACCCTCGGCCCGCATCGTCGCCGGCCAGGATCCGCGGTCCGGTCCGACCGTGGACAGCATCGACTCGGCGCCGAAGATGTCGAGGGCCAGTTGCATGGCCTCCTGGTGCATCTCGGACCAGTACATCTTGTTGGTCGCTCCCAGCGCCGCGACCGAGAACTTCTCGGTGGGGCTCAGGAACGAATCCCGCTCCTTGGCCAGCGCGCTCGTCAGCGACCGGAGCCCGTTGATCCGGAGGATCTGGATCTTCGTGTGGTACCGGGCGAGTCGCTGCCGGATGAGCGGATCCCGGTCGAGGCCGCGCTCCCGGGCCGCCTCCACCATCAGCTTGTACTCCTCGGCGAAGCGGCGGTAGCCGGTGGTCGCCGACATCCCCCGCTCGAAGGTGAGGGTGTCGTTGGCGACCTTCCACCCGTTGTTGAGGCCGCCGACGACGTTGTCGATCGGACAGCGGGCGTCGGAGAAGAACACCTCGTTGAACTCGGCGGTGCCGTCGGGCTGGACGATCCCGCGGACCTCGACGCCGGGCTGGTCCATCGGGACGAGGAGGTAGGAGATCCCCGCCTGCTTGACCACCGCCGGGTCGGTCCGGGCGAGCACGAAGCAGTAGTCGGCGAACTGGGCGTTGGTCGTCCAGACCTTCTGGCCGTTGACCACCCACTCGTCTCCGTCCTGGACGGCGGTCGTGGCCAGCGAGGCCAGATCGGATCCGGAGTCGGGCTCGGAGAAGCCCTGGCACCAGCGCATGGACCCGTCGAGGATCTTGGGCAGGAAGTGCTTCTTCTGCTCCTCGGTCCCGTTGGCGAGGATGGTCGGGCCGACGAGGGTGTCCCCGAAGAAGTCGGCCCGCATCGGCGCCTTCGCCCGGGCGAACTCCTCGGCGAGCACCACACCCTGCATGGTGGTGAGCCCCTTGCCGCCGTACTCCTCGGGCCAGGTGGCGCAGATCCAGCCGCCCTCGAAGAGGGTCGTGGTCCACTGATCGACGAACTCCGCCTTCTCGTCCGGCGTCATCTCGAAGTCCGGGTCGAACCAACCGTCGGGGAGGTGATCCTCCAACCACTGCCGGATCTCGGTCCGGAACTCCTCGGCCTCGGGCGGGTAGGTCAGGTCCATGGGGTCATTCTCCGCCCCGTCGCGCCGGGGCCGCCAGTCGCGAGCGGCCGACGGGCGGCCACGATCGACACCCGGTCATCGACGACAGCCGGTCTCGAGGACCCCGGTCGCGGCCGAGCCCCGGAGCGCGACGAGCCCGCTCGGGGTCCCGGACCCCGAGCCCTCCGCCGCCGGCGGGCAGCTCGCGACGATGCTCCACCCCTCGGCTCGCAGCGACGGCGCCCGGTCCACCGCTGCGACGAGCACCTCGGACCGGCCATCGAGGTCGTCGACGAGGCGGCCGGGACCGAAGCGGGTCACCACCGTCGGATCGCTGACCGCCACGTCGAACCCGGCCCGCTCGATCTGCAGGGCCACCCCCTCCGCCCCCGGATGGCCGATCGGCTCCGCGAGCACGAGGGCGGAACCCGGCGGCAACGACCCGGTGACCGCGGATCCCAGTGCCCGGACCGT
Organism: uncultured Microthrixaceae bacterium; assembly: GCA_964391365.1. Lineage (GTDB taxonomy): Bacteria > Actinomycetota > Acidimicrobiia > Acidimicrobiales > Microtrichaceae > SXMI01. The sequence goes on along the minus strand of CAYMKW010000069.1, from coordinate 7,890 downwards.
GGCACCCAGCTCGGGCTCGGGGACCGCCGTCGACGTCTGTCCGACCAGGAAGGCGACGCCGAGCACCACGGCGACGACGCCACCGGAGGTGCACGCCCCCATCCGGAGCCGGGCAGGGGCGCCCGACAACAGCGCAGCGACACCGACGGCGACCGTGGTGGCCGCCGTCGCCCGCAACGCCACGGTGAGGTAACCGAAGACCACTGACGCCCCGTCGAGGTCGCCCACCTCGAACGCAGCGATACCCAGGGCGACGGCCAGGGTGCACGCCGACGACACCGCCACGCCGCGCAGGAGCGTGGCCCGCCCCGACCGCGCCGCCACGACCGCTCCCACCACCGGCACGACCCACCACACCGGCACCGCCGGATCGACCACGCTGAACCGGGCCCGTGCGGTGTCCGGAGACGCCCAGTCCGGAACGAGGGCGAAGGCGCGGGTGAGCGCACCCAGGGCACCCGACAGCCCGGCGCGCTCCCCCGCCCCGGTACCGGCGGTGAACAGCTCACCGATCCGTCCCGGCTCACCGGTCAGCTGGGCGATCACGGGCGGCAACCACAACAGCGCGCCCACGACGAGTCCCGCACCGAGCGGACCCCACGGGACCGGCCGGCGGACCGCACCCTCCGGGAGCGGGTCGCGACCCGACCACCACACGGCGATCCCCGCCAGAACCAGCGACGCCACGGCGAGGGTGCCGGTGGCGGCGTGGGACTGCACGAGCACCGTCGCCGTGGGCACCAGGAGCGCCGCCGGTGCCCGCCGACGTTCACCGGTCCCCCACACGCAGACCACCAGCAGGCCCGAGGCGACCAGCGGGACGTACGGGTTCCACGGATCCCGGGTGACGGCCGCACCCGCGGTGAGCAGCACGATCTGGAGGGCGACGAGCACCGTGATGCCGGCCAACCGGTCGAGGCGACGGGCCAGGAACGCGGTGACGGCGACGACCAGGACCTGCGCGGCCAGCGCCGCTGCGGCGAGCGACTCCGAGGCCCCTCCTGCCAACCGGTAGGGCACGGCGAGCAGGTAGAAGAGCGCCGGACCGGGGTGCGACCAGCCGTAGCGGGAGAAGACGCCGAGCAGCGGCGGGTCCCCGGGCACGTCCCGGACCCTGAACTCGATGAACGCCTGGTCGGCGGACGGGGTCCAGCCCGTCCTCCAGACCTGGACCGCGCCGACCACCGCACCGACCGCGAGCAGCGCCACGGCGGCGGCGGCGAGCGCGTCGTCCGGCGGGCGCGACCGTGCGGGTCGGACCGCCGGATCGGCCACGGGGGATGCGACGGCGTCGGTCACGTCGACCGAGGCTACCGACCCGTCGGGCCGCGTTCCCGTGTCGGGGCGCGGAGTAGGTTGACCCCATGACCGTCGACGCCGCTCGTCTCGAGGAGGTCCAGTCCACCCGCTGGCGCAACCAGTGGGCCGAGTTGAAGGCACAGGTCATCGACACCGACCTGTGCACGGGCTGCGCCGGGTGCGTGATCTCCTGCCCCCACGACGTGATCGGCTACGAGCACGACCAGGGCGGTTACCGGCCGTTCCACCTCGAGGACGAACTGGGCCCGAGCGACTGCTCGCACGGCCAGAAGGGCTGCACGACCTGCACCCGGGCGTGTCCCCGGTTCGGTATCTGGGAGGCCCAGGCCGACGACCACCTGTTCGGCCGTCTCCGGGAACCGGACGAGGTCGCCGGGATCCACCAGGACATCCTGTTGACGAGGGCGAGTGACGACCACGTGCACGAACTCGGCCAGGACGGCGGGCTCGTCTCGGCGATCCTCATCTGGGCGCTCGAGCACGACTACATCGACGCCGCACTGGTGTCCTACCTGGAAGGCGACGCCACGTCGTGGAAGGCCGTGCCCGGGGTGGCCGCCACCCCCGAGCAGGTGCTGGCGTCGGCCGGCAGCCGCTACACCTACTCGGCCAACACCCTGGCCCTCGACGAGGCGCTCGAGGCCGGGCACTCGCGCCTGGCGCTGGTGGGGATGAGCTGTCAGTCGTCGGTGCCGCCGGTCATGTGGGCGCGCAAGGCCGGCAAGGTGGCGAAGCCGATCGTGTTCAACCTCGGCCTCCTCTGCTCGAAGACCTTCGACGACTCGATCTTCGAGGAACTCTTCTGGACCAAGTACGGACTGGCCAAGGAACGCATGGTCAAGATGAACATCAAGGGCGTCTTCCAGATCTGGATGGACGACGGGGCGTACCACGAGATCAACCTGAAGGAGTGCCACGCCTGGACCCGGGACGGGTGCAACCACTGCCCCGACTTCGCAGCCGAGCACGCCGACATCTCCTGCGGTGGAATCGGCGAGAACGCCAACTGGACCCTGACGATCGTGCGGACCGACCTGGGCCGGGAGATCATCGGTCGGATGATCGACCAGGGCGTGATCGAGGCCCGGCCGGGCGACTCCGATCCGGGGGCGATCGCGCTCATGCGCAAGCTCGCCGAGAAGTCCAGGAGCCGGTGGCCGGCGTCGGCCGAGGCGTCCGTGCGGGTCGGCCTCACCACCAAGGCCGCAGCGGGCTGACCGAGGACGGTCCGTGAGAGCGGCTCACTCCGGCGGGGCCGGGTTGGTCTGGGCGCACCCGTCGTAGACGGCCTGGATCGGCGCCGGAACCGTGATCTGGCCGGCCTCCTCCTGGGCCTGCTGCTCCTCGAACTGCTCGACCTGTTCGAAGGGGACCTTCTCGACCAGCCCGTCGTAGACGCACTCGCAGTACGGCACCGAACCCAGATCCGGGTTCTCGAACACGCCGTCGGCGTTGGGCTCCACACCGGTGCAGCCGATCATGAAGTTCGCCTCGTACTGCTCGCCGTACTCCCTGGGCTGCGTCTGGCCCCCACAGGCCGACAGCACCAACGCACCGAGGGCGAGGGCGACCAGGGCGGCTCGGACGTGACGGCGGGACTCTGGCATGGGGCACCTCGTGTCGGGGACCCCCGCACGGTAGCGGCCGGACCGACGACGGAACCAACGGGTCCCGCCCACTCACCAGCGTGTCGGTCCGGGCCGCTCCCGGCGATCCTGCGGGCCGGGGCCCGCGTTCATCGTCCGGCCGGCACCCGCCGTTGAGCCTCGTCGGTGCCCCCGGCGATCCGGGTCGGGAACATCCCGGGGTCGACCGCGGCGACGACGCCGCTCCGTGCGTGCTCGTCGCCCGCCCGTTCGGCCAGCGCGCCCCACAGCCCACTCGGACCGGCGGGGATGCGGACCTCACCGTCGCCGACGTGGGCCCCGATCCGGTCGCCGACCGACTGGGCCGCTCCGTCCGTGGCCCCGGGAGCCGGGGGGTCCTGTCGGGTTCGGTTCGCTCGTCGCACGAACCACCTCATCGGCCGCTGGGGACCCTTCGGACAGGGGCCGATCGACCCATCGTGGGTGACCTCGGTCGCCTGCGGGACGCCGACCGGCGGAGCGTAGGATGCCGCGGTGCCGAGTCCGTCCAGGTCGCGCCGCCCGCGGCGGCCGACCCTCATCCTCTGCGTCCGCCACGGTCGTACCGCCACGACGGGCACCGTGCTGCCCGGTCGCGCCCCGGGTCTGCACCTCTCGGACGAGGGCCGGGCCCAGGCCCAACACGTGGCGGATCGGATCGGCTCCCTGGACCGGGTCGATGCCGTGTACGCCTCACCGCTCGAGCGGACCCGTGAGACCGCTGCGCCGATCGCCCGGGCGACCGGCAACCGCGTCCGGGTGGCCCGCGGCCTGCTCGAGTGCGACTTCGGCGACTGGACCGGCCGGCGGCTGAACACGCTCCGCAGGCTCCCGGAGTGGACGGCGGTGCAGTCGACCCCGTCGGTCTTCCGCTTCCCGGGCGGCGAGTCGTTCGTCGAGATGCAGGCCCGCATCTGGAACCAGCTCCTGCTGCTCGCCGACGCACACCCCGGCCAGACCGTGGTGGCCACCTCGCACGCGGATCCGATCAAGGCGGCCGTGGCCATGGCCGCCGGCGTGCACCTCGACCTCTTCCAGCGGACCAGCATCTCGCCCTGCTCGGTCACGGCGATCCTGTTCGGCGCCGGTGCCCCACTGGTGCTGTGCACCAACTCGACGGGCGACGACCTGCGCGGGTTGGCGCCGTCGTGAGCGAGTCGTTCTCGGTCGAGCGTCCGGACGCTTTCGTCTGCGGTGCGGTCGGCGAGCCGGGCCGCCGGGTCTTCTACCTGCAGGCCCGATCCGGATCGCAGGTCGTGACGCTCCGGGTCGAGAAGGAACAGGTCCGGGCGCTCGGGCAGTACCTGGCACACCTGGCTCAGCAGCTGGGCGACCCGGAGCCCGACCGGGACGTCGTCGGCCTGGTGGAACCGGTCGTGGAGCTCTGGACCGTCGGCGATCTGGCGGTGGCGGCCGACGCCGATTCCGGCACCGTGCTCATCGCTGCCGAGGAACTCGACGAGCAGGCCTGGGAGCGCGACGACCCCGACGAACCCGGCGACGGTGCGAGCGCGAACATCACCATCACCGCCGCCCAGGCCGTGGCCTTCGCCGAGTCGGCCGCCGAGCTCGTCGCCGCCGGTCGCCCCACCTGTCGGTTCTGCGAGCAGCCCGTCGAGGCCGACGGACACAGCTGTCCCCGCTGGAACTGACGTGTTCGACGACGAGGACCCGTTCGACGAGATCGACGAGTACGACGACGAGCACGACGATGGATCCGTCGTGGTCGAATCGCCCGGCCGACCGTACGAGTACCGCTCCTCGCTGCGTCCGGACGACGACGAGGTGACGGAAGTGCTCGCCGGAGGGGAGCTCGAGGTCCTTGGCCGCATGCCGTGGTCCTCGAACGGGACCTACCTGGTGGAGGCGCGACTCGGCGACGACCTCGTCCCGGCCGTCTACAAGCCGGCTCGCGGTGAGCGACCGCTGTGGGACTTCCCCGACGGGCTCTGGCGCCGGGAGGTCGCCGCCGGGGTGGTCTCGGACCTGCTCGGCTGGCACCTGGTCCCGCCGACGGTCGCCCGGGAGGACGGCCCGCTCGGCGAGGGGTCCCTCCAGATGCTCGTCGATGCCCGTTACGAGGAGCACTACTTCACCCTCCGGGAGCGACCGGATCTGGCGGCCACGCTCCGGCGACTCTGCGCCTTCGACCTGCTCGCCAACTCGACGGACCGCAAGGGCGGTCACGTGCTGTTCGACGAGGACGACCGGGTCTGGGCGATCGACAACGGGCTCACCTTCCACGTGGAGTTCAAGCTGCGCACGGTCCTGTGGGACTTCGCCGGTGAGCGGATCGACGAGGAGGTGCTCGCCGATGTCCGTCGTCTGCTCGACGGCGGGTTCCCGCCCTCGCTGCGAGCCCTCCTGGACCGGGGCGAGCTCGATGCGCTCGCCGACCGGGCGTCGGCCCTGATCGCATCGGGCACGTTCCCCCACGACCCGACGGGACGCCGGTACCCGTGGCCACTGGTGTGAGCGACGGGACCGGGGACGACGACCGCGTCGAGGCGTGGATCCGCACCGGGGACCTGGACGAGCTCCTGCGAGAGGTCGAACGGTGCTGCGAGCGGCGGGCGTGGCCCGCACTCGTCGACCTGGCCGACCGGTGCCGTCGATCGGGGGCCACCGGCCACCAGCTGTGGCCGGTGGCCTCGTTCGCCGAGTACCGGCTGGCCCTCGAGGCGCCGGCCGAGGTCGCCGGCCCTGTTGTCGACGCCGGAGGCGGTTACCTGGCACCCGGACCGCTCACCGAGGTGGTGGCCCAGTCGCACACGTGGTCCGAACTCGACGCGCACCTGCGGGATCCCGTCGTCCGACGGCTCGTCGCGCAGGAACGGGTCCTGCGGGGCGAGGAGATCGCCGGCGCGACGGGGCCGGACGACCGACCCGACGACCTCCCCGACCGCCTGCTCCCCTGGGAGACGGGCTACCCGCTCGCCGAGTACCGCCCCGAGGGGGGCCGGTTCCCCGCCCCGGAGTCACCCGGGCCGGGTCGGGCCGTCGCCGGGACGGTCCGGACGATCGCCGCCGAGTGCGAGGAGGGCACCACTGCCCTGGTGGACTCCCTCCGCCACTGGTCGTCGCGGAGCTCGGGGAGCGTCGCTGCCTGCGGGGTCGAGGGATCGGCCGACGATGCGATCGCCACGCTGGTCGCCGCCGACCCGTCGCCCGCCCGCCGGCTCGGCGATCTGAACCGCAGCGAACTGCGCCCGGGAGCGGCGGCGGCGCTGCTCGCCTGGGCAGCCGCGTCGGGTGCCGCCCACGGCCCCCGACGCGGCGCAGCGACCGGTCGGTTCGACGCCTGGTGGACCATGGCGGTGCTCGCCGGCGTGGACGACGACTGGCCGGACGGGGTCGGCGAGGCGGCCGGCGAACTGCGTTGGTGGTCGTGGGGGCCGACCACGGGTGACGTGGGCTGGTGGTGCCGGATCGCGGTCGAGGATCCCGACGACGGACTGGCCTGGGCGCTCGAGGCGACCGACCGGCGGGCCTGAGCCCTGCGGTCAGGGTCCCAGGACCCGCTCGAGCTCCGGGTTCGCGAACCGGCGGTCCGGATCCATCCGGTCCCGTACCGCCGCGAACTCATCCCACTGCGGGTAGGCGGGCGCAAGGTCCGCGGCCCGACGACGGTGGAGCTTGCCCCAGTGTGGTCGGCCGCCCAGGTCCCGCATGGCCGCCTCGACCAGTTCGAAGTACCGCTCGTGCGGGTGGTCCCGGTACGAGTGCACGGCCACGAACCCGGTCGGCCGCCCGGACGCCATGGACAGCGGGATGTCGTCGGCAGCGGTCGCCCGGACCTCGACCGGGAAGCTCACCGGGGCACCCAACCCGGCGACGATCCGCTGGACGGCACGGACCGCCTCGACGGTGGCCTCGAGCGGGACGGCGTACTCCATCTCCACGAAGCGGACGTGACGGGGGGAGGCGAACACCCGGTAGGAGCGGTCGACCTGCTCCACCCGACCGGCCGAGGGGAGGCGTCGACCCAACGGCCGGATCGCGCTCGGTCGCCAGACCCCGACCCGGTTGACGAGCCCGAACAGCGCATTCGTCGACACCCGGTCCTGGACGAACGCGTCCCAGCGGGAACGGGGCCGGACCGGCTCGGTCGTGCGTCGGTTGGTCTTCGTCAGCGCCCAGCCCGTGTGCGGCACCCAGAAGCACTCGAAGTGGTCGTGTGAGGCGAACAGATCGGGCAGCGACTCGAGGACCTCGTCGACACGCCGGGGCTCCTCGATCGCGTGGAGGTTGAACGCGGGCACGACCTGCAGCGTGATCTCCGTGACGATGCCGAGCGCACCCAGACCCACCCGGGCCGCATGGAACAGCTCCGGTTCGCTCGAGCGGTCACAGCGGTGCACGAGGCCCCGACCGTCGACGATGCGCAGTCCGACGATGCGGCTCGACAGGCAGCCGAACCCCGTTCCGGTGCCGTGCGTCCCCGTCGCGGTCGCGCCGGCGAGCGTCTGGACGTCGATGTCGCCCAGGTTCTCGAGCGCGAGCCCCTGCGTCCAGAGGAACTCCGAGAGTCGCCGCAGCGGGATGCCCGCCTGGACCGTGACGGTGCCGGCCTCGCGATCGACACCGAGCACCCGGTCCAGGTCCCGGAGGTCGATGAGGACCGCGTCGCTCAGCGCCAGCCCGGTGAACGAGTGACCGGATCCCACGGCTTTGACCCGGTACCCGCGTTCGGCCGCCACTGCGACGATCCGGGCGAGTTCACCCTCGCTCGATGGCGCCAGCACCTCGGCCAGGCACCGCTGGTTTCCGGCCCAGTTCGACCACCAGCGTCTGGGTCGCGCCGTGGGTCCGGACGCGACGAGGGCCCCCTCCCGGGGGCCCTCGTGCGCGGATCGGATCGCACTCACCGGTTCTGCAGCGCCTCGATGAGCTTGGGGAGGACCTTGTTCACGTCGCCGACGATCCCCAGGTCCGCGACCGAGAA
>CAYMKW010000068.1:0-15784 GCA_964391365.1 uncultured Microthrixaceae bacterium | reverse complement strand
GCACCGCCTGGTAGATCGACCCGGTCGTTGCGTTCGAGTCGCGGGTCAGGAACTCGTCGGTGAAGCGCTCGTAGTGCCCCAGATCCAGATCGGTCTCGCCGCCGTCCTCGGTCACGAACACCTCGCCGTGCTCGAACGGGTTCATCGTCCCGGGGTCGACGTTGATGTACGGGTCCAGCTTCTGCATGGTGACCCGGAGTCCCCGGGCCTTCAGGAGACGACCGAGCGAGGAGGCCGTGAGGCCCTTCCCGAGACTCGAGGCGACGCCTCCGGTGACGAAGATGTGCTTGGTCACTCACACTCCTGGTGTCCGTTCAGTCGACCATAGCGCGGCACCCTCCGGAGCCCGTGAACCCTGCCCGGACGGACCGGCGCCGCTCTGGTCAGTCCTCCGGCTCCGTCCTCCGCCCGAGTCGATCGAGGTAGCGGAGCGGGGGGACGGCGTCGATCACCGACGAGAACGACACGACCTCGCTCATCAGGTTGAGGGCGAGGAGCAACGACAGGACCACCCAGCGGGCCGTTGCCGTCGGGAGCGCGGCCAGGGTCGCCAGACCCACCAGCGCTCCCAGCGCATTGGCACCGGCGTCTCCGAGCATGATCCGTTCCCGGAACTCCGACGGCAGCAGGGCGATCGCTGCGCCCACGCCGACACCGGGACCCACGAGCGTCGGTGAACCGGACCAGAGGGCCAGGCCCAGGAACGCAGCACCAGCAACCTTGGTGGTCCGGCCCGGCCGCCGGTCGAGGAGGTTCGCGGCGTTGGCCGCCAGAGCCACGATCGCCGCGTCCCGCAACGCACCGACCAGCCCCTCGTCGCCGCGTGCGAGCGCCGCGGAGGTCAGCAGCGCCACCGCTCCCCCACCGAGCAGCTTCAGCGCGCCCGTGGTGACGCGCCCCCTCGCCAGCGCACCGAGATGGCCCCGGAATCCGCCGGACTGGCCGGTCCCGGCCAGGTCGTCGAGCAGCCCGAAGAGCCCGAACCCGAGCGCCGCCGTGACCGTCGGACCGACCAGTTGGTCCCACCCGGGGGCCCGCTGCGTGAGCAGTTGCATGACCCGGAGGAAGCCCGCCAGCAGGGTCACCGTGATCGGGATCACGATGCCCACGGAGGTCAGCACCGGCGCGCCCCGGTGGTTCGTCCGGGCGAACACGCCGGCGTCGAACACCTCCCGGACGGCCATCCAGATCGCTCCGCCGACCACCACGCCGACCACCACCGACGTCAGGGACGCGATCACGCGGCCGCCCCGGTCGCAGCGGGCCCGTCGACGAACGGCGTGGCGTCCGTCTCCCGGGGCACGACCGACGCAGGCGCGGTCGCGACACAGGACACGTAGGGCACCGCGACCGCCAGCATGGCCGCGGCCACCGCCACCCCGGAGTCGTTGAGCGCCCACCCGAGGACACCCGCCACCGTGACCGACGCCCCGAAGGCGCCCAGCTCCGGATGCCGTTCGACGACGGCCCACCGCCTGCCGCGCGGCATCCATGCGAGCGATCCCAGTCCCGCCAGCAGCACAGGGACCGCCACGGTCCACGGCGTCGACACCATGACGTCCCAGGACGCCGCCAGCTTGCGCTCGAGCACCGGGACGGCGTCTCCGGCCAGCAGGTCGTCGACGAACCGGCCCAGGTGGGTCCGCGTCGACGCCGGCCGCGATCGGTCCCAGAGTCCCGCCGCCACGAGCAGGCCGGCGGCGACGAGCAGGGCGGCGCCGGCCCCCACCACCACCCGACCACGCAGCCGACCGCGGTCACGAGACACGACCACGACCGTCACCAGGGCCGGGAGTGCCGCCAGCAGGCCACCGACGTCGGAGCCCCACCAGGGGGCTCCGGTCACGACGACCACCACCGTGGCCACCACCGCCGACCATGCCAGGAGCATCCGGTCGGGACGGCCACGACGCTCGAGCACCACCCATCCACTCGCGAGCAGGGCGAGCGTCGCTGCGAGCAGGTACGCCGCTGCCTGGTTGCCGAGGCCGGCGAACCGGCCGGCGACGGTTGCGGAGTAGCCCAACGGGGTGTCGATCTGGAGGCGGGCGCCGGCGAGGACGTCCACGAGCAGGACCACCACGGTGGCCGCCGCCGGGACGATGGGGGTCGTGTCCGGGCCGAGCCGCCGAGCCGACCCGAGGGCGGCCAGGCCGATCGCTCCGGCGACCAGCGCCACTCCCGCCAGCACCAACGGCACACCGGCGGTGACCCCCGGCCACCAGCCGACGAGGAACGCCGCCACGGGCAGCGACATCGCCGAGGCGCACACCCACCGGGCCCAGGGGGGAGCCGCAGCTCCGCTCCGCGCGGACACGAGTCCGATCAGGCCGGCGAGCACGGAGGACAGCACCATGAGCACACTCACGGGGCCCACCGTCCGGTCCCGATCCGTCGCACGGTCTGCCGCTGCCGCGAGCGCCTCGATCCGTGCCGCTGGTGCCGTCCCGTCCTCGTCGACCCGCGGCTCGATCGGGGTGTCCGCCACGTCGGAGGGGACGGGCAGCCCGACGATCCCCAGGATGGTCGACGCCACGTCGCTCAGGGACACGTACCCGTCGCGGCGTGTCGAGGCCGAGCGCACCGGCCCGGGACCGATACCCGGTCCGGTCCAGGCGAAGACCCCAGGTCGTCGATCACCCTCCGGCGACGTGGGCGAGACCACCAGCACGGTGTCCACGAACGGGTCGATCAGCTCCACGAGCTCACCGACCAGCTCGTCGGTCCGGCGCAGGCCCACCAGGTCGTCCTCAGCCCGGTCGACGCCGTCCGTTGCGGCACCGACCGAACGTTCCACGTCGGACGCCTCCACCATCACGACGGCGCTCGAGCGGAGAGCCGTCTCGGTCGCCTCCACCACGGCGGTCCGGTCGAGCCAGGTGCCGGTCGGTGCCGTGGGATCGTCGAGCAACAGCCCGTCGACCCGTCCGATCGGTGTCCGACCGGTCGAATCCGCCGTGGCGAGGGCAACGGCACGCCCGTCGACCCCGTCCGCGGTCGCGGATGCGTCACCGATCACCGCCACTCCCAGGCCGGCATCTGCGAGCGCCCCGCCGAGGGCGCCGGGAATCGCCCCGTAACGAAGATCCTCGTTGGTCTCGACCTGACGCCCGAAGGCCGGGACCAGGACGGAGTCGCCACGCTGATCGGCCAGGCCCGTCTGCGGCCCCGGAGCCGCACCGGCCCGCCGACCCGCGCCGAGTGTCAGGTAGGCCGCGGCCCGACCGTCCACGTCGTCGGCGGTCCGGGTGCTCAGCAGGGCGACCGAGGCTCCCGTGACGATCGACCAGAGCCGTGGGGTCCCGGCCGGGTCCAGATCCGCCCAGGTGAGGTCGGGGATGCTCACCACCAGGATCCGCCCGTCGGAGGGCCGACCGTCCCCCTGTTCGAGCGGGGCGGCCCCGGTCGCGGTCGGGCCCACGAGCACGACGAGGACAGCGAGCAGGCCGACGGCGAGCCGGGCCGGGTGGCGGGGCGTGACCGGAGCCGGACTCACACCAGCTCCCGGTAGATCTCGACGATCTGGTCGACGAGGGCGTCCGGGTCACACCATTCGGCGAGACCGGGGGACGTCCGGTCGAGGTCCCGGGGGCCGCAGCGAAGCCGGGCCACGATGGCCTGAGCGAGACCCGCCACGTCACCGACGTCGACCACGCTCACCGAGGGATCCGTCGCCGCCACCGCCGGCGCGACGCCGACCCGCGTGGAGACCACCGGTACACCCAGCGCGAGTGCCTCCACCAGGACGAGCGGTACCGCCTCCCACAGGGAGCTGACGACGACGAGATCCGCCGCCGCCAGTTCGTCGGCCGCTCCGGGGACGGAGCCGACGAACATCACCCCCGGACCGGCCAACCGCTCCAGACCGGCCCGCTCCGGACCGTCGCCGACCAGCACCAGACGGGCGGACGGCAGCTCGGCGGCCACTCGTCGCCAGGCCGCCAGCAGGTCACCGAGGGCCTTCTGACGGTGGAGTCGAGCGACGGAGACGACGAGCGGGGCATCGTCGGGGACCCCCCACGCGGCCCGCACCTCGGAGGCCGGACGGTCGACGACCGGTGCGTTCACCACCGGGGTCACGATCCGGCACCGCCGACGCAGGCGGGGCGACAGTCCCTCGAGGACAGCTGACGACGGGACGATCAGCCGGTCCGCCCGCCCGAGCACCCCGGTGGCAGCGGCCGATCCGAATCGGGGTCCGACCCGGCGGGCATCGGGAAGGACCACGTTGTGGACGGTGACCACGAGGGGCGGCCGGCCCCGACCGGCTGGCACCACCGCAGCAGCCTTCAGGCCGTGGGCGTGGACGACGTCCGCGTCGCTCGTCCACGGACGGATCGCACGACGGGCCCGCAGGAGTTCCACGGGCACCGGTCGACCCGGGACGTCGACCACCCCGCTCTGGCAACCGAGCTCGCCGAGCACTCCCGGCGGGCCCACGACCGGAGCCCGCACGCCTCGCTCCTCCAGACGGGGCGCCAGCGCCGCCACGTGCGCCCGGATCCCTCCCACCGCGGGACCGAGCACCTGGAGAACCGTCAGGCGCTCCGCCGAAGGGCGTCCCGCCGATTCGCTCACGATCGATCCTCCGACCCGATCCGGCCGGTGCGCTCTGCGCCCGAGCCGTCGGAGGCTGAGGACGCGTGGCGTCGGAGGTCGCGCACCATGAGACCCGTCAGTGCGAGCGCACCCACCGACTGCGCCAGCGCGTGTCCGGCACCGATCGCAGCGATTCGCCAGTCCGCCGGGGCGTTCCGGGCCAGGATCGTCGTGGCGATCGCCGCCACGACGGCGACCCCGCAGGCCACGACGGTGGGACTCCGGACCTCGCCCCGCGCGTAACTCGCACGGGTCAACAGGAGCACCGCTGCGAACGCGGGCAGTCCGAGCGCGAAGCCGGCGATGGCGCGTGCCACCTCCTCGGTCGCAACCGCAGCGTTCCCCAGCGACACCAACTCGGCGAGCAGATCCCGACCCGCCACGAGCACGACCAGCGCTGCAGCGGAGGTCGACAACACCAAGCGGGCGGTCCGGGCCACCTCGGTTCGGTAGGCGGACCAGTCCCCTCGCCCGGCCAGCCGGGTCAGCGCCGGGAACGCCGTCGTGACCACCGGGACGGCGAGCAGCGAGACCGGCAGCAGGAACAGGGCGTAGGCGAGTTGCTGGACGACGACACCGCCCTCGATGCTGTTGGCGAGTACCAGCATGACGACGAGCACGACCTGACTGGCGGCCAGGTAGCCACCCGCCCACACGCCCTGTCGAACGACGCGGGCCACGGCCGGATGGTGCGGCTCCCAGCGCAGGCGCAGGTCGAACCCCGCTCGTCGGGCGCCGATGTAGGGGACGATGCAGAACGCGACCACGCCGAACGTCGTGCCGAGACCGAGCACGAGGGCCTCGGGCACGCTGAGGTCGAGTGACGGCGGGGCGCCACCGCGCATCCATGCGAAGACCAGGTAGGCGCCGACCACGACGACGTTGTTGACCGTCGGAGCGAGCGCCGGGAGCGAGAACCGACCACTGGCGTTGAGCATCGCGGTCGAGACCAGGTTCAGCCCGTAGAAGACCACCTGTGGGAGGAAGCACCAGAGCAGGAATGTCCCGAGCGCGACCTGCTGGTCACGAACGGCCGGATCGTCGACCCCGACGGTGAGCCCGCGCACGATCCACGGGGCGAGGAGCACGCCAACGATCGCCAGGACTCCCAGGACGGCGGTGGTGACCCCGAGGACCGCCGATGCGGCCCGGGTCGCATCATCCCGCCCCCGGTCGAGCCGTTCGACGACGACCGGGACGAGGACGGCCTGGAGCGCACCGGCGACGACCAGCTCGAAGACGAGGTTCGGGATCGCGTTGGTCGACTGGTAGGTGTTCCCGAGGTAGGTCGCACCCAGCACCGCCGCGACCGTGACCGTCCGAACGAATCCGCTCCCGCGGCTGACGACGGTGGCGAGTGCCATCCGACCGGCGGCGCGGTTCCGATCCGTTGCCCCTGCGAGTGGGTCGGAGACGGCGTCGAGCGAGGCCTCACCCGCCTCGCCGAGGGTGCTCACCCCGGAGGCACCGTCGGGAACGGCGCCACGGCGTCCGGCCCCGCACCGAACGCACCGACGGTGCCCGATGCGCGCTGGGCGGCGATCGAGTAGACCGCGGCGATGCGCCCGTAGGACTCCTCGAGGTCGTCGACGGTCGAGAGCCGATCCGCCGTCGGAGCGGTCCGGAGCGACGCCGCCGGGTCGGACGGCTCCACGTCCGGTGCGCTCGAGGTCGTCGTGGCCGGGGTGCCGTCGGCACGGGGCGGTCCCGCGAACGCCACGGTCATCGTCGCCGGGGCCCAGTTCGCAACCGACTCGGCCAGGGGGATCATCACGAGTTCGGTGGACACCGCGTCGCTCGCCGAGATGACCTCGAGGAAGCGTGCACCCGCCGACCCGCCGAACGTGGCCTGCGACACCCCATCGGGTGACTCGACGGCGACGACGCCCTCGGCGTCGAGCACGCGCAGGTACTCGATGGAGGCTGCCGCGTCCGCCGGAACGGTGTCCGGACGGGCCGGCAACGTCGACGCCGTCCCCGGGCCGGCAGGACCGCTGAGCGCGGCGAGCGACGCCCCCAGGCCGGAGACGACCCGTCGCCGCAGTGCCGCTCCGTCGTCGACATCGACACCGAGGGCGTCAGCGACCCGGCCGGCCGTTCCCTCCTCGTCGAAGTCCGCGGCCGGAAGGATCCGGACGACCGCCGGGTCGTCCGCCCCGGCGGCGGCCAGCGTGGTTCGGATCGACGAGAGGAGCTCGGCCGGAACACCGTCGCTGACGACCAGCACGACCGCCTGGTCGTCGAGACGACCTTGGAGGGCGTAGCTCTGGTCCCCCGCCAGGGCCGACGCCTGCCGGTCCGCCACCGCCAACTGCTCCCTCGTTGCGTCCAGCTCGGCACCTCGGCTCCGGTAGGCGCTGTCGAGGTCCTCGACACGGCCCTGGAGCGACTCGACCGTTGCCCGGTCGATGAACGATGCGCCGGCGGCGACACCGATCCCGAGGGCCAGGAACACGGCGACGAGGCTGATGAGGTGGAATCGGAAGTTGATCACGACCAGCCCCCGCCGACCACGAATCCGGTCAACAGCACCCAGTTGGCACGGATCAGGAGACGGATCGGTTCACTGATCAACACCACCACGATCATGGCGAAGAGCGCAGCCAGGACCAGCACGGCGAGGTCCCGCTTGCGGAGACGCCCCTGGTAGAGACGGCTCACCCCCTTGGCATCCACCAGTACCGGGCCGACCTTCATGCGCGTCAGCATGGTCGACGCCATGCCTGCCCGGCCCTTGTCGAGGAAGTCCACCATGGACGAGTGCGTCCCGACCGCCACGATGAGCTCGGCTCCCAACCCGTAGGCGAGGAGCATGGCGACGTCCTCGCTCGTGCCCGATGCCGTGAAGACGGCGTGGTCGAGCCCGAGGCGACGTAGCCGCTCGGCCCCCGGGGCCCGACCGTCCCGGTACCCGTGCACGACGAGTTGAGCGCCGCAACGGAGGGCATCGTCGGAGACGGAGTCCATGTCGCCGATGATGACGTCCGGACGCATCCCGAGCTCGATGAGCGCATCCGCGCCGCCATCGACAGCGAGCAGCACGGGCCGGACCTCGCGCACGTAGCCCATCTGTCGGAGCAGGAGCAGGTCCTCCCGGTAGTCGTTGCCCCGGACGACGAGCAGCACCTGCCGACCGTGCCAGTCCCGACCCAGGTCCGGCACGTCGATCTCGTCGTCGAGGATGTCCCGGTTGGCGTCGATGAACTCGACGGTGTTCTCCACGAAGCTGTTGAGGGCCCCGCCCATGTTCGAGCGACTCTCGAGGTGCACGGCCCGAACTGCTGCCGTGCTCTGGCGCCGACCCTCCAGGACCACCCGCTCGGGCTCGTCGGCCAGGGCGATGCTTCCTCCGGAGACGACGACCCGATCGCCGTCGGCGATCCGCCGCATCAACTCCGGCCCCAGGTCGTCGACCAACGGGATCCCGGCCTCGAGGAGGACGAGTGGCCCCTCGTTCGGGTACCTCCCGGTGGAGGACACGGCGGCGTTCAGCACGGCCACCGGCTGGCAGCGGACGAGCCCCTCGGCGGCGATCCGGTCCAGGTCCTCGTGGTCGATCACCGCGACCTCTCCGGCCTGCAGGTATGCGACCAGGTCCTTGGTCCGTTCGTCGACACGAGCGGTGCCGACCACGCCGCTGCGCTCCGGAGCAGCCGACTCGGCCACGTCGCGACGTCGGAAGATGCCGGTCACCGTCGGGCACCGTTCGCCGTGGGGACCCGCTCGTCCGTTGGAGCGTGACCGCCCCTCGCCGCGAGGAGCTCCTCGGCATGGCGGCGGGCCGTGTCCGAGTCCGGGGAGCCCGAGAGCATGCGCGACACCTCGACCACACGCTCGGCCTCCTCCAGCCGACGGGCGGTCGTCAACGTCTCCGTCCCGTCCGTGGACTTGGTCACGGCCACCTGGGTCGATGCGGCTGCAGCGATCTGGGCGAGGTGGGTCACGACCAGGACCTGGTGATCGGACGCCACGCCGACCAGCGCCTCGGCCACCGACGTCGCGGCGGCCCCACCGATGCCGGCATCGACCTCATCGAAGACCATCGTCGGCGGACCTCCCGACGACACCAGGCGCAGTGCGAGCATGACGCGACTCAGTTCACCGCCGGAGGCCACCCGCTGCAGCGGAGCAGGTGGAGCGCCCGGGTTGGCCGCCAGCAGGACCGTCACCCGGTCGCCCGCTCCGGGCAGCTCCGCCGAGTCCTCGACCCGGATCTCGATGACGCACTCGGGCATCGCCAGGGTTCGCAGGCGCTCGGCCAGCGCCGCTGCGAGACCCGGGGCGGCGGCGCGACGGGCATCCCCGACGAGCTGCGACTCTCGAGCGACCTCGGCGAGGGCGGCGGACAGATCCTCGTCGATCGTGGCCGCCTCCAGTTCACGACGCTCCAGTTCCTCGAGGCGACGGCGCGCCTCCTGTGCGAAGTCCAGGACGTCCTCGATCCGTTCGCCGTACTTGCGACACAGCTCGACCAGGAGCTGCCGGCGAGCACGAACCTCGGCGAGCAGCTCATCGTCCACCTCCACCCGATCGAGCTGCTCGCGGAGATCCCCGACGACATCGGTCAGCTCGATCCCGAGGGAGGCGAGCCGCTCGGAGGTCGCCCGGAACGGGCCCCGACCCGAGAGCCGGGTCGCAGCACCGGCCAGCGTGTCGCCCACCGCACCGTCCGCAGCGAGGATCTCGAGCGCGGCCTCGGCGGCGGCGCGGTGTTCGAGCGCACCGGCGAGCAGGTCCTCCTCGTCGTCGAGACGCTCGGCCTCGCCGGGCGCCAGTGCCGCGGCGTCGATCTCGTCGAGCTGGTACCGGAGCAGGTCCAGTTCCCTGGCGCGGGAACGGTCGTCGCCGCCCAGCTCCACCAGACGCCGCCGCAGTTCCCGCACCCGGGCGATGGCCCGGTCCAGTCCCGTGGTCTCGACACCCGCATGCCGATCCAGCGCATCGCGTTGCGCCGCCGGACGGAGCAGACCCTGTTGGGCGTGCTGCCCGTGGATCTCAATCAGGTCGGCGGCCAGCGCCTCGAGCTGGGCGACCGGCACCAGGTGGCCGTCCACGTAGGCGCGCGACCGGCCACTCGCCGGCACCACCCGCCGGAGCACGAGCTCGCGTTCACCCTGCGGCGCATCCGGATCCCGGACCACGAACAGCGCCTCCACCTCGGCACGATCGGCACCCGTCCGCACACGACCAGCGTCGGCGCGACCGCCCCGGAGCAACTCCAGCGCCTCGACGATCATGGTCTTCCCGGCGCCCGTCTCACCGGTCAGGGCGGTCGCGCCCGGACCGGGCTCCACCCGGGCGTCGGCGATCACCCCCAGGTCGCGCACGGCGAGCTCCACCAACATGGTGGCCGAAGCGTAGAGGACGGCCCCGTGTCGCGAACGGGCAAGCGGACTCGTCGGGCGAACCGTCAGCGGTCGCCGAGGGCCAGCTTCGAGCGGAGCACGCTGTGGAAGTCCCGCCCCCCGAAGGTGACCAGTCGTGTCGGACGCTCGGCACCGGTGCAGTGCAGCTCGGCGCCCGGCTCGAGCGTTCCGAACTCGCGGCCGTCGATGCTCAGTTCAGCCGGCCGGTCGTCGGCCACTGTCGCCGTGACGACACAGTCGGCGTCGAGCACCATCGACCGGTCGAAGAGCATGTGTGCGGCAACGGGTGTGGTCACCACGGCCCGGAGCTTGGGGTCGAGGATGGGGCCCCGGCTCGAGAACGAGTAGGCGGTCGAACCGGTGGCGGTCGCCAGGATCAGCCCGTCCGCCACGTAGGAGGTGAACGGGACGTCGTCGAGTCGCACGTCGAGTCGAACGGTCTGCCCGGAGCCGGCCTTCTCCACCACGACCTCGTTGAGGGCGCTCGTGCCGGCGGGAAGTCCCGGAGCGGTCACGGCGAGACGCATCCGCTCCTCGACCTCGTAGGCGCCGGCCAGGAACCGCTCGAGGGCCACCACGCACCCGGACGGCTCCACCGCGGTGAGGTAGCCCAGGTCGCCCAGGTTCACACCCAGGACGGGCACGTCGTGGACGGCTGCGAGCGACGCCGCACGCAGCATCGTCCCGTCACCGCCCAGACTCACGACGAGGTCGGCTCCGGGAACGAGTTCGGTCTCGTCCACGCCCAGGTCGGCCCGCCCGACAGCAACGGCCGCCTCGGCCCGCAGCCGGACCCGATGGCCCCGCTCGAGGAGCCACGAAGCGACCCGGCCGGCGATGTCGGTCGCGCCCTCCGGGCGGAGGAACAGCGCGAAGGTCGTCACGAGGCCGCTCCCCCGGTCAGGTCATCCACCGTCACGTCCTCGCCGCCGACCGGGTGCTGTTCCCTGAGCGCGGCGTCGCGCACCGCTCGGTCGATGGCGAGGCGCTCGTCCTCGCCGAATGGGCCCGGCCCCGGAGTCGCTCGGAGGACCAGGAGGAACTCCACGTTGCCGTCCGCTCCCCTGATCGGTGCCACCACGACGTCCATGATGCTCGTTCCGGCCTCCACCGCCGACCCGGCGACCTGCTCGAGGACCGCCGACCAAGCCGCCGGGTCGCGGACGATGCCCCGACCACGCCCGACGATCGCTCGCCCCGCCTCGAACTGCGGCTTGACCAGCAGCACCATCCAGCCGTCGTCCCGGAGCACCCGACGCAGCGCTGGCAGGACCGTTCGCAACGAGATGAACGAGAGGTCCGCCACGACCCCGTCGACGAGGCCGTCCTCGGAGGGCGCCGCCAGTGCCGCCACGTCGAGGTGCCGGACGTTGGTCCGCTCCCGGCTGTCGACCCGCGGATCGGAGCGCAGGCGGTCGTGGAGCTGACCCCGGCCGACGTCGATGGCCACGACCCTGCGGGCACCTCGTTGCAGCAGACAGTCGGTGAACCCGCCGGTCGACGCTCTGGCGTCCAGCACGAGGGCTCCGCCCACGTCCAGACCCGACTGCTCGAGCGCCGCCTCGAGCTTGAGGCCGCCACGGGAGACGAATCGGGGGCCTTCGCCGGCGACGACGACGGACTCCGCCGGGTCGACGAGCCGTGCAGGCTTGGTCCCCGGGGCCCCGGCGACGGTCACGCGGCCGGAGGCCACGAGCTCCTGGGCCTCGCTCCGGCTGGTTGCGAGTCCTCGGCGGACCAGCTCGAGGTCGAGTCGGCGCCGCACGAACCGAGCCTAACGATCAACGACCCCCGTCGACAGGCCCGAACGCGCCGGGCAGCCACGACGCGATCGAGTCGACGCAGGAACGGAGATCCGGGGCGACGACCGCCGTCGGAACGTCGGGCGGCAGGTCCGCCCGGGTCGTCACCCCCGAGAGCACGAGCGCGAAGGGCCAGCCGAGGGCCGCAGCGAGGCGACCGTCGGTGTCGGTCCGGTCCCCGACCACGACGGCGCCACCGGGCAGCTGTCGGCGGAGGAGCCGGGCCATGGGTTCGTTCGGCTTGCCGGCGACGACCGCAGGTCGGCCCGCCGCCGTGGAGACCGCAGCGACGAGCGCCCCGCATCCGGGGTGGAGGCGGTCCTCACCCGGGAAGGTTGCGTCGTCGTTCGAGGCGAGCAGCACGGCACCGGCGCGGACCGCAGCCGCCGCACGATCGATCTGCCCGTAGTCGACATCACGGGTGAGGCCGACGACGACCAGGTCGAAGCCGTCGAGCGGCACCCCTGGTCCGTCGACCGACGGGTCGGAGGCGTGGACGACGTCGGCGCCGGTCGAGGCCAGCGCCTCAACGAGCCCGGGACCGCCCAGGCACAGCACTGCGGCGCCCGCCTCGACGAGGGTGGCGACCGCGTCGGCGGATGTGACGACCTCGACGCCCTCGGGGAGACCGTGTCGAACGAGCGTCGCCGCCTTGTCGCTTCCCCGCTCCGAGGAGTTGTTCGTGCAGAAGATGACACGCTCGCCCAGGTCGATCCGCTCGGAGAGCGCCTCGGCCGAACCGGGAACAGGAACACGACCCCGCCAGACCACACCGTCGAGGTCCACCACCCAGTCCACCACGGCCGCATCGTCGCACACCCCCGGCCGGGTGTTGCGCCCCGGACCACCCGGGTCGGGTCGTGGCGGCGGGCTCCGCCCGTGTGCGACCATGAACGGCCGTTCCGGATCGACTCGGACGGGGCCCCGGACATCGACGAACGACACAGGAGTGACGACCACCATGAACGACGCCCAGCTCCAGAAGATGCGGACCGGCACGGGATTCATCGCCGCGCTGGACCAGAGCGGGGGCAGCACGCCGAAGGCACTGAAGCTCTACGGGGTCGAGGAGTCCGCCTACTCCGGCGAGGACGAGATGTTCGACCTGATCCACGGGATGCGTACCCGGATCATGACGAGCCCGTCGTTCGGAGGCGACCGCGTGCTCGGGGCGATCCTCTTCGAGATGACCATGGACCGCGAGGTCGAGGGTGTGCCGACGGCGACCTACCTGTGGGACACCAAGGGCGTCGTGCCGTTCCTGAAGGTCGACAAGGGTCTCGCCGACGAGGCCGACGGCGCCCAGGTCATGAAGCCGATGCCCGAACTCGGCGAGCTGCTGGACAAGGCCGTTGCCGCCGGCGTGTTCGGAACGAAGATGCGCTCGGTGATCAAGGACGCCAACCCGGCGGGTGTCGAGGCAGTGGTCGACCAGCAGTTCGAGGTCGCCTCCCAGATCCTCTCCGCCGGCCTGGTCCCGATCATCGAGCCCGAGGTCGACATCCACTCCTCCACCAAGGCGGAGGCCGAGGGTCTGCTCCGGGATCGGATCGTCGAGCGACTCGCCGACGTGGACCCTGCGGCGCCGATCATGTTGAAGCTGACGCTCCCGTCCGAGGCGGACTTCTACGCCGACCTGGTCGCCGACGAGCGGGTGCTGCGCGTCGTGGCCCTGTCGGGCGGATACAGCCGTGAGGAGTCCAACGACCTCCTGGCCGCCAACCACGGCATGATCGCGAGCTTCTCGCGGGCGCTCACCGAGGGTCTCTCCGCCCAGCAGTCCGACGACGAGTTCGATGCCACTCTGGATGCCACCATCGCCAGCATCGTCGCGGCGTCGGCGACCTGAACGGCGGGCGCCCGTCGGATCGACGGCCCGGATCGCCGACTGGGAGCGTGTCAGTCGAGCGCCCGCAGGCGTGGCACCACGTCGAGGTAGTCCGGATCGGCGCCGACGAGCGTCCCGAACAGCGCACGAGCCTGGGGGAGGTCCCCCGCCCGCTCGTACAGGTCGGCGAGCGAGTACGCCCTCCTGAGGTGGTACTCCCGAGGTGTCTTCGGGAACCGGAATCCCTTGGCCAGTAGCCGAATCGCTCCCGCCAGGTCTCCCTGGTCGGCGAGCGATCCGGCCGCCACGATCCGGCCCTCGGTCACCAGTTCGGCGGACGGCGAGTCCTCGCTCAGCTCCGCCCAGAGCTCCGCCACCCGGGCGTGACGTCCCAGCGCCCGGTAGCAGTCCGCCAGGACGGGGTGCTGCTCGGTGCTCCCGGTGAGCTCAGCAAACCTGCTGAGCTCACGGATGGCGTCTTTCCACCGGCCGAGCCGGTACTGACAGAGCCCCATCAGTTCCCTCGCCTCGGGCAGGTCGGGCACCTGCTCGAGCACTCGGCGGAGCCGACGGCGGGCGTCGGTGTAGCGCTCATCGGCGTACTCCCGGGCCGCCTGACCCAACTGGTCCTGCAGTCCCACGGCCCGGCTCGATCCGACGAGCCCCGAGAGCTCCGGGATGTCCACGCGAACCGGCCGGCGGTGACCCCGGGCGCTGCTGCGCCCCGTTGGTTGCGGGGAACCGCCGTCGATCACACCCTCGTCG
Source organism: uncultured Microthrixaceae bacterium (assembly GCA_964391365.1). Lineage (GTDB taxonomy): Bacteria > Actinomycetota > Acidimicrobiia > Acidimicrobiales > Microtrichaceae > SXMI01. The sequence goes on along the minus strand of CAYMKW010000068.1, from coordinate 1,424 downwards.
ATCCAGATCTCGGCCTCCCGTTCCGGTGCGGCCGGTGGACGATCGGGATCGGGTGCACGGCGTGCCGGCCAACCCGGACGATCGGCCGACGGGGCTCGCCCTGCGTTGCGATCGCGACCGCTGGCATCGTTCCGGTCACGCCCGGTGCGGCGCTCGTCGGAACGAGCCGGGCGCCGATCATCGCGGCGACCGGAACCTGACCGCTCGCCGTCACGACCAACTGGACGTCCGCGACCCGGTCCCCGACCGCCGTCCCGATCGCCACCCGGCCGGCCACCACGCTCGCCGTCAGGACGCCCGCGACCCGGCCCCCGACCGCCGTCCCGATCGCCACCCGGCCGGCCACCACGCTCGCCGCCCGGACGCCCGCGACCCGGCCCCCGACCGCCGTCCCGATCGCCACCCGGCCGTCCACCACGCGACGTGTCCCCACGTGACTGGCCGGACCGGGAGGAGCCGCCCCTCGAGGGTCCGGACCGCGCCGGTCCTGACCCGCTGGAGCCGCCGCTCTCGCGTCGCGGTCCACGAGCGCCGCCACCCGGTTCAGAGCGACCGCTCGAGGAGGAACTCGACCGCGATGAACCGGAACGACCCCCTGGCGATCGATCACTCGAACCGGGCTTCGGACCGCCCCGGGACGGGGGACGCCGCCGGCCCCCTTCTCGGGGCCGTTCGTCGTCATCGGGTTGGGGGGACACGTCGTCTCCGTCGGTTCGGGTTGCGGGTGGAGGTCCGACCGTAATCGCCGGGCCGGTTCCGACCACAAAGTTGGACGGTCCTCGCCACGACGGAAGCCGATCGCGGACGACCGAACCAGCCCGGACGCGCCAGAGGAGAGGTGCGGACACCTCTCCTCTGGGTACGAAATCCGGCGGCGTCCTACTCTCCCAGGGACACTCGTCCCAAGTACCATCGGCGCTGGAGGGCTTAACTTCCGTGTTCGGGATGGGAACGGGTGTGACCCCTCCGCTGTGGCCACCGAAATCTGTTGTCAACTCGCACGCCGCAGGGCGCCTCGAGGACTTCATAGCGAGCACGAACTTCTACGTGGGTGAATCCCAAGCCCTCGGCCGATTAGTACCGGTCAGCTGAACGCATTACTGCGCTTACACTTCCGGCCTATCAACGTGGTCGTCTACCACGGGCCTTACCAGGTTAACCCTGTGGGTGGAATCATCTTGAAAAGGGCTTCCCGCTTAGATGCTTTCAGCGGTTATCCCGTCCGTAGGTCGCCAACCAGCCGTGCCCTTGGCAGGACAACTGGCACACGAGAGCTACGTCCATCCCGGTCCTCTCGTACTAGGGACAGATTTCCTCAATCCACCTTCGGCTGCAGAGGATAGGGACCGAACTGTCTCACGACGTTCTAAACCCAGCTCGCGTACCGCTTTAATGGGCGAACAGCCCAACCCTTGGGACCTGCT
>CAYMKW010000067.1:6785-16203 GCA_964391365.1 uncultured Microthrixaceae bacterium | reverse complement strand
GTCCCGAAATACAGACGGCGACCCGTGGCATCGACGACCTGTACCCAGGAGTCCTCGCGGGCCGCGAGCCGCAAACGGGCGCGCTCGCCCACGACGGGCGGTGCGCTCGCTGCGATCGGGGCAGTGACCGCAGCCGGCGTGGCGCCCGCGATCGGGGTCACGACCTCGGATGCGACCGGCTCGACGGTCGCGGCGTCCGCTGCCGCGGGCGGCGGCGCCACCGGCAAAGGCGCGGGAGCTGGGGGCGGGGGCGGCAACGCCTGCGCGGCCAACTGTTCCGGCGTTGTCTTTGCGGTGCCTGAGCCTTTGAGGATCCACCACGCTGCAAGGCCGATGACGAGCGCCACGGCCGCGGCTCCGAACCTGCGACCCCACACGCGCGTATCGACGCTGCGGGTTCGCGTGCGTGGCATCGAGGTCAGATCAGGCGGGGCGACGCTTTGACGCTGCACCACGCTCCAGCGCTCGAGCAAGTTATCGACTGGCGCGCCGAGCAACTCCGCGTAGCGCTTCAGATGTCCGCGCGCAAACACTGGCGCACCCAAATCATTGAACCGGTCCGACTCGAGCGCCTCGATGACGGCCGTGTCACAGCGCAGTCGAGCCGCAACGGTGGACACGCTCTCGCCACGCTTTTCACGCCAGCGAGCAAGCGTCTGCCCAATGCTGAGATCGACGTCGGACACCGCGGAGGTCGAACCGGCGGGAGTCACCGGGGACGCTGCAGCCGGTGGGGATGCGGGCGGCGTCGGGGACGCCGAAGCCCCGGCCAGCAGATCGCCTTGTTTCTGCTCGCTCATGACTCAAGACCGCTCATGCGTTCATCGCCGCAGCAAGTTTGTCGCCGAGGCGCACGCGGGTTCGATCGTTGACACGCCCGGCGAGTTGGCCGCACGCGGCATCGATGTCATCACCGCGGGTGCGACGAATCGTGGCGAGCACTCCGCGCTGGATGAGTTCGTCGCGAAAGCGCGTGATCACCGGCATCGGCGATCGACGGTACGCCGTGCCTGGAAATGGGTTGAACGGGATCAGATTCAATTTGGCCGGTCGGCCGCGCATCAAGCGCGCAAGCGCGCGCGCGTGTTCGAGCTGATCGTTGACGCCATCGAGCATCACGTACTCGAACGTCACGCTGCGACCGTTTTGCTCGTCGATATAGTGCCAGCAAGCCTCGAGCAACTCGGCGATCGGATGGATGCGATTGATCGGCACGAGCTCGTTGCGCAGCGCGTCATCCGGCGCGTGCAGCGATACCGCCAGTGCGCAATTGACCTCTTCGGCGAGCTTGTACATCTGCGGCACGAGCCCCGAGGTCGACAGGGTCACGCGTCGGCGCGAGATATCGAAACCGAGATCATCGAGCAGGATGCGTATGGCCGGCACGACTGCACGGAAATTCGCGAGCGGCTCGCCCATCCCCATGAACACCACGTTGGACACCCGCCGGTCTCCCGCCGCCCACCGGGCCCTGACGACCTGCTCCACGATCTCGCCGACGCTCAGCTGGCGCTCGAAACCGGCCTGGCCGGTGGCGCAGAATCCACACGCCATGGCGCACCCCGCCTGGGTGGACACGCAGACGGTCGTCCGGTCGTCGTAGTGCATCAACACGGTCTCGATGGCCGCCCCGTCTCGGAGCCTCCACAGCCACTTGGTGGTCGCCCCGTCGTCGGCCCGCAGTTCGGTCGCCGCCTCGAGTGCCGTCGGCAGCGTCTCGGCGAGTCGGCTGCGTAGGGCGGCCGGGAGTCCGGTCACCTCCTCCAGCGGTCGACCCTGACGGTAGAGGCCGTCCCAGAGCTGTTCGATCCGGTAGGCGGGCTCACCGGTGAGCAGTTCGGCGAGCTGCGCGCGGTCGGGGTCGTAGCGGCCGTCGCCGAGGACGGTCACGGTGCTGACCCGTCCTGGTGCCCCGCAGCTCCCTTCGCCGGCCCCAGCCCGCCGGCCGTGTACCCCAGCTGTCGGCGGTGGAGCGTGAAGCCCATCGACTCGTAGAGCCGTTGGGCCGGCGTGTTGTCCCGTTCGACGTAGAGCATCGCCACGGTCGCCCCCCGCCGGGACTGGTGGTCGAGTCCGGCGACCGCCAGGGCGCGCCCGAGGCCCCGGCGGGGGCGGTCGGGGTCGGTGGCGATGGCGAAGATCTCGCCGAGCGCGGGGGAGTCCTCGCCCGCCGGGTGGAACCGCGTCCAGCAGAAGCCGTCGATCCCGCTGCCGTCGTCGGCGTCGTGGACCAGCAGGTCCTCGGGGCGGAACCAGTCGGACGACGTGCGCCCCGTCAGGTCGTCGATGTCCCAACCGCCCTGGTCGGCATGCCAGTGGAACGCCCGGTTGTTGACGGCGAGCAACCCGGCGTCGTCGGCGCCCGGCCGGTAGGGCCGGAATCCGCTGCCCGTCCACCGCCCCGACCGCTCGGGCTCCAGGGGGAGCGGACGGCGGAGCTCGTCGAGGTGCCGGACGGGATCGCCGGCGCCGTCGGGCGGTGGCTCCGCCGCGTCGCACCACAGGAGTGCATCCGCGCGGTGCTCGGCCGGGATCCGTCGGGGTTCGTCCACCAGCCGCGGAGGCTACCGTGCGGCCGTGTCCGACCACCCGAGCGAGCGGCCTCGTCGCCGGGTCCGGCCCCGCACGCCGACGGGTCGCGCCAAGCTCGTCCACCGGCTCCTCGCCGAGGAGTACCCGGACGCCATCTGCGAGCTCGACCACCGTGACGCCTTCGAGCTGCTCGCCGCCACCATCCTCTCGGCACAGTGCACCGACGCCCGGGTCAACCAGGTCACGCCGGCACTCTTCGATCGCTACCCCGACGCTGCGTCGCTCGCCGGTGCCGATCCGGAGGACGTCGAGGATCTCATCCGCTCCACCGGGTTCTTCCGCTCGAAGGCGGCGAACCTCATCGGCATGGCCACCGGCGTGTCGGAGCGGTTCGGCGGAGAGGTCCCCTCGCGGATCGAGGACCTGACCTCGTTGCCCGGCGTCGGACGCAAGACCGCCAACGTGGTGCGCAGCGTCGCCCTCGGGCTGCCCGGCCTGCCGGTCGACACGCACGTGCTGCGTCTCACGACGCTGCTGGGCATCACCGACGACGACGATCCGGTCCGGGTCGAGCACGAACTCAACCCGATGGTCCCCGCTGCCGAGCGTGGCGCGTTCAGCCTGCGGTTGATCCTGCACGGGCGTCGTGTGTGCGTGGCGCGTCGGCCGGCCTGTGACCGCTGCGTTCTCGCCTGGATGTGCCCGTCGTCCACCGTCTGAACAGCGGGTTGCGTTTCGGTGGACGGCCTCGGCCGGTCTGTGGTGGACTCGCCCGAACCAGGTTCCCGCCACCTGGTACAGGCGCTCGGGCTCCCGCCGCCCGACGCGCCGCCCGGCTCCCCCTCGGGGGAGCCGGGTGCGTTTTCCGACCGGTGCCGATGGCCGCCGGGGCCCGCTACTGCAGTTCGCCGAGGGTCCGGCCCAGTCGTCGAGACGCCGCCCGGAGGTGACGCTCGATCTCGTACAGGTCACCGACCAGGTCGTCGAGCTCGGTGCCCTGGACCGACTTCACGGCATCGGTGAGCCGCTCGAGGGACTGGTCCAGGGTGGACTGGAGCGAGGCGAGGTCGGCGTGGAGGCTCACGAATGCCTTCCTACCACCCCGGCCCGTCCGGGTACGTTGAGACGGTGCTGACCCGACTGGACCTCCGTGGTGTCGCCGATCCGGTTGCGGGCCTGCCCCGACCGGAGCGGGCGGATCCGGACGTGCTGGAGTCGGTGCGCTCGACGATCGAGGCGGTCCGCGAACGCGGCGACGCAGCCGTCCTGGAGCTGACCGCCAGGTTCGACGGGGTCGAGCTGAGCGCCATCCGGGTTCCGGAGGCGGAGATCGCCGCCGCGCTGCGGGCCCAGCCGGAGGAGGTGCGTGTGGCGCTCGAGCTGGCGGCGACCAGGATCCGGGTCCACCACGAGGCCCAGCTCCGCCCGCCGGTCGTCCACGACACGGGCGGTGTCCACATCCGTTCCTACAGCAGGCCGGTGGACCGGGCCGGCTGCTACGTGCCGGGCGGTCGCGCCGCCTACCCGTCGACCCTCCTGATGACGGCTGTCCCGGCGCTCGTCGCCGGAGTCCCGGAGGTCGTGGTCTGTGTACCGCCCGACCGGGACACCGGTGGGGTGGCGCCGGTGACCCTGGCCGCCGCCGCGGTCGCCGGCGTGGACGAGGTGTACGCGGTCGGCGGCGCCCAGGCGGTCGCGGCCATGGCCTACGGGACCGAGTCGATCGCTCCGGTCGACGTGATCTGTGGCCCCGGCAACGCCTGGGTGGCGACGGCCAAGCGGGAGGTCGCCGACCGGGTCGGTGTGGCGGCCGCCTTCGCCGGCCCGAGCGAGGTCGTCGTCATCGCCGACGGCTCCGGCCCTGCCGACTTCGCTGCGGTCGACGTCATCCTGCAGGCCGAGCACGGGCCCGACGGACTCGCCTGGTTCGTGACCTGGGATGCTGAGTTCGCCGACCTGGTCGACGCGTCCGTCACCGAGTTGGCCGACGCCGCCCCCCGTCGTGACGAGATCGCCGCGACCCTCGCCCGGAGCGGTCACCTGGTGGTCGTCGACTCGCCGGAGGCGGCCATGGCGGTGTCGAACGCCGTCGCCCCCGAGCACCTCGAGCTGCAGGTCGCCGAGCCGGCGCCCCTGCTCGACCTGGTGCGCAACGCCGGTGCCGTCTTCGTGGGGCCGTGGTCGCCGGCGTCGATCGGCGACTACCTCGCCGGGCCCAGTCACGTCCTGCCGACCGATGGGTCGGCCCGCTTCGCCTCCGCGCTGACGGTCGACGACTTCCTCAAGCAGCACCACGTCGTCACGGTGGACGGTGACGGCTTCGACCGGCTCGCGCCGGCCGTCGAGGCGCTCGCCACGGCCGAGGGGCTGGACGCCCACGCCGAGAGCATCCGGCTCCGTCGCCGAGTGCGTCGGGCGGGTCCCGACGGGAGCAGGTGATGGCCCGCCCGCAACTCCGTGACGACCTGGCGTTGGTCGAGGGGTACCACTCGGCCCAGGTCGACGTGAGCGTCCGGCTCAACACCAACGAGGCGCCGGAGCCGCCGCCGCCCGGGTTCACCGAGGCGCTGCTGACGGCCGCCCGCGGGGTCGCCTGGCACCGCTACCCGGACCGGGGTGCGACGGCGCTGCGCGCCCGGATCGCCGAGCTCGAGTCGACGCCGGTTCGGTCGTTCACCGCTCGTCAGGTCCTGGCGGCCAACGGGTCGAACGAGGTGCTCCAGTCCCTGTCGCTCGCCTACGGCGGCGCCGGGCGGGTGGCGCTCACCTTCGAGCCGACCTATGCGCTGCACGCCCACATCTCACGGGTCTGCGGCACGCAGGTCGTGGAGGTCGACCGGAGCGAGGACTTCACGCTGGACGTGGACCTCGCGGTCGAGGCGATCGACCGGGAGCGGCCGGCGCTCGTGTTCCTGTGCTCGCCGAACAACCCGACGGGCCGGGTCGAGGAACCGGAGACGGTCGCTGCGCTCGCGGACGCCGTCGAACGGGTCGACGGACTGCTCGTGGTGGACGAGGCCTACGGGCAGTTCGCGTCGTGGTCCGCACTCGAGCTGATCGACGACGACCGATCGGTGGTCGTGACCCGCACGTTCTCCAAGACCTGGTCGGCTGCCGCCCTGCGGCTGGGCTACCTGGTCGGACCTGCCTGGCTCGTCGCCGACGTCGAGCAGGTGGTCCTGCCGTACCACCTGGACGCGCTCACGCAGCTGGCCGGAACGGTGGCGCTCGACTTCGAGCACGACATGCGGGCCCGCGTCGCAGCGATCGTCGCGGAGCGCGAGCGGCTGGTCGCCGGGCTCGACGACCTCGGCGTCACCCGGTGGCCCAGCGGCGCCAACTTCGTGCTGTTCCGCCCCGGTGCCCCCGACGCCGAAGCCGGAACCCGGGTCTGGCAGGGGCTGGTGGAGCGGTCGGTGCTGGTGCGGGACTGCTCGTCCTGGCCGCGGCTGGCCGGTTGCCTGCGCGTCACGGTGGGCACGCCGGCGGAGAACGACGCGTTCCTGGCGGCCCTGGGCGAGGTGTGCTCGCCCTGAGTGGATCGGCGTTCGGCCGGAGCGTGCGCGTGTGCGAACCTTGGCGGGTGAGCGACACCGGAGCACCCCGACGGGCCAGCGGAGAGCGGTCGACCAAGGAGACGCAGATCAGCGTGTCCGTCGACGTGGACGGCACCGGGACGACCGAGTGCAGCACCGGTCTGCCGTTCTTCGACCACATGCTCGACCAACTGGGCCGACACGGCGGACTGGACCTGCGGGTGCAGGCCGTGGGCGACCTGGCCATCGACGCCCACCACACCGTGGAGGACACGGGGATCCTGCTCGGCTCGGTCCTGAGCGATGCGCTCGGCGACAAGCGGGGTGTGACGCGGTTCGCCTCGATCCGGGTTCCGCTCGACGAGGCGGTCGTGGAGGCCGTCCTCGACCTGTCCGGCCGCCCGTACCTGCACTACGAGGTGTCGGCTCCGGGGGAGCGGATCCTCGGCGATCCGCCGTTCGACCCGCAGCTGATGGAGGAGTTCTGGCGGGCGCTGGTCACGTCGGCCGGCATCACCCTGCACCTGACGATGGTCCGCGGGCGCAACACCCACCACGTGATCGAGGCCTCGGTCAAGGCCGCCGCCCGGGCGTTGCGCGCCGCAGTGCGCGTCGAGGGTTCGGAGCTCCCGTCCACGAAGGGCACGCTCTGATGGTCCGTGCCCGGTGGGTGCGCCCGTGAGCGCGCCGGTGGTGGCGGTGCTCGACTACGGAATCGGCAACCTCCGTTCGGCCGAGAAGGCGTTGCAGCACGTGGGAGCGGACGCAACGCTGACCGCGGATCCGGACCGGGTCGCCGCCGCCGATGCGGTGGTCCTGCCGGGCGTGGGCGCGTTCGGCCCGTGTGTCCGGGCGCTGGTCGATCGCGGCCTCGACGTCGTCGCCCGGCGTGCGGTCGCCGACGGTGTCCCGTTCCTGGGGATCTGCGTCGGCATGCAGGTGCTGTACGAGTCCTCGGAGGAGTCGCCCGGCGTGCCCGGCCTCGGTCTGTTGCCCGGCACGGTCCGTCGCCTGCCCGATGGGGTGAAGCACCCGCAGATGCAGTGGAACACCCTGGACGTGTCCGGCTCGGACCGACTGTTCGACGGACTCGGTGGTTCGCCGTGGATGTACTTCGTCCACTCGTTCGCCGCCGAGATGGGCGACGACGTGGTGGCCACCTGCGACTACGGCGGTCCGGTTGCGGCGGCGGCCCGTCGTGGATCGGTGCGGGCGGTGCAGTTCCACCCCGAGAAGTCGGGCCGGCCGGGACTGGAACTGCTCGCCAACTTCGTGCGGATCGCCGCCGAGCGGGGGAGCGACACCTGATGGATCTGTACCCGGCCATCGACCTGCGGGGCGGGCGCTGCGTCCGGCTCTACCAGGGGGACTACGGGCGCGAGACCGACTACGGCGACGACCCGGTCGGCCAGGCCCGGACCTTCGCCGAGGCCGGGGCGCCGTGGATCCACGTGGTCGACCTCGACGCCGCCCGGTCGGGGCAGGCGACCAACCGCGGGGTGATCGCCGCGATCTGCGACGCGGTCGACGTGCCGGTGCAGTCCGGTGGCGGCGTGCGGACGGTCGAATCCGCAGCCGCGCTCGCGGACGTGGGCGTGGCCCGCGTGGTGATCGGCACGGCGGCGCTCGAGCAGCCCGACCTCGTGGCCGAGGTGGCGGCCCGGCAACCGGTCGCGGTCGGTCTGGACGCCCGGGGGACCGACCTGGCCTCGCACGGCTGGGAGGTCAGTTCCGGCCTGGATCTCTGCGAGGTGGCGACCCGGTTCGCGGGGCAGGGGGTGGCGGCGTTCGTCGTCACCGAGATCGCCCGCGACGGGACGCTCGAGGGTCCGTCCATCGACCAGCTCCGTGCCGTGCTCGCCGCCGTGGGTGGCTCCGGTGTCGACGTGATCGCCTCCGGTGGCGTGGGGACCGTCGACCATCTCCGTGCGCTGGCAGCGCTGTCCGTCGGCGGGTCGAACCTGGCCGGGGCGATCGTGGGCAGGGCCCTGTACGAGGGGGCAGTCACCCTGACCGACGCCCTGGACGCCGTCGGCTGAGGTCGCCGGGTCCGGCCGCCCGAGGCCGGCGGACCCGCTACCGTCGCCGTCGTGAACGTCGCCCGGGTCATCCCCTGCCTGGACGTCGACGCCGGTCGGGTCGTGAAGGGCACCAACTTCGTCGACCTGCGCGACGCTGGTGACCCGGTCGAACTGGCCGGCCGCTACGACGCGGAGGGCGCCGACGAACTGGTCTTCCTGGACATCACGGCGTCCTCGGACCGGCGTGACACCACCATCGAGATGGTCCGCCACGTCGCCGAGCAGGTGTTCATCCCGTTCACCGTCGGGGGCGGGGTGCGCTCGGTCGACGATGCGCGCCGCCTCCTGCGGGAGGGGGCCGACAAGGTCGGGGTCAACACCGCAGCGGTCGACCGACCGGAGTTGGTCGCCGAGATCGCCGACGAGTTCGGAGCCCAGTGCGTGGTCGTCGCCATCGACAGCCGCCGGCGCGTGGCGGCCGGTGACGGCCCGGAGCACGGCGTGTTCACGCACGGCGGCCGGACCCCGACGGGACTGGACACCATCGAGTGGGCCGCGCGGGTCGTCGAGCTCGGAGCCGGCGAGCTCCTGCTCACCTCCATGGACCGTGACGGCACGCGCGACGGCTTCGACCTGGAACTGACCCGCGCCGTGGTCGACGTCTCGACGGCGCCCGTCATCGCGTCGGGCGGCGTCGGCGGGCTCGACCACCTGGTGGAGGGCGTCACCGTGGCCGGAGCGGACGCGGTGCTGGCGGCATCCATCTTCCACTTCCGCGAGCACACCGTGGCGCAGGCCAAGGAGGCCATGGCTGCAGCGGGGGTGACGGTCCGTCCGGCGCCGGCGGAGCGGTGAGCGCACCGGCCGCCCATCCGGACCCGCTGGTCGAGCGGATGCGGCCGTACCGCTCGTCGATCTTCGCCGAGATGTCGGCGGCGGCCGCCCGGACGGGTGCGATCAACCTGGGGCAGGGGTTCCCCGACTCGGACCCACCGTCGGTCATCGTGGAGGCGGTCGTCGACGCCCTGCGGAGTGGCCACAACCAGTATCCGCCGGGCGCCGGCGTTCCCGAGCTCCGTCAGGCCGTGGCCCGCCACCAACTCCGCCGGTACGGGCTCGAGGTCGACCCCGAGGACGGGGTGCAGATCACGATGGGTGCGTCCGAGGCGCTGGCCGCCGCAGTGCTGGCGTTCTGCGGTCCGGGCGACGAGGTCGTCGTGCTCGAGCCCTACTTCGACCTGTACGCAGCCGTCGTCGCGCTGGCCGGAGCGACCCTGCGGACGGTCACCCTGCGGCCTCCCGAGTACACCTTCGACCCCGACGAGCTGC
>CAYMKW010000067.1:0-6775 GCA_964391365.1 uncultured Microthrixaceae bacterium | reverse complement strand
TTGGTCATCGTCAACACCCCGCACAACCCCACGGGGCACGTGGCCTCCCGCCCGGAGCTGGAGGCGATCGCGCAGGTGTGCTGCGAGCGGGACGTGCTCGTCGTCACCGACGAGGTCTACGAGCACCTGACGTTCGACCACCACCTGCACGTCCCGCTCGCCACCCTCCCCGGCATGTTCGAGCGCACCGTGACCATCTCGTCGGCCGGCAAGACGTGCTCGGCCACGGGCTGGAAGGTCGGCTGGGCGTCCGGTCCGGCGCAGCTCGTCCAGGCGGTCCGGGCGGTCAAGCAGCACCTGACGTACTCGGGTGGAACGCCGTTCCAGCACGCCATCGCCACGGTCCTCGATGACATCGAGGTGGTCGTCGCCGATCTGCGCGCCGCGCTGAGCCGACAGCGCGACCTGCTGTGCGAGGGCCTCGAGTCGATCGGCCTGCAGGTGTTCCGTCCGGACGGCACGTACTTCGTCACCGCGGACGTGGCGTCGCTCGGTGCGGTCGACGGGCTCGGGTTCTGCCGGGAGCTCCCCGAGCGGGCCGGTGTCGCCGCCATCCCCAACCAGGTCTTCTACGCGGATCCATCCGACGGTCGGACGCTCGTGCGCTTCGCCTGCTGCAAGCGGCCCGAGGTCCTCGGGGCGGCCATCGACCGACTGCGCGCCGCCTACCGCTGATCCCGCTGCGGGGGAGTCCGCGTCGGCCCGCGGTACGGTGCAGCCGTGGACGACGACGACCGCCCGGATGTCGAAACCGGCCCAGTGGCCGGGTCGATGGGACGGAGCGACAAGCTGCCGGTCCGGATGCTGAGCGACCGCATGCTGGTCCAGATGGATGCGAGCGACGCCGAACGGCGGTCCTCGGGCGGAATCCTCATTCCGGCCACCGCCCAGTTGGGTCGCCGGCTCGCCTGGGCCGAGGTTCGGGCCGCCGGACCGAACGTCCGGTCGGTGCAGGAGGGCGACCAGGTGCTGTTCAACCCCGAGGACGTCGCCGAGGTCGAGGTCCGCGGCGAGACGTTCATCATCCTGCGGGAGCGGGACCTGCATGCCGTCGCCGCCGAGCGGCTCGACGACGGCCACACCGGCCTCTACCTCTGAGCCACAACCCGTTTCGGGTCCGGGGCCACCCCCTCCTACGATGACCCCATGGCCGGCGCCCCTGCAGTGACCCCCGTCGAGATCCGGGTCGAGGACCTGGAGCGGGTCCGCTACAACGACGACGGGTTGGTGGCGGCCATCGTCCAGGACGTCGACACCCGGGCGGTCCTGATGATGGCGTGGATGAACGCCGAGACCCTCCGGATGAGCCTGGAGCAGGGACGGACCGTGTTCTGGTCCCGGTCCCGGCAGGAGGTGTGGCGCAAGGGCGACACGTCCGGCGACCGTCAGTTCATCCGCTCGGCCTGGGTGGACTGTGACGGCGACACCCTGTTGTTCCTCGTCGAGCAGGAGGGTGCCGGGGCCTGCCACACCGGCACGTACACCTGCTTCGCCCAGCCGTTCGGCTCGGACGTCACGGCGCCCGACCGTCCCGGGCCGGTCTGAGCCGATCGTGGTCCACCCGACCCGCGAGGCGTTCCACGCGCTGGCGGCAGACCACCGGGTGGTCCCGGTCTGCGAGACCCTGCTCGCTGATCTGACCACTCCGCTGGCGGCGTTCACCCGCCTGTGCGGCGACGACGAGTCGGCCCGGCCGGGCTTCCTCCTGGAGTCGGTCGACCACGGCGGACGGTGGAGTCGGTGGTCGTTCCTGGGGCGTGACCCGCTCGCCCGCCTGGTTGCCCACGGGACCCGGGTCGAGGTGAGCGGAACGCTGGACCTGGACGTGCCGACCGACGAGGGGATCCTGGCTGCGCTGGAGGCGCTGCTCTCCGAGTACCGCTCGCCGGACGAGGCGACCTTCGGGCACCCGCTTCCGCCCCTGCACTCCGGGGTCGTCGGTCACCTGGGCTACGACGTGGTCCGGGAGGTGGAGCGACTGCCGGACGCACCGCCGGACGACCGCGGGTTCCCCGACGCCGTGCTCTCCGTCATCGGCGAGCTCGCTGCCTACGACCACTGGTCCCAGCAGGTGACGCTGGTCGCCAACGCCGTCGTGCCCGACGGTGCGGACGCCGCCTCGCTCGACGCGGCCTACGACGACGCACTCGACCGGTTGCAGCGCATGGCCGCCGACGGCGCCACGGCGATCGACGAGCCGCTCGTCACGCCGCCCGAACGCGCCGACGAGGCGGTGGAGGTGACCTCGTCGATGGCCCCCGGCCAGTTCGAGGACGCCGTGCGGGTCGCCCAGGAGCACATCCTCGCCGGCGACATCTTCCAGGTCGTGCTCTCGCAGCGGTTCACCTTCACCACCACGGCCGACCCGCTCGACGTCTACCGGACGCTCCGGCAGGTCAACCCGTCGCCCTACATGTACTTCGTCCGCGAGCCCGACCTGACGCTGGTGGGGTGCTCGCCCGAGCCCATGGTGCAGTTGCTCGGCGACCGGGTGGTGTCCCGTCCGATCGCCGGGACCCGCTTCCGTGGTCGCGACGACGAGCACGACCGACTGCTCGCGGCCGAGCTGCAGGAACACCCCAAGGAGCGCGCCGAGCACCTGATGCTCGTGGACCTGGCCCGCAACGACGTCGGTCGGGTCGTCGAGTTCGGGACCTGCGAGGTCGACGAACTCATGACGCTGGAGCGGTACAGCCACGTCATGCACCTGACCTCGCAGGTCTCGGGGCGGCTGGCCGCCGGCCGGACGCCCATCGACGTGCTCCGCGCCACGCTGCCGGCCGGCACCGTGTCCGGCGCGCCGAAGGTCCGGGCCATGGAGATCATCGACGAGCTCGAACCCACCCGCCGCGGCCCGTACGCCGGTGTCGTCGGCTACCTGGACTTCTCGGGCAACGTCGACACGGCGATCGCCATCCGCACCATGCTCGTCGAGCCGCCCGACGGGTCCGGCCTCCGACGGGCGTCGGTGCAGGCGGGTGCCGGTGTGGTCGCCGACTCGGACCCGAGGGACGAGGAGCTCGAGACGCGCAACAAGGCCCGGGCGCTGCTCAGCGCCGTGCCGTCGGCCGAGCGGATGACCGCCCAGCGTCGCGGGCGCTGAGCCGGCGAGCCATCGGGTCGGCGTCACGGCGCGCCGGGTGGGAGACTCGACGCCGTGCACGACGTCGACACCGCCGCTGATGACCCGAACCGGAACCCGCTGGTCGCCGCCCGCACGTCGGTGGCGGCGATCGTCGGGGAACGAGACGTCGTCACGGTCGGTGGGGCCGATGCGACCACCTTCCTGCAGGGTCAGTTGTCGGCGGACGTCGCCACGCTCCCGTTGGGGGGCTCCACCTGGTCGCTGTTGCTCGAACCACAGGGCAGGGTCGACGCCTGGCTGCGCGTGTGGCGCACCGACGACGGGTTCGTGCTCGACGTGGACGCCGGCTGGGGCGAGCGCACCGTGCAGCGACTGCAGCGGTTCCTGCTCCGTGTGGACGTGACGCTCGACGTCGACCGCTGGCGGGCCGTATCGCTGCGGGGTCCCGACACGGCCGCCGTCGACACGAGCGGCTGCGGCGCGGTCCTGCAGGCCCCGGCGGACTGGCGGGGGCTGACGGGTGTGGACCTGCTCGGTCCGGACGTGGTCGTCCCTGCGGGCGTGGCGGTCCTCGACGACGACGAGTCCGATGCGCTGCGGGTCGAGCAGGGCTGGCCCGCCATGGGTCGTGAGTTGGACGAGTCGGTCATCCCGGCCGAGGCCGGGCAGTGGCTCGTGGACGCCTCGGTCAGCTTCACGAAGGGCTGCTACACGGGCCAGGAACTGGTCGCCCGGATCGACAGCCGTGGCGGCAACGTGCCCCGCCGGCTCTGCGGGGTGCTGATCGAGCAGCACCTGTCCGAACCGGACGACGTCGTCGTCGGTGCCGAGGTCGTTCACGATGGTCAGGTCCGCGGCGTGCTGTCGTCGCTGGCGTGCTCGCCCGTGCTGGGAGGGATCCTGGGGCTGGTCCTCCTGCACCGGAGCGTCGACGCCGGTGCCTCCGTCACCGTGGCCGGAGCTTCGGGGACCGTGGACGGCCGGGTGGTCGACCTGCCCGTGGTCCCGGCTGCGGCGGGCGAGGGGCCGGAGCCCGCGTGAGCCCGGGTCCGAGCGACCAGTACGCCGTCCTCGGGATCCCCGCCGACGCAACGGCGGCCCAGGTGCGGGCTGCGTACCTGGCTGCCGCCCGGACCGCCCATCCCGACCGGCACATCGGCGATCCGCTGGCGGCTGCGGCGGCCGAGGAGCGGATGCGTGAGCTCAACGCCGCCTGGGCCGAGCTGGGTGATCCGGTCCGTCGGGCCGCGCACGACCGTCGCCTGGGTCTGGGTTCCGCAGCGACGACCACCGGCGGTCCGCATCTCGCCCGGCCGGCCCGCGACTTCACGCCGTTGGCCGACGACGAACCGGACGAGGACGACTGGCGCCACGAACCCGACCCCTACGATCCGCGCACGGGGATCGGCCGGGTGCTCGGCGCCGGACCACCACTGCTGTTCCTGGCGGCCATCGGCATCGGCGTGGCCGGAGCCATGACCGGGGTCCGGGCGCTGCTCGCCGTGGCGCTCACGTGTGCCCTGGTCGCCCTGCTGGCTTTCATCGGGGTGCAGCTCGTGGCACTGGCCCGCAGCAAGGCACACGACCCGGGCTGACGGGGGACGCGCGACCTCGTCCGTCGAGGCGGGTCGGTGTGGTCGTGCGGCGAACGGGCGGTCGGTAGGGTCGGGACCGTGGCCACCTACCTGGATGCCATCCTCGCCCGACACCGGGCCGCCGCCCTGGCCGATGAACGCGACCCGGCTGCGCTGATCGAGTCGGCTAGGTCGTGCCCGGCGCCCCGGGGGTTCGCCGCAGCGATCCGCGCGACCACCGGCCTGGCGGTGGTCGCCGAGGTGAAGCGGCGTTCCCCGTCGAAGGGCGACCTGTTCGCCGACCTGGATGCCGCCGAGCTGGCCCGGACCTATGCGGTGAACGGGGCCAGCTGCCTGTCGGTCCTGACCGACGTCGAGCACTTCGGTGGGTCGGTCGAGGACCTGGTGGTGGCTCGGGAGGCCTCGGGCCTCCCGGTCATCCGCAAGGACTTCACGGTGTGTGCCGCCGACGTCTGCGACGCCCGGCTGATGGGAGCGGACTGCATCCTGCTGATCGCGGCCGCCCTGTCCGACGACGAGTTGTCGTCCTTTGGTGAGCTGGCACTTGACCTGGGTCTGGACGTGCTGGTCGAGGTGCACGACGAGGACGAACTCGACCGGGCCCTGGCCACGGTGGTGTCGGATGCCGGTGCCGTCGGTCCCGAGGTGCTCGTCGGGGTCAACCAGCGTGATCTCGAGACGTTCCGGGTCGATCAGGACCGGGCGGTCCGGGTGGCCGCGGCCATTCCGGACCACCTGGTGCGGGTCGCCGAGTCGGGTGTCCGCGGTCCGGAGGACGCGTCGGCACTGCGGGCCGCGGGCTACGACGCGGTGCTGGTGGGGGAGCACCTCGTGACCGCCGCCGATCCGGCGGCGGCGCTCGCCGCGCTGCGCATCGGCGACGGCTGAGCCCGTCGGGATCCGGGAACGGGTCCCCCGGGCGGTGGTCCGCCCGGCGTTACCCTGCAGTCGTGTTCGTCAAGATCTGCGGCATCACCAACGACGAGGACGCACTCATGGCCGCAGCGCTGGGGGCGGACGCCGTCGGGTTCGTGTTCGCCCCGAGTCCCCGTCAGGTCACGGTCGGGACGGTCCGGGACATCACCCGCAGGTTGCCGTCGGAGACGGTCACGGTCGGGGTGTTCCGCGACCAGGAGCCCCGCTTCGTGATCGACACCGTGCTCGAGGCCGGACTCCGGGCCGTGCAACTCCACGGCCACGAGACGCCCGATGACGCCGCTGCGGTGCGGCCCTACTGCCAGGCGCTGATCGTGGCGCTCGCCGCCGGCGACCCGGCACTCCGCCACGTCGAGTCCTACGGTGCCGACGCGCTCCTGGTCGACGGGGTCACGCCCGGATCGGGGAAGGTCTTCGACTGGTCCTCGGTCGAGGGTGCGCCGTCGCACGGCCGCCTGATCCTCGCCGGCGGCCTGACCGCCGACAACGTCGGTGACGCCATCCGTGCCGTTCACCCCTGGGGTGTGGACACCTCGACCGGGGTGCAGATGGCCGACGATCCGGCCCGCAAGGATCCCCGCCGGGTGCAGGCGTTCATCCGGGCGGCCAGGGCCGCAGCCCCCCGACCGCACCATCCGGACGGACTGGGGCCGTTCGACTGGGCCGACGCCGGACTGTGACCCGTCCGCCGCAGCAATCACGTTGGGGCACTGCGTCGACGAGGGGTACGTTGCGGACGTGAGCATCCCCGCCGATCAGGACGAGTCCGCTGTCGGTCCGGTGATGGGGGAGCCCGACGAAACCGGCCGGTTCGGTGACTTCGGTGGCAGGTTCGTCCCCGAGACGCTGGTGCCGGCCCTCCAGGAACTGGACCGATCGTTCCGCTCGGCCTGGGCGGATCCGGTGTTCCGCGGCGAACTCGACGACCTCCTCCGGGACTACGCAGGCCGCCCCAGCCCGCTCACCGAGTGCCACCGCCTGTCCGAGGAACTCGGCGTACGGATCCTGTTCAAGCGGGAGGACCTCAACCACACGGGCAGCCACAAGATCAACAACGTGCTGGGTCAGGCGCTGCTGGCCCGGCGGATGGGCAAGACCCGGCTCGTGGCCGAGACCGGCGCCGGACAGCACGGTGTGGCCACGGCGACCGCTGCGGCGC
>CAYMKW010000066.1:0-16263 GCA_964391365.1 uncultured Microthrixaceae bacterium | reverse complement strand
GGTGGCCGCGGACGCGGTCGCCGTGGCGGGTCGGGTGGCCGCGGACGCGGTCGCCGTGGCGGGTCGGGTGGCCGCGGACGCGGTCAGTCGTGCGACGCCGGTGGATCCCTGGCCTGCCACCGAGGACGGGCTTCCGGGTGGGGACGTGGCTGCGCTGGCGGATCGTCTGTGCCCGGTGCTCGATCTGGCGGGATGTGATTCCGCCGCCGGCGTCGAGGTGCTCGGGTCGGTTTCGCCGTCGTGGCTGGGTGCGGCCATGGACGTGCGCTCGCTCCGGTGCGCCTGGGGGTCCCTGTCGTGGTCGCTGCGCTGGCACGGTGAGCGACCGGCGCTGCTCTGGGAGATCGAGGCGGCCGAGGGACTGGGTGAGGACCCGGCCCCGACGGTCCGGGCGCCGGGTCTGGATCCCGGGTTCGTGGGGCTCGGCTGGTCCGGCGAGGCCCTGCTCGGCTCGTCGGCCGTCGATGCGGCGGGCGACGCGGGTGTGTCGTTCAGCTGAGCCGGTTCGGCTCAGGCGGGCGCGGCGACGACGGGGAGCGTCTCGAGGCCCCGCAGCGTGAAGCTCGGTCGGTAGCGGGGGAGGCCGAGACCGTCGGGGTCGTCCACGTGGAACTCGGCGAACCGGTCGCGGAGCGCCCCGAACGCGAGCTCGCCCTCGGCCCGGGCCAGGTGCGCCCCCAGACAGTGGTGCGCGCCGAATCCGAAGCTGAGCGGCGGCGGGACGTCGGCGACGAACCGTGTGACGTCGAAACGCCCGGGGTCCTGATAGGTCGCGTCGTCGTGGTTCCCCGACCCCTGGAGGATCACGAACGAGTCGCCACGGGTCCAGGTCTCGCCGAACAGTTCGACACGGTCGAGCACGACCCGGTTGTTGAGCTGCACCGGGGAGTCGGCCCGCAGGATCTCCCACATGGCGGGGCCGATGAGTGATCGGTCCTCGCCGAGGAGCCGCCACTGCTCTGGATGTTCGATGAACAGCCGCAGGCCGTTGCCGATCAGGTTGGAGGTGGTCTCGAACCCGGCCGCATACAGGAGGAGGGTGTTGGCGAGCAGCTCGTCGGTGGAGAGCCGGTCACCGGACTCCTCGACCTCGATCAGGGCCGACAGGAGGCGGTCGTCGGGCCGGCGCCGCTTCTCCTCGACGAGCTCGGTGAAGTAGACGCCGAGTTCCATGCCTGCGGCCGCGCCCTCGACGAGCGCCTCGTCGGTGGCCGCCGGGTCGATGAACGCGGTGATGGCCCGGACCAGCGGCTGGATGTGTTCGTTGCCCTCACGGGGGACGCCGAGGAGTTCGCTGATGACCGCCACGGGGAACGGGATGGCGAGCTCGGCCATGATCTCGCCACCGCCCTGTTCGGCGATGCGGTCGACGATGGGTGCGAGCAGCGCCTCGATCTCGGGCCGCAGCTCCTCGACCCGCCGGGGGGTGAACGCCCGGCTGACCAGGCCGCGGATCCGGGTGTGGTCGGGCGGGTTCAGGAACAGCATCGTGAGGGTGTCCTCGCGGGTCTGCCGTTCGCGGCCGCTGATGCCGTCCGGGAGGTCCATGTCGGGCTCCGGCCGTCCGAGGGCCGGGTTCCTGAGCGCCGCGAGGCAGTCGTCGTACCTGGCGAGGCACTGGGCCCCGAACGCACTCCTCCATCGGCCACTTCCGGCGCGGAGCCGGGCATAGGCGGGGTACGGGTCCTGTCGACCCTCGTCGGTGGTGATGGTCGAGGCGAGGAGGAGATCCGCCTCGTCGGGATCGATGGCGATGGCGGGGTCGGTCACGCCGGGAAGTCTAGGTGGACCGTCTCGCGCCGCCGTTCGGATGGCACCCGAGCTGGGCCGAGCGGCTCACCCTCGGGTGGGGCGGACGTCCTCCATGGCGAACCAGACGGGCAGGGGAGCGTCGTCGGTGACCCGTCGGATCCGGCAGTTCTCCGGGCCCAGGTCCGTGATCGCGAACCCGGGGGTCCAGGTGTCGTCGAAGCGGTTGCGGACGTCGACCAGGGTGTCGACCGCGAGCGCCGTGGGGGCGTCGGCCGGGACATCGCCGGTGTGCGGCCAGGCGGGCTCGAGCGGCCTGGCGCTCGTCGCCGTCCTGTTCCCCGGTCCGACCCGCACGTCACCCTCCTCGGTCGCATCCACGTGTGCGCCGCCCACTCTGGCCGCTCGCTGACGTCATGTGTACGCGGCGAGCGAATCGTTCGCCAGAGTTTTCTCACGGTTCACGTTCGGGTGAATGCTCTGAGTGGTTGAGTTCGCCGGTTGGGTCCTGACCCCGCGCGGACGGTGGCCGCTACGGTGCGTTCGTGGCCCGAGACGTCGCTCCCGGACTGGCCCACGAGCGGGCGCTGTGGCGGAGCGGGTTCGAGGTCGTGGCGGGGCTCGACGAGGTGGGCCGCGGGGCCTGGGCCGGGCCGCTCACGGTCGGCGCCGTGGTGCTGCCGCGGGACCGACGAGTCAACGGCATCCGCGATTCCAAGCAGTTGAGCGAGGCCCGCCGTGAGGAGCTGTTCGACCGGATCGTCGAGTGGTGCGAGGCATCGGCCGTCGGCCATGCGTCGCCCGCGGAGTGCGACGAGCTCGGGATGTCGGACGCCATGCGCCTGGCCGCCCGCCGGGCACTCGACGGGTTGGGCGTGGCGGTCGACCGGGTCCTGGTGGATGGGCCGTGGGACTTCGTGGGCGACGGTCGGGCCGTCAACGTGGTGCGCGGCGACGCCACGTGCCGGTCGATCGCCACGGCGAGCATCCTGGCCAAGGTCCGCCGTGACCGGATCATGCGGGCCGACGCCGAGTGCTACCCGGGGTTCGACTTCGAACGGAACAAGGGCTATCCCAGCCCACGCCACCGGATGGCGCTCGCCGGGTACGGGACCACCGCGATCCACCGCCGGTCGTGGTCGTTCGTCGACCAGCTGCCGTGGGCGGTGCCCTCCTCGGAGCGGGACCGTCAGCTCTCGCTGCTGGCGGTCTGAGTCGCGACCCTCGGTTCAGTCCCGCTCGCTGTTGACCAGGAGCTCGTTGAACGGGGCCTTGGAGTCGATGCCCGGGTCCTTGGGCAGGCCGAGGACCCGCTCGGCGACGATGTTCTTCATGATCTCGTCGGTGCCACCGGCCACCCGCATGCCGGGCACGCCGGTCAGCAGCTTGGAGTAGGCGAACGTCCCCCACTCGCCGGTGTCGGCCAGGATCCGCGGGCCGAGCACGCTGGCGACCCACTCGCTGTAGGCCTTGAGGTTGTTGGTCAGCGCCAGCTTGGCGGTCGACAGCTCGGGGCCGGGCAGCCCGCCCGCCTTGATCTTGTCGAGCGCCCGCTGGTTGTTCCACTTGGCCACGGTGAAGTCGCTGTACAGCCTGGCGGCCTGGTCGCGCACGACGGGGTCGCGGTCGAGTCCGAAGTGCTCGAGCATGGCGTGGAGCCGGCGGGGCGAGAACATGCCGGAGCCGCCTCCGCCCCCGGCGCCGATCGAGGCGCGCTCGTTCATCAGTGTGGTGAGCGCGACGGTCCAGCCGCCGTTCACCTCGCCGAGGCGGTGGGTGTCCGGGACGCGCACCTCATCCAGGAAGACCTCGTTGAAGCTGGCGCCGCCGGTCATCTGGCGGAGCGGTCGGATCTCGACGCCCGGGGCGCGCATGTCCATGACGAACGCCGTGAGCCCCCGGTGCTTGGGCTGCTCCGGGTCGGTCCGACAGACGATCTCGCCGATCTCGGACAGGTGGGCGCTGGATGTCCACACCTTCTGGCCGGTGAGCACCCACTCGTCGCCGTCACGGACGGCCTTGGTCTGCAGCGACGCCAGGTCGGAGCCGGCGCCCGGCTCGGAGAACAACTGACAGGCCACCAGGTCGCCCCGGTAGAGGTCGCGGAGGTACAGGTCCTGCACCTCGGGGATGGCGTGGGCCAGGATCGTGGGGGCGACCATCCCGAGCGAGATGGTGAACACCCCCATGTTCGGCGTGACGTAGCCCTGTTCCACGGACTGGTAGGCGCGCTCGTAGGCGGCCGGCAGGTCGCGGCCGCCGAACTTCTCGGGGCCGCCGATCCACCCGAACCCGTGGTCGAAGCGCTGGCGCCGCCAGGCGCGGGCCGCCTCGGCGTCGCGGGCCTCGGCCTCCCGGTCCCGCTCGTCGAACACGGCGACCTCGTCGGAGCCCTCGCCCCAGACGAACTCGGTCGCGGGCGGCCGCGGCGTGGCGTTGGCGTCCAGGAACGCCCGGGCCTCGGCGGTGAACTCCTCGATCGACGTCTCGGGCACGGGGACCTCCGGGTGGCTGGATCGAACGGGTGGGACGTGGCCGGTCGAGCCGACCACGCGGTCAAGTTACCGCGGCGGGCCGGTAGTGTCCCCGCCCGTGGAGCCCGTCGACGGTCCGGTCATGCGGCTGCCGGGCTCGGACCAGTTCGTCCTGGTGCTCGGGTTCTGGATCCTGGTCCTGGCGCTCGTGGTGGGGATGGTCCTGGCCGTGCGGCGCTGGCGCCGGCGTCGGAGGGACCCGTCGGCCGGCTGGGTGACGCCGGGGCTCGTCGGGGCGGCGGTGTTCGCCGCGCTCGGCCTGGCCATGGTCGTGGCCAACCGCCCGATCCCGTTCCGGACGCCGACGTTCCCGCCGCTCCCGGAACTGGTACCCGAGTCGTCCTTCTTCAACTCGACCGTCGACGGGCTGCCGGCTGCTGCGGAGAGTCAGCAGTGGATCGCCAGCCAGCGCGATGCCGCCGGTGCGCCGCTCGACCTGGTGCCCGGGTTCTACAGCGGGGTGACCGACGGGGTCGTCTACGGGATCCCGTTCAACGTGGTGGACGACCGGACCCCTCGCGTCGACGTCGACATCGTCCGGTTCCCCGGGTCGTCGTCGCCCGGTCCGTACCCCATCACCGATCCGGCGTACATCCAGTCGCTGCCCGCCTACGGGATCGACAACCACTACGTGGCCTACGACCCGTCGAGCAACACCTCCTGGGAGCTGCTCGCGGCCCGCCGCTGGTTCGGCCGGTGGGAGGCGGACTCGGGCGCCGTCTGGGACCTGGACGACCTGGGCTACTCGGACGGTTCGACCACGGCCTCGGGCCTGCCGCTGCTTCCCGGTCTGGTCACCTACGACCAGGTGGCCTCCGGCTCGGTGGACCACGTCGTGCTGGCCACGACCCCCGTGATCCGCACCGAGGGGTGGGTGTGGCCGGCCCGCAAGACCGACGGGCGGGTGCCCGGGGTCGGGCCACCCCCGATGGGATCCTGGATGCGGCTCCGGGCCGACGCGCCGGTCGACGGGCTCGGCCCCCAGGCCCGCGTCGTGGCGCGGGCCCTGCAGCGCCACGGGCTGATCGTGTCCGACACCGGTGGCCGCTTCGCCCTCCGTGGGACCCCGGACGCCCGGTGGGACGACCGGGACCTGGCCACGCTGTCGACGCTCGACGCCAACGACTTCGAGTTCGTCGACGCGTCCTCGTTGTTCGTCGCTGAGGACACGATGGAGGCCCGGCCCCCGGTGTCTCCCGCTGGTGCGGTCGAAGGGGGTTGATCCCGTGGCTCGACGTCTCCCGTTGATCCTGTTGCCGCCCTCGGAGGGCAAGGCGACCGGCGGTTCGGGTCCGCCGTGGGCGCCCGGGGGGATGGCCCTCGACCTCGACGACGTCCGCACCCTGGTGCTCACCGATCTGGAGCGCGCCATGCGAGGTGGCGAGGCGGCCCGCCGGAAGCTCCTGGGCGTGCAGGGCGGGGCGCTGGCGTCGGCGACCGCAGCGAACCGGTCGGTGCGGACCGCTCCGACCCTCCCGGCGATCGAGCGGTACACCGGCGTCCTCTACGACGAACTCGACCAGGCGAGCCTGCCCGCGGCGTCGAGGCGGCGGCTCGGTGGTTCCGTCCTGATCCTGTCCGGCCTCTGGGGAGCCGTCGCCCCGGGTGATCCGATCCCCGACTACAAGCTCAGGATGGGGGCCGCCCCGGGGCGTGGCCCCCGGTTGTCGAGCCGGTGGGTGGAGCCGCTCAGCGAGGCCGTCGGGAGGGTGGCCCGCGGTCGCCGGGTGTGGAACCTGCTGCCCCGGGAGCACGATGCGGCCTGGCGGGCGCCGACGGATCTGGAGCAGGTGAGCGTCGAGTTCCTCGAACCCAACCGTTCCGGCGAACTCGTCGCCGTGTCCCACTGGAACAAGCTCCTGAAGGGGGCGCTCGTCCGCCACCTGCTCGCCGAGCCGGCGACCTCGGTGGACGACCTGGCCGACTGGCACCATCCGCTCGGATTCCGCCTCGACCGGTCGCGGACCCGGGACGAGCGGGGGCGCACGGTCGTGTCGATGGTCCGGAACCCCGGCCCCGGCCAACGCTGACCGGGCGACGACGGCAGACTGTCACTACCCCGGTCCGCCGGACGGAGCAGGCCGGGCCCCACAGCCACCGGGAGGCAGCGTGAGCGAAGCGAAGCAGTACCAGCGACCGAGTGATGCGGAGCTGCGGGACCGGCTCGACCCGCTCCAGTGGCAGGTCACCCAGGAGGCCGGCACGGAGCGGGCGTTCACCGGCGCCTACTGGGACTGTCACGACGACGGCATGTACCGCTGCGTCGTCTGCGATGCGCCGCTGTTCGAGTCCGGAACCAAGTTCGACTCGGGGACCGGGTGGCCCAGCTTCACCCGGCCCGTCGACGGGGGAGCGGTCGAGGAACGCTCGGACCGGTCCCACGGGATGACCCGGACCGAGGTCGTCTGCGCGAGCTGTGGCGCCCATCTGGGCCACGTGTTCCCCGACGGGCCACCCGAGACCGGCCTGCGCTACTGCATGAACAGCGCGTCGCTGCAGCTCGAGTCCGAGGCCGACGAGGACTGACCGTCCCCGCCGGATCGTCGGGTCGGGTCAGGACCCGAGGATCTTCGCCTTCTGCGCGGCGAACTCCTCCTCGGTGAGGATGCCCTGGTCCTTCAGGGCGGCGAGCTCCTTGAGCTGGGTGATGGTGTCCTGCTCGGGAGCGGCCGCCGGGGCCGGTGCCGGGGCCGGAGCGGCCTCCTGCTCCTGGTAGGCCTGGGCGTCGGCCGACTGCTGGGCCTTGGCCTGCTGGCGGCGGGCCACACCGCCGGAGACGGCGGTTGCGGTTCCGGCGATGACGGCGGTGCGGGCCATGGTCCCCACGAGTCCGGGTCGGCCTGCTCGGCGTCGCATCATGGTGGTTCCTCCTCGAGTTGCGGGTGGTTGGGTGGTGTCGTCGATCCGGGTCAGTCGCCGCTCAGGCCCAGCTGGGCCATGGCGTCGACGACGATCTGGTGCGGGATCCGCTCGCCGGCGATCACGACGCCGCCGGAGCCGAGCACGGCCTGGGAGAACTCCCGGGCCCAGCAGTTCTCCCAGACGATGAACACCGCCGAGGAGTTGGGTTCGAGCACCTCGGCGGCCATGACCACGTCCTCGTCGTTGAGGAGTCCGTCGAGGGCCTGGCCGAGGGTGCTGAACGCGGCCAGTTCGGCGTGGTCCTCGTACTCGAAGGCGTCGATGTTCCCGTCGGCGTCCTTGGTGATGAACAGGAGGTCGACGATGCGGACGGTGCCGGATTCGACCAGTGCCTCGAGGGCGGGGACGATCTCGCCGTTGAACTGGTTGCCGGGGAACCCGATGATGGCGTACTCGACCGGTCCGATGCTCACCTGTGTGCTCTCCTCGTGCGTGGTCGTCCGGTTGGACGACTGAAGTGCGGGGACGTCCGGTTGGACG
This sequence comes from uncultured Microthrixaceae bacterium, assembly GCA_964391365.1. Classification (GTDB taxonomy): domain Bacteria; phylum Actinomycetota; class Acidimicrobiia; order Acidimicrobiales; family Microtrichaceae; genus SXMI01. The sequence goes on along the minus strand of CAYMKW010000066.1, from coordinate 8,578 downwards.
ACTGACACGGCGACTCTAGCCGCACCCTGCGACGGTTCGTCCCGGAGTGCTCAGCGGTCGCCGGCGATCCGCCGCCACAGGCCGCGGGGCACGTTCGACAGGACGGCGAACAGCGGTCCGAGCAGTGGCGGCACCGACAGGACGCCGTCGCGTCCGGCGGTGACCGCCCGGGCGACGGCCTGTCCAACCACCTCCGGGTCGGTGGCGAACGGGGCCGGATCCAGGCCGGCGGTCATCCGGGACCGGACGAAGCCGGGTCGGACGACCAGCACCCGCACCCCGGAGCCGTGGAGTGCGTCGCCCAGACCTCGGGCGAACGAATCGAGCCCGGCCTTGGACGATCCGTACACGAAGTTGGACCGGCGGGGTCGGACACCCGCGACCGACGACAGGACGACGATGGTTCGGCCGTCGCCCGGGTCGGCGGCGAGTCGATCCGCCACGTGGGCCAGCGCCGCAGCGGGGGCCGCGTAGTTGGTCCGCGCCATGGCCTCGACGTCGCGGGGTGACATGCCGAGCCCGGCGTGGTGGCCGAGCGACCCGACGGCGCAGACCACCAGGTCGGGCGTGCCGACGGCCCGGACCGTGGCCGACCACAGATCGTCGAGGTTCGACAGGTCGAGGACGTCCCAGCGGATCGGGACCGGTTCCACCCGGTCCGTGGCGGCCACCACTCGGGACCGGGCCGCCTCCGGGTCCCTGGCCGCCAGCACCGCGGTGCGCAGGCCGTGCTCGGCCAGTGCGGCCACGCAGGCCGCCGCGATGTCGGAGCCCCCACCCAGCACGAGTGCGCTCTGCGGTCGGAGGGCGGAGCGGCGGGCGGTCATGCCGCATGTTGGCACGAGGGGAAACCCCCGTCGGTACAGTGGCGACGTGAACGGATCGATCCTCGACGGCTGGCGAGTTCGTGCGGTCCGGGCCGCGGCAGCCGTTGCGGTCATGGGGGCGGCGCTCGTGATCGCGGCGTGTAGTGGGGACGGCACGGCAGACGGCGGTTCGGCATCGAGCGGTGAGCCGACCACCTCGACGGCCTCGGCCGGAGCGTCGGTGCCGGAGTCGGACTACGTGGACCTGACCGGGTCGACGTCCGTGCAGATCGATGCGCTCGACAACAAGTTCAAGCCCCAGTACGCCACGGTGAAGGTCGGGACGGCGGTCACGTTCAGAAACGACGGCCGGAGCGTCCACAACGTCCTGCCGGTGACGGAGGGGGCGTTCCCTCCGATCGAGGCCGACGACTTCCAGCCCGACGACGAGGCCACGATCACCGTCGACGAGCCCGGCCTGGTGCCGTACTACTGCTCGCTCCACGGCACGACGACGAAGGGCATGGTCGGCGGCCTGCGGGTCGTCGAGTAGCGAGCAGGGTCGGCGGCCTGCGGGTCGTCGAGTAGCGAGCAGGGTCGGCGGCCTGCGGGTCGTCGAGTAGCGGGCTGGGTCTCGTTCACTCGGTGAGGAACGGACCGTCCTCGTCGCGGTTGGACGCCAGGTCGCAGACCACGTCGTTGACGATGCAGGCCGTCACCTCGCGGGCCTGACCCTCGGGTTCCCAGGCGTTGAGGAAGTCGCCGTGGGCCGAGAACACGTTGCCCGAGGCCAGCGTGAGCTCGTGGTCCCCGAATCCGATCGGGTAGGCGATCGCCATGGTGAGCTGGGGCAGGACCACCGGGTGGCTCTCCGGGCACCGGCCGTCGCGTGAGTAGGCGGCGTGACTGCGGTGGTCGGCGGTGCGGAGGTGTTCGCCGTCCCAGCAGTCCGGGAACGTGAGCACCATGTGCAGCGGTGCCCGATCCGAGCAGTCCGGTGGCTCGGACCGGATGTTCGTCTGGGCGCCGCAGACCCAGCCGGCCACCTCGCCGGGTTGGGGGGTCGTCGCGGTGGGGTCGCCGGCGAGCAGTTCGATGCCGAGCGGGAAGGGCACCACGGTGGTCGGGTCCACGCCCGGTGCCGCCCGGTAGTAGGCGTTGATGTGGGACGGCGTGACCGGGACGCCCCGGTTGAACAGCGTGGGCTGCCAGTACGCCGCCGTGTCGACCTTCTTGTCGCAGGTGGTGTCGGAGTCGAGCAGCGACCCGGCCGTGGACGATGCGTCGGTCGTCGTCGCGCCGTAGAAGTCGTGGCTGTGGGATCGTCCCGGTGCACCGGGGTGGATGATCGGGTCGTCGGGCGCGGTGTGGCTGTAGGTGCACTTGACGACGAACTGCCCGAACCGACCCTGGGGGCCGGTGTGGCGCTCCGCCACCTCGGTGCCGAGCGGTGGGGCGGCGTGACCCGCGTGTCCGGCATGACCGGCATGCCCGGCGTGGGCGCCCTGGCCGGTCGGTGGTGCGGCGGCGGTCGTCGACGGTGAGTCGTCGGACCCCAGGGCGAACGCGGCGCCGGTGGCGACGACCCCCAGCCCGACGAGCAGCGCGCACGCGGCGAGTGTTCGCCGGGTGGCGCCGATCGTCGGTTCGCCCACGGCGCGCTCAGCCAGCCGGCTTGGCCGGCACGGCGATGGAGGCCACGTCGGGTGCGGTCGGGCCCGTGAACCTCACCGGTGCCGTCGTGGTCGCCTCGGGCATGTTCTCCTGCGGCCCGGGCTCCGGTGTCGTCCGGTACGAGTCGGCCGGAGGCTTGGGCGGCGAGGACGCCAGCAGGGTCAGCAGGTCGAGGCCGCCGGCGTTCCAGTCGCCGGATCCGGCGGTCCCGACCGGGCAGGGTGCGAGCGTCTCCAGGTTCTGGGGTGCGGTCGTGGCGAACGTGTTGCCGCTGAAGCAGTTGCGGAGCGTGTCGACGCTCTCCCCGGATCCGAACACGTCGATCGTGGCGACGGCCAGGTCGGCCAGGCCGGAGCCGGACACGACGTTGCCCTGGACCACGTTCTCGAACGGGTTCCAGATGACGGCGCAGGCGGCGAGGAGCCCCTCGAGCGACTTGCAGTCCTCGGCGGGGATCGGCGGCACCTCGTCGTCGCGGACCTCCTCGCACGGGGTGTCCCACTCGGTCTGCGCCGGCGGGGTGTCGTTGGCGTCCTCCTCGGGGTAGGGGACCAGGCCGATGCCGGTGCGCTCGTGGTCGAAGACCAGGTTGCGCTCGATCGTGTTGCGGACGCCGCCCGGCACCAGGATCCCGTTGCCCTGGGCCAACAGGGCGACGTCGATGCCGGGCCCGTCCAGGTTGTTGTTGTCGTGGACGATGTTCCCGACGATCGTCGACTCGCGCTCCGGGTAGCAGAGCTCGTAGGCGCCGGTGTTCGGCACGATCCCGGCCCGGTTGTTCCGGAAGGTGGAGTTGACGATGTAGAGGTCGCCCCCCGAGTTGGTGCCCGAGTAGCCGAGCCCGTTGTACTCCGAGACGACGGTGTCGATCACCGCGTCGCAGGGGAAGCACTCGCCGATGTAGAAGCCGGCGTCGGGGCTGCCCGAGCCGAGGCTGTGGTCGAACTGTCCGTGGTACGCGTCGAATGCGTAGATCCCGTAGTCGCCGTTCCGGTAGGCGGTGAGGTACGAGCCCCGGTAGTAGTCCGACCCGGTCCAGAAGAACCCGTTCGAGGTGTAGTTGCGGGCGGTCATGTTCTCGACCACGACACCGTCGGTGTCGAGGACGCGGATCCCGTTCTCGAGCGTGAACCCGCCGTCGAGGATCACGGTGTTGCGGTCCTCGCCCCGGATCGTGATGTTGGGGGTGGTCACGTCGACGGCCTCGGCGTAGGTGCCCGGTGCGATCAGCACCAGGTCGCCCTCCTTGGCGGCGGCGACCGCCTCGGTGATCGTCGGGAACTCCGAGGGGACCTGGAGCGGGTCGAAGGCCGGGGCGTCGCCGCCCGACCCGTCGCCGCTGGACGACGACTCGCCTCCGCCGCACGCGGCGCCCAGGAGTGCCAGGGCCGCGGCCACGACGACGACCCAGCGAGTGCGAACGAGCTGTCCCATGGTTCCCCCCACGGTCCGCCGGTTCCCCACGAACCGGACCCGGGGACACTAACCGAGGCACCCTGCGGAGCCCCGGTTCGCTTGGAGCGGGTGACGGGAATCGAACCCGCATGACCAGCTTGGAAGGCTGGGACTCTAGCCATTGAGCTACACCCGCGAGCCGCTGCGCCGCAGCGGAACACCGGTCAACCTAGCGGCACCATCCGCGTCCGCGGAACCTGACCTCCCTACGATCCGCCTGTCGACCGGGTCGCTGGTCGACGTCACCGGACCGCGGAGGTGCGCACATGTTGGCCAAGAAACTGGGTGCCGAGTTCATCGGCACGTTCCTGCTCGTCCTGGGGGGTTGCGGGTCGGCGATCTTCGCCGCCAAGGCGCTCTCCGGCGCCCGCAACGAGGTCGGGATCGGGGGCGTGACCCTGGACGCCGCCGGGATCGTCAACAGCGGGATCGGCTACCTGGGCGTGAGCTTCGCGTTCGGTCTGACCGTCCTGTGCGGCGCCTACGCCCTGGGTCACGTCTCGGGCGGGCACTTCAACCCGGCCGTGTCGATCGGACTGGCCACGGCGAAGCGGTTCGAATGGCGTGAGGTCCCCGCCTACATCGTCATCCAGTGCGTCGGTGCCATCGCCGCGGTGGCGGTCCTCTGGGCGATCCAGACCAGCAGGCCCGGCGGCTTCGAGATCACCCAGGGTGCGTTCGCCTCGAACGCCTACGGCCAGGAGAACGGTCGCATCTTCTACGACCTGCCCGGTGCGTTCATCGCCGAGGTCGTCCTCACCGCCGTGTTCCTCATCGTGATCCTGGGTGTGACCACCAAGGCGGCGTCCAAGGCCCAGGCGGCCATCGGCATCGGCTTCATGCTCACGCTCATCCACCTGATCAGCATCCCGATCACGAACACCAGCGTGAACCCGGCCCGCTCGCTGGGCCCGGCGCTGTTCGAGGGTGGGACGGCGCTGACCCAGCTGTGGCTCTTCATCGTCGCGCCGATCATCGGCGGCGCCGTGGGCGCCGTGCTCTGGAAGCTGGCCACCGGTGGTGATGCCTTCCAGACCGGCGAGGAGCTGATGGAAGGGGTCGAGGAGCAGTGAGCAGCTGATCCCCGGGTCCGCCCGACGGGCCCCGATCCGATCGCAGCGAGCGGCCCGGGCTCAGGCCCGGGCCGCTCCGCGTCCGAACCGCCGGGTTCCGGGGAGGGCCCGGATGCGCCGCCCCATCGGCCGTCGCCAGGTCCACGACCGGCCGGGGGGCCGTCCGGCGGCCCGGCCGAGCGCCCAGGCGACCGTGTACGCCCCGCCGTTGATCGCCCCGTGGAGCATCACGGGGGCCAGCACGCTGCCCGAGCGGTTGCGGAGCCAGGTGAAGACCAGCCCGGCGGCCGTCGTCCCGGCCACGCTGCCCGCCACCGCCGTGGCGGCGGCCGCCCCCGACGGGAGCTCGCGCAGCGTGGGGTTGGCCTCGGCCAGTCCCGAGGCGGGGAGGATGTGCCAGAGGCCGAACAGCCCGGATGCGGTCAGGTCGGCGCGGACCGCCCAGTTGGGCTCGGCGGCGAAGCGCTGGCGGAACATGGCGGGCAGCACACCCCGGAACGCCACCTCCTCGGCGAGCACCGTGCCGAACGGGATCTCGACCAACACCCGCCAGAGCACCTCGAGCGGCACGACGTTCTCGGCCCGGTCGTCGCGGAACGCCGCCCGGGACCTGGGCACGGCGACGCCGGCCGCGTAGACGGCGGCGACCGCTGCCGCTGCGGCGCCACCCCAGCGGAGGCCACCGACGAGGTGCCGGCGGGACAGGCCCAGTTCGGCACCGCTGCACCCGCCGGCGGTGCGGGCCCACCACACGAGACCGCTGGCGACGCCGACGTTCCACGGCACGTAGGCCCATCGGGGGAGCACCCGGTTCGTCATCACGTTCGACACGCTCAGCGCCGCGACGACGCCGACCGCCGGCCAGGTCTCGGGGACGGCCCGGCTGGGTCGGACCGAGAGGTCATCCCACCACGCAGGGCCGCCGTGGTCGTGGGGGAGGTGGTCGAAGGTGGGTCGCTCGGCGGCCATTCGTGGCCCGCCCGCGGTGCTCACGGACGCTGCGGTTCGTTACCGGCCCCGGTGCTCGCCCGGCGTCGCCCGGAGGTGGACCAGCGGGCGCCGGTCGTGCGGTGGCCGAGTCGGTGGTGGGCGGGGCCGGAGGGTCGGCCGTCGGCTCCGTCGGGCTTCCCGTCCGTCGTCGTGGCGGCGGGCGCAGTCGCGGGCTCGGCGGTCGGTGTCGGGGAGCTGTCGTCGGCGTCCGGACCCTTGATCCGGGCGGCCCGTTCCCGCTCGAGGCGGCGCAGTTCGACCTCGACGTTCGCGAGCTGGTCCTCGGTGTAGGGGAACCGGTACCCCTCGGCGACGAACCGGGCGGTGTCGGCCCGGTAGTCGTGACCCGTCGAGCGGAACTCGCCCGGCTCGTTGCGCATGGCGTTGGCGGCGTCGATGAGCGTCTGGAACGCCGTCACCACTGGGTACCAGTGCTGTGACTCCGGGACGCCCCGACCGCGTGGCTCGCCCAGCCAGTCCGGTCGGCTGTAGAGGATCGACGGGTCCACGTGGGTGATCGGGTCGTTGTCGTGGCTGAGCTGCACGACCCGCAGCTCGTCGCGCTCGGCCGGGCTGAGTTCTTCCAGCTCCTCCCAGCGGTCGAACACGCCGACGGTGCCGTCGGGCACGAGCGCACCGGGCCGGTCGAGCCCGGCCTTGGACCACTTGGCCAGGTGGGGCATCCCGAACCAGAGGGCGCGGTCGATGCTGTAGCGGTCGAACCCCTCGATGCCCTCCTTCATGACGACGTCCGAGGACGCCCAGGCGCCCAGGCTCTCACCGAAGACCAGGACGGTGGGCCGCTGGTCCTCCGGGATCCCGAGCAGGCGCTGGTGGACCCCCCAGACGAGCCCCCGGAACTGCCGACGACCCTGACGGACCTTCTGCAGCGACAGGAACGACGGGTAGCGGCCGTACTGGATGCAGACCGAGGCGACGTCGCCGCGGGTGAAGAACTCGGCGGCCTCGATCATGGTGTGGTCAACCCAGCCGGTGCCGGTCGGCGAGATCAGGAGCAGGTACCTCCGGTCGTAGGCACCGGTGCGCTCCATCTCCTCGAGCGCGATCTCGGTCCGGCTCGTCGAGTGGATCGGGTGGCTGTTGAACCCGACGAAGATCCGGATCGGGGACTCGGCCGGCTCGCCCATCGTCTCGCTGATGAGTCCGGGTTCGAGTGCGTCGAGCACGAACCGGCGGCCCTGCTGGCCGAGTTCGTCGAACGGGCAGAGGCTGTCGGGCGACCCCGAGACGAGCGGCGACGTGGGCGCGACGTTGTAACCGGGGTCGACGTGCTCGTTGGAGCGGCCGATGTACGACACCCCCGCCCAGTAGAGGCCGGCCGTGCCGGCGGCCCAGAACGCGGCGTTGGCGCCCCGGGCCAGCACGTTCTTGGTGATCCCCGGTCCCAGGTAGCGCTGCAGGCCCCGCCGCGACGCCCGGTAGCCGACGGCGATCCCGGTCCCGACGACCGTCACCGCCGCGGTGTTGGCGATCGATCGGGGCAGCGTGAGCGGCAGCTTGTCGAAGTCGTCGGTGAAGAACGACCGCCGCTCGGCCAGGTAGTGGCGCGATGCCCACAGAGCCGCCCCGAGCGAGGTTCCCGTCGTGACCGTGAGGCGGAGTGCGCTGCGCTCGTCGGCGGACGCCTCGGGCCGCACGGCGCTGAGCACGTCGTAGAGCGCTCCTCCCGCCGCACCGAGTTCGAGGAGTTCGCCGCTCAGATGGGCGACCTCGGAGGGCCAGGCGGCGCCCTCACCCCGTGGGACCATCCGCAGGCCCCGACCCGCGCCCACCAGTCCGGCCCGCACGGCGAGTCGCACCACCAGCGACGACGAACCTCCGGTGAGTCGGTCGGTGAGCTGTTCGACCTTGGCGCTGACACCTCGGGCCGAGAGCACCGACAGGCCGCTCACCACTCCCTGGTGCAGCGAGGTGCGCGGCATGAGGGACGGTTGCATGGACCGGATGAAGTTGGAGGTCTGCAGCGGGGCTCCGGGCGACGAGGTCAGCGGAGAGACCAGCGCCAGCACCGACTCGAAGCGCTCGAGCCAGCTGCGTTCGTTCCCGAGGTGCGTCAGGTCCACGTCCGCGGTGCCGACGGGTGCGAGGACGTCCGGGTCGTCGACGGCCGACGGCGGAGCGCCGGCCTGATCGGCGGCGGCGGGGGCGGGAGCGGCGGTCGCCGGCTGTGTTCTTGAGCGGAACATCGGATCAGCGTAGACGGGACGGTGGAGCGCTCCACCGTCCGCTGCTCGGCCGTGGACGGGGGCTCTGCCAGACTCGAAGGGTGAGCAACGGAGCCTCGACGTGAGCATCGGCATCCCGCCACCGACGCCGTTGTCGGCGCTGCTCGACCGGGTCGCCCCGGGGACGGACGTGATCGTCCCGCTCGGCAACGGCGAGCCCGTTGCGTTCCTCGACGCGCTGGAGGAGCGCGGCGACTCGCTCGTCGACGTCCGGGTCCACCAGATGCACCCCATGCGCCGTCGCCGTCACCACCGGGGGGAGTTCGGCGACCGGCTCCGGCACGTCTCGTACTTCCTGAGCGCTGCGATCCGGGAGGACTTCTCCGCCGGCCAC
>CAYMKW010000065.1:0-16384 GCA_964391365.1 uncultured Microthrixaceae bacterium | reverse complement strand
CGTCGGGGAGCACCACGTCGACGGCGTCACCGACCCCGGCGCCGCCACCGAAGGGCGAGGTCGGGTCGTCCGGGAGCGTCGTCGGGGCCGCCCCGCCCGGAGCACCACCGTCGTCGACCGCATCGAGGGTGAACGACGACAGGTCCACGACCGCCGCCGCCCGGCCGGCGGCCACCTCGTCGAGCGATCCCTCGACCACCTCCAGGCCGGTGGTCTCCTGCAGGGCGCGGACGTCGGCGCCGGACACCGCCGTCTGGTTGCCCTGCGAACCGGTGAACGCCGTCGTGCGCACCGGGGCGGTGCGGCGGACGCCATCCGTGGCTGCGATCCCGTCCAGGACCTCATCCGCGATCGGCGCCCCGGAGCTGGCGACGATGAAGTCCGAGGCCGACAGTGCGTCCAACTGGCCCGTGGCCCAGGACTTGAACGCCTCACCCGAGGTGGTCACCACCGTGACCAGGAACAACCCGATCACCAGGGCGTTCGCCGTCGTGGCGGTCCGTCTCGGGTTGCGGACCGTGTTGTCGACCGCCAACCGGGTCGTCAGCCCGAGGCGGCGGGCGGCGGGCGACAGGATCCGGGCGAAGGCCCGGGCCAGCAGCGGGCCACCGACGATCACCCCCAGGAACAGGATGAGGGCGCCGGGACCGAGCAGCCATGCGGTCCAGCCACCCAGTCGGACGCCCAGCAGCAGCGCCAGGCCCAACGCCAGGAGCGCCCCGCCCACGGCGGCGCGGACCGGCGAGGTGCCGGAGCGGTCCACCGCACCCTGCCGCATCGCCTCGACGGGGCGGGTGCGGCCGGCGCGGATGGCCGGCGCCAGCACCGACACCGTCGTCACCACGGTGCCTGCGGTGACGCAGCCGATCACGAGCAGCGGCCCGACCGAGATGCCGGCTCCGGGGAGCCGGAAGCCGAGCGCCTCGAGCAGGCGGACGACCCCTCCGGCCAGCAGCGCCCCGGCCAGGACACCGAGGAGGCTGGCGAACGCGCCCACTGCGACACCCTCGGCCAGCAGCGATCGACGCACCTGAGCGGGCGTGCCGCCGATCGCCCGGACCAGCGCGAGCTCGCGGCGACGCTGGCTGACCACGACGGCGAAGGTGTTCGCGATGACGAATCCGGCGACGAAGAGGGCGACCCACGCGAACCCGTTGAGCACCGGGCGCAGGACGTCCACCAGGCCGGCCGTGAGGGCCTGGCGTGATTCGCGGAACTCCTGCCCGGTGACGACGTTGAGCGAGGTGCCGGCGAGTTCGCCCGAGAGGTCCTCGGCGACCCGGTCGACGTCGCCGTCGACGCGGACGACCACCGACTCCCAGCCGGTCGCCCGGGCTCCGAGCACGTCCAGCGCGTCCTCGGGATCGAACGACACGGTCCCGCCGTCGTCGACCGAGTCCGCGTCGCCGAAGCGGCTCGTGCCCACGACGCTGCGTTCGACCGGCCCCGACGGAGTGGCCAATCGGACCGTGTCGCCCACATCCACGCCGACCTCTGCCGCGGTTCGCTCGTCGAGGACGACGCCGCCGGCGTCGGGAGCGGACCCGGCGGTGATCGTCAACGGGTTGAGTCCTCCCCGGTCCTCGATCCAGGCCCGGCCGCGGGTCCGGGACGCCAACGTCGTTCCCTCGGCGTCCACGATCCGGACCGGCTCGGCGAGTTCCCCGGCGGCGGCCGCCACCCCGGGGGTCGAACGGATCCGTTCCAGGTCCTCCTCGCTCACACCGAGACCGAGACCCTCGAACTGGAGGCTCGACTCGACGGCCAGGTCGACGCCGGCGTACTGGCGGTCCACCGTGCCCAGGAGGGCGTCGCGCATGGCACCGGTGAGGACCAGCCCGGCGGCCAGGAACCCGATGCCCACGACGACGGCGAGCGCCGTGGCCACGAAGCGCGGTGCGTACGCGCGCAGGTTGCGGAGCGCGAGGCGGAGCACGGTGCCCGGTCAGCCGGCGGGGGTGCCGGTGCGTTCGAGCAACTGGGCCCAGGTGGGCCGGACCAGATCGTCGACGATCCGGCCGTCGTTCAGGAACACCACCCGATCGGCGCGGGCGGCGGCGACGGGATCGTGGGTGACCATGACGACGGTCTGTCCGAACTCCGAGGTGGCCCGCGCCAGGAAGTCGAGGATCTCGGCCGAGGACCGGGAGTCCAGGTTGCCCGTGGGCTCGTCGGCGACGATCAACTCCGGTCGTTCGACGAGTGCCCGGGCGACGGCGACGCGCTGTTGCTGACCGCCCGACAGCTCCGAGGGCCGGTGGTCCAGCCGGTCCCGCAGGCCGACGGTGTCCACGACGTGGTCGAACCAGGCCGAATCGGGTCGGCGGCCGGCCAGGTCGAGGGGAAAGGTGATGTTCTCGCGGGCGGTCAGGGTGGGGAGCAGGTTGAACTGCTGGAAGATGAACCCGATCCGTTCCCGGCGGAGCAGGGTCAGTCGCTTCTCGTCCAGGCGGGTGGCGTCGACGTCGCCGATGATGACCCGTCCCTCGGTCAGCCGGTCCAGGCAGGCGGCGCACTGCACGAGCGTCGACTTGCCGGATCCGGACGGGCCCATGATCGCCGTGAATCGACCTCGTTCGAAGCCGACGGTGACCCCGTCGAGGGCTCGGACGGCGGTGTCGCCGGAACCGTAGACCTTGGTCCCGCCGAGCACCTGCGCAGCCCAGTCGACGGTCGGTACGTCGCTCACGACGGCGACTCGGCCCAGGTGATCTCAACGGTCGTGAACCCGGCGGCCTGCAGGAACGTCGTCAGCCAGCGTTCGGTGTTGGTTCGGGCCTGCTCGAGCACGTCGGTGGAGCGGGCCGCCTCGGCCAGCTTCTCCTCGGCCGCACGGTAGACCGGGCCGTCGTCGACGGGGTTCGACACGAAGGCGTCCTCGATCCGGTCGAGGATGCCCCGGTCGCGGGACACGACCCGGGCGGATCCCTCGTCGATCTCGGGGTCGCTGAGCGTCGGCTCCGGCAGTCTGATGCGGATGGTGGTCCGGTCGTCCGAGACCTGAACGGCGTCGTCGGTGAGCTGGCCGAAGTCGACGGTGGCCCGGACCGTCCCGGTGACGATGGCCGTGACCCGTTCGCCCTGGATGAAGTCCGGGAGGATGTTGGCGTCCTCGGTCAGGTCGACGTCCTGGGTGAACGTGGCGTCGGCGGCGGTGAACTCCTCGAGCTGGCGGATGCGTTCGAGGACCGACGGGCCGGAGCGGTCGACCGTCTCGGAGCCGAAGGGGTCGAACGCCGAGATGACGCCCACGAGGAGCAGACCGAGCAGCCCGACGGCGATCACGGCGAGCGAGATCGTGGCGATCAGGGGCAGCGCGACCCGCTGCTTCGGTGCTTCAAGTCGGCCCACGCCGCCACGGTAACAGCGGGCTCCGTGGAGTCCCCGTCGCAGCCTGACGCGAACCCCTCCGGCCTCGTGGTGCCGGCCTCGCTGCGCCTGCCTCGCACCACAAAGCAGGGGGCCGGGGCCGGGGCCGGGGGGGTGTTCAGATGCGCGCGGCGATCAGGTCGACCAGAGCGGGGTCGGCCCCGACGTGCTCGTCGAGCTGGATGTCCACGCCGGGGTGCGCCTCCCGGGCAGCCGACACGGCCTCGGGGATGTCCCGGGCCACGTGGTTGCCGGAGTGCAGGAACACCGGCACCAGTCGCACCCGGTCGGCGCCGTCGGCCACCGCCGCATCGATCGCGGTGGCGATGCCCGGTTCGGCCAGTTCCAGGTAGGCCGGTCGGACCGTCGTGCCGGTGGCGTCCCCGACCCGCTCGCACAGGCGTTCGTGGTCGGTCTGGGCGGCCGGATTGCGGCTGCCGTGGGCGATCAACAGGACGGTGTCGGACACGGCACCACGGTACGGTCCGGCACCGTGGTCGACAATGCAGCCCCAGCTGGACGATCGGCACCGAGCGGATCCGGGTCCGGCGGGCCCGTCCCCGGTGATCCGTTGCCCGTCCCGACCCACGGCGTCGGTCCCCACCCGGCGCCCTGGCCCGACGACCCCCGGCTGGACCCGGGCCTGCTCGCCCACGGTGACCGTCGCAACGTGGTGGACCGCTACCGCTACTGGAGCATCGAGGCGATCGTCGCCGACCTCGACACCCGGCGGTTCGCCTTCCACGTGGCCATCGAGAATCTGCGCCACGACATGAACATCGGGACGGTCGTCCGGAACGCCAACGCGTTCGGCGCCGCAGCGGTTCACGTCGTCGGCCGTCGGCAGTGGAACCGACGGGGCGCCATGGTCACCGACCGGTACGTCCACGTGCACCACCACCCTGACGTGGCCTCGTTCCGCTCGGCCGCGGACGAACGGGGTCTGGCGCTGGTCGGGATCGACGTGGTCGACGGTTCCGAGCCGATCGACGGCCGGCCACTGCCCCGGGACTGTGCGTTGGTGTTCGGACAGGAGGGGAGCGGGCTGTCGGCCGATCTGCTGGCGGCCTGCGACGAGATCCGTGACATCCCCATGTTCGGATCGACCCGCTCGGTCAACGTCGGTGTGGCCTCGGGGATCGCCATGACGGAGTGGTTGCGTCAGCACGGCCCCGGATCGGGCTGAGGGGTCACGGGCGGTGGGGCGGACGACCGGAGGCAGTGGACCCGGTACCCCATAGGGGTATGCTGGCCCCATGCACGGCTACACGGGCGACAAGCAGGCGTACCTGGTCCGACTCCGGCGGATCGAGGGTCAGGTGCGAGGGATCCAGCGGATGGTGGACGAGGACTCCTACTGCATCGACGTGCTCACCCAGGTCTCGGCGGTGACACGGGCGCTGCAGGGCGTCGCGCTCGGCCTGCTCGACGACCATCTGCACCACTGCGTGGTCGACGCCGCTGCGGACGCGGCGGCGCTCGACGAGAAGCTGGCGGAGGCCTCGGCCGCCGTCGCCCGACTGGTGAGGTCGTGAGCGCCCCCCACGCCGCTGCGGCCGAGCCGGATCAGCTGGACCTGACGGTCACCGGCATGACCTGTGCCTCGTGTGCCAACCGGGTCGAGACCCGACTCAACGACCTGGTCGGTGTCGACGCCACCGTCAACTTCGCCCTCGGCACCGCCCGTGTCCGTTTCGACGCCGCCGGCGTGGACGTGGACGAGATCGTCGACGCCGTGGAGTCGATCGGCTACGGCGCCACGCCCGTGGTCGACAGCCGGCGCCGGCCGACCGCCCGCGACAGCGACCCCCGAGGTCGCGACCGGGGCGACCATACGGACCCCGACGTGGACATCTCCGGGGTGCACGGCGCCCCGGCCGGGCTCGTCCGCCGGCTGGTCGTGAGCCTGGCCCTGGGTCTGCCGGTCGCCGCCATCTCGATGATCCCGGCCCTGCAGTTCACGGGCTGGCAGTGGTTGGCGCTCGCGCTCACCACGCCGGTGGCGCTGTGGTGTGCCTGGCCGTTCCACTCGGCCGCCTGGCGGAACGCCCGGCACGGCGTCGCGACCATGGACACGCTGGTCTCCGTCGGCGTCCTGGCCGCCTACGGCTCGTCGTTGGTCGAGCTCGCCGCCGGCGGCGACCACACCTACCTGGAGGTGGCCGCCGTCGTCCCGGCGTTCATCCTGCTGGGCCGCTGGCTCGAGGAACGGGCCAAGCGCCGTGCGGGTGCCGCGGTCGAGGCGCTGCTCTCGCTCGGGGTCGACACCGCCAACATGCTCGGCCCCGACGGCACCGAGCGGGCCGTTCCGGTCGACGATCTGGTGGTTGGCGACCGGTTCGTGGTCCGCCCGGGTGAACGGATCGCGACCGACGGGCAGGTCGTCGAGGGCGCCTCCGCGGTCGACGCCAGCATGCTCACCGGCGAGAGCGTCCCGGTCGACGTGACCGCGGGCGACGTGGTGACGGGCGCGACGGTCAACACCTCGGGCCGGCTCGTCGTCGAGGCCACCAGGGTCGGGGCCGACACCCAGCTCGCCCACATGGCGCGGCTCGTCGCCGACGCCCAGACGGGCAAGGCGCAGATCCAGCGGCTCGCCGACCGGGTGTCGGGCGTGTTCGTCCCGGTCGTCATGGTGCTCGCCGTGCTCACGTTCCTGGTGTGGGCGCTGCTCGGTGATCCGGCCGACGGCTTCACTGCGGCGGTGGCGGTCCTGATCATCGCGTGCCCGTGCGCGCTGGGTCTGGCCACCCCCGTGGCACTCCTGGTCGGCACCGGACGCGGCGCCCAGCTGGGGATCCTGATCAAGGGACCCGAGGTGCTCGAGTCGACACGTCGCGTCGACACGGTCGTGCTCGACAAGACCGGCACGGTCACGACCGGCGAGATGGCGGTGGTCGCCGTGGTCGCGGCACCCACGGCCGACGAGGATGCCGCCCTGGCGGTGCTCGCCTCGCTGGAGTCGGGTTCGGAGCACCCGATCGCCCGGGCGGTCGTGGCGCACGCCCGGACCGTCGGCGCCGCCGTCGTCCCTCCCTCGGACTTCGTGAACACGGCTGGCCTGGGCGTGACCGGCGTCGTCGAGCTCCCCGGGACCCGGGCCCGCCGGGTCGTGGCCGGTCGCCCGTCGTTCGTGGCCCAGGAGGGCCTGCTGGCCGCCCGGGCGCTGCGGTCGGCGATCGAGGAGCAGGAGTCGCTCGGCCGCACCGTGGTGGCCGCCGGCTGGGACGGTTCGGTCCAGATCGTGGTGGCCGTGGCGGACCGGCCCAAGGACACGGCGGCTGCGGCGATCGACGAGCTGCGGGAGCTGGGGCTGACGCCGGTGCTGCTCACCGGTGACGCCGAGGCCCCCGCCCGGGCGGTCGCCGCCGAGGTCGGCATCGACCGGGTCGTCGCCGGCGTGCTGCCCCGAGGCAAGGTCGACGAGGTCCGGCGGCTCCAGGCCGAGGGCTGCGTCGTCGCCATGGTCGGTGACGGCGTCAACGACGCCGCGGCGCTCGCCACCGCCGACCTGGGCATCGCGGTCGGGACGGGCACCGACGCCGCCATCGAGGCGTCGGACCTGACACTGGTGGGCGCCGACCTGCGCGGCGCCGCCGACGCCATCCGGCTCTCCCGTCGGACCCTGGCGACCATCAAGGGGAACCTGTTCTGGGCGTTCGCCTACAACGTGGCCGCCATCCCGGTCGCTGCGCTCGGCCTGCTCAACCCCATGCTCGCGGCGGCGGCGATGGCCGCCTCGAGCGTGTTCGTGGTCACGAACTCCCTCCGGCTCCGTCGGTTCCGTCCGAGTCGCTGACCGTGAACGCCACCTCCTGGCCGAAGGCGAGCTCCAGGTTGTGTCCGTCGGGGTCGACGACGATCCCGTAGTACCCCGTCGGCGGGCCGGCATCGACCGGCCCGAAGGTCCGCAGTCCGGCGCCGGCGGCGTCGGCCAGCCGCTCGTCCACGACCGACCGGTCGTCGACGCCAACACCCAGGTGAGCCCATCCACCCAGGGGATGGGTCACGTCGTGCTCCAACAGGACGACGACGAACGGCCGGGTGTGGTCGGTGATCCAGGCGACCCGGACCCCGTCCGAGCCGGTGCGCCGGTGGACCGGCCTCAGGCCGGCGTACCGCTCGTAGAACCGGAGGCTGGCGTCCAGGTCCGAGACCTGGAGCGCGACGTGGGTGAAGCCGTGGTCGATCCGGCCGGTCGTCGCGCTCGTCGGTTCCTCGGACCGGTCCACACCAGCACGCTACGTTGCCCGGCGTGGACCTCTTCGGACTCAACGGCAGGACGGCACTCGTGACGGGCGCGTCGTCGGGACTCGGCGATCGCTTCGCCCGGGCGCTGCACGGCGCCGGCGCGACCGTGGTGGTGACGGCCCGTCGGGCTGACCGTCTGGAGGCACTGGCGGCCGACCTGGGCGATCGCGTCGCGGTCCTCCCCGCCGACCTGACCGACACCGGTGAACGAGAGGCGCTGGTGGCCGGTGCGATCGCCGTGACCGGGGCACTCGACGTCCTGGTCAACAACGCCGGGTACGGCGTGCCGGTGCCCGCCGAGGACGAGACCGTCGAGCAACTGGAGTTGACGATGGCCGTCAACGTCACCGCTCCGTTCCACCTGTGCCAGCTCGCTGCCCGCCACATGCTCGAGCGGGGGAGCGGCAGCATCGTCAACATCGCGTCGGTCTTCGGGCTGGTCGGCTCGGCCCCGTTGCGCGAGTCCGTCTACTGCGTGTCCAAGGGAGCGGTCGTCAACATGACCCGTCAGCTCGGCTGCGAGTGGAGCCGGCGGGGGGTGCGGGTCAACGCCATCGCCCCGGGCTGGTTCCCGACCGAGATGACCCAGGCGACGATGTTCGACCAGGAGTCCGGCCGCAACTACATCGAGCGGAACACGCCCATCGGTCGTCCGGGTGAGCTCCACGAACTCGACGGTCCGCTGCTGTTCCTGGCGAGCGACGCCTCGACCTACGTGACCGGTGAGGTGCTCGTCGTGGACGGGGGCTGGCTCGCCCGGTGAGTCCGATCCCGGCGATGCTCAGGCGTCGACGGGAACGCCGGCGAACGGCACCGGGTCACCCGGCCGGGGGAGCGGCACCTTGTTCCACGCCATGACGTCGGCGAGGTTGTCGGTGACCGCCTTCCACTCGGCGGGGTCCCAACCGTCGGCTCGTCCGACGACGCTCAGGTCCGTTCCCACGTGCACCAGCGCCGGGATCTCGGTGATGCCCAGCGCCTCGATCGCCGTGCCGTCCGGGTCGGCGAAGGTCAGCACCTGTTCGGCCCACGGTCCGAGGAAGGTGACGGCGTCCTGAGCGGGAGCCCGGACGAGCCACGCGACCCGGCAGTCGGCTCCGTGAAAGGCCGTGAGGATCCGCCCGGCCGTCTCGAGCAGCCAGGCGCTCTCGTGGGTGTACGGATCGATCGCCACCACCACCAGGTGGAACATGGCGGTCTGGTCGCCCATGGTGAGGGACTCGCCCTCGATCGGGTGGAGCTCGACGTCTGCGGGAACGGTGCTCATCGGGCAGAGAAGGTAGCGCGGCGTACACTCCGAGGGTGCACCCGATCGAGCGGCTCCGCTACGTGGCCCGCTCCCGGGGGGCTCCGGCGGAGGTGCTGGTGGCCGAGTCGGCGGCGGCGCTGGTGGCCTTCCGGGGCGATCCGGCCGGCATGGTCGCCGCCTGCCGACGGATCGTCGATCGCCAACTGGAGTGCGGTCCGCTCTGGTGGCTCTGCTCCCGGGTGCTGTGCGGTTTCGACGCGTTGGAGGACGCCCGGTCGGCGGTCGAGGAACTGGACGCCGACCCCACCACGGCCCGGCTCGCCAGGGCGATCGACGAACTGGGCTCCGATGCGTCCGTTCCCTACCTGGTCCCGGTCCTGGCTGCCGGCGGTGGGCGGGCGCTGGTCGACGCCGAGGATGCACAGGCCGTTCCGGAGGCGATCGATCGGGGCGAGCAGGTCTGGTTGGTGGCCGGCGTCGGGCGGGTCCTGCCGGCCGACACCTTCGCCGCCCTCGAACGTCGCCGCGACCAGCGTGGGGATCCGCTCGACGCCCGCTTCGACGTGATCGATACCGCCCCGGTCGACGCGATCGTGCGGCCGAACGGTCTGGTCGCGCCCGGTCGACTCGACCGCCGCCCGGACTGCCCGGTCGCCGCGGAGTTGTTCCGACTGGCGGGGTGATTCCGGCCCGCGCGGAGCGAACGGCAGGTCAGTCGAAGTCGCCCGGCAGGTCGTCGGGAACGGGTCGGGTGTGCAGTTCCCACTGGCGACCCCAGCCGACCCCGGTGGCGGGGACGGGGAGACCCAGAGCGACGCGGGCCTCGATCGCCGAGCGGATCGCCGCCTTGGTGTCCCGCAGCTCCTGCAGGTCCGTCCGGTCGCGCCGCTCGAGCAGGCGGACCTCGATGGCCCACGCACGCTGGCGGAGCTCGATGATCGTGTCGGATGCCGTGGTGAGGATCGGCCGGTTCCCGTCGTCCAGGTCGGCCACCGCCTCCTGGGCGCGCAGCCACCCGTAGTCGATGTCGATCCGCATGCGGCCCGGGTGCACCTCGAAGGTGCCGACCACGAGCATCGTCGGCTGGATCACGGTGTTGGTCGTCCCGTCCGGGAGCGGAGTGGCCAGGTTGGCGACCTGCGTCTCGAGGTAGCCGAGCTGTTCTGCGACCCGGGTGGCGGCGCGGTGCTCCGGGTCCCGGACGGGCGAGGCGGCCAGCGTGAAGATCCGATCGGGTCCCAGGGCCGCTGCCGCAGCGAGGGGGATGTTGGCGAGCACGCCACCGTCGACGTACTCGGCGGATCCGAGCACGCGGGGCGGGAACACCCCGGGGACGCTCGCCGAGGCGATCAACCCGTCGATCAGGTCGAACCCGCCGGCCTCGGCGATCGGCGTGCGGGCGTCGGGGCCGACCAGGCTTCCGTCCTGTGTGACGTAGTGGGTCACCCGGTCCCGCACGTTCGTGGTGGCCAGCCGGAGTTCGAGGCCCTCCCGGGCGACGAGGCTCGGGTCGATGGGGGCGACTCCGTTGCCGTTGCCGTTGCCGGTGCCGGTGCCGCTGCCGCTGCCGCTGCCGCTGCCGCTGCCGCTGCCGCTGCCGCCCCGCAGCGAGGCCTCGAAGGGATCCAGGTTCAGGATGCCCTTGGCGGTGTGCTCGGCGCTCACGCGATGCGCAGCGGGGAGTCGACGAACCACCTCGAGCGCCCCGGCGAAGGGGTGGGCGTCGCCGTCGTCGCCCCGGTCCTCCCGGTCGGCGTGGCGCCGACCCCGGTCCTTCCGGTCGGCGTGGCGCCGACCCCGGTGGCGGCGACTCCCCCGTCCCGGCCCGTCCTCGACCTCGTCGGCTGTGGGTCCGGGGCCACCCTCGGTCAGCATCCGCCGGATCCGTTCGGCGAACACGGTGCCGTCGAGCGCCCGCAGCCAGGGCTGCTCGCCGAACACCGCGTCGATCCGTGTCATCGACATCAGGTCGCCGTCGGCCTCGTCGAGCCGCAGGAGCAGTTCAGCGCGAGTGCGCGCCTGCGCTGCGACGGTCCCCAGGATGGCGCCGGCGGACGTGGCGGTGATCACGTCGGGGATCACACCGTGGAACTCGACCAGGTGACGCAGGGCGCCGAGTTCGAAGGCGCCCTTGAACCCGCCGCCGGCGAGCACCACCGCTGTCCGGGGTCGCCCTGCGTCGGTGCCCTCGGATGCTCCCATGTCGTCCACGACGACATTCTCCTCGGAGTCGGGGGGTCCCCGACCACCCGGATCGGCGGTCCGCTACGTTGATCGCCACGATGCCCGCCGACGACGGAGCGGGCCGTGCCCAGGGAGGCAGTCGGTGGGAGAACTGGTCCGGTTTCCGGTCAACGGCCGAGAGGGGTCCGGCTGGCTGTCGGTCCCGGCGTCGGGGTCGGGACCCGGCGTGCTGGTGATCCAGGAGTGGTGGGGTCTCGTGCCGCACATCCGTGACGTGTGCGACCGGTTCGCCGAGGAGGGCTTCACCGCTCTGGCGCCGGACCTCTTCGACGGGACGACCACGACGGAGCCCGACGAGGCCGGCAAGCTGATGATGGCCCTCAACGTCCAGGAGGCCTCCAAGGACCTGCGCGGCGGCATCGGTTACCTGCTCGAGAGCGACGCCGTGACCTCGTCGGGGGTCGGGGTCGTCGGTTTCTGCATGGGTGGCGGTCTGGCGTTGGTCGTCGCCTGCAACGAACCGGACACGGTCGTCGCGTGCGCCCCGTTCTACGGCGTCATCCCCTGGGAGAACGCCGCCCCGGACTACAGCCGTCTGCGGGCTCCCGTGCGCGGCCACTACGCCTCCGAGGACGGGTTCTTCCCACCGGCCATGGTGCGGGCCCTCGAACAGGAGCTGGTCGAGGAACACGGCGCCGACGTGCAGCTGAAGGTGCACGAGGGGGTCGACCACGCGTTCTTCAACGACGCCCGTCCCGAGGTGTACGACCCGGCGGCGTCCGCGACGGCCTGGCGCGAGACGGTCGCCTTCCTCCGGGGCGCCGTCCACTGAGCCCTGAACCGACGACGGCGTCGGATGCGGCGCACCGGGACCCGCTGCGCGTCCTGGTCGTCACCAACGACCTGCCCCCGCGGGTGGGTGGGATCCAGTACTACGTCGACCAGCTCGCACGGGGGCTCGTCCGGGCGGGCCACGAGGTCACCTTCCTCGGGTCGCGGTCGGAGGGCTGGGAGGCGTTCGACGCCGACGCCCCCTACCGCGTGGTGCGGCGGGACACCGGGACGCTGCTCCCCACGCCGGCGGTTCGGCGGCAGGTGGTCGACCTGGTCGGTGCGACCGGCGCCGAGGTGGTCCTCCTCGGGGCGGCGTTCCCACTGGGTCTGCTCGGACCGGGTGTCCTGCGGCGCACCGGGGTGCCCTACGTCGGCTTCACCCACGGGCTCGAGGTGACGGCGGCACGGACCCGGTTGGGCTGTCGACTGCTCCGTCGGGTCGGCTCGCAGGCGGCGGCGCTCACCTTCGTGTCGCAGTGGTGCGACGACGAGCTCCGGGGTGCGTTCGGTCCGGGGCCACGCTACGAGCGGCTGTCGCCGGCGGTGGATCCGGCGGCGTTCCACCCGGGCGTGTCGGGTCGTGCGGTCCGTGACCGCTACGCACTGGGCGACCGGCCGGTCGTCGTCACGGTCTCCCGACTGGTCGAGCGGAAGGGTCAGGACACGCTCGTCCGGGTGCTGCCCGAACTCCGTCGCCGTAGCGGTGACGTGTCGCTGCTCGTGGTGGGGGACGGCCCGCACCGGGGTGCGCTCGAGGACGAGGCCCGACGCCTGGGCGTGGTCGAGCACGTGGTGTTCACCGGACAGGTGGCCGACGCCGAGCTGCCGGCCCACTACGCCGCCGGCGACGTGTTCGCGTTCCCGACACGGGAGCGGCGGAGAGGGCTGGAGGTCGAGGCGTTCGGGATCGTCGTGATCCAGGCCGCCGCCGTGGGCGTGCCGGTCGTGGCGGGCCGCACGGGCGGCGTGCCGGACGCGGTCGGCGGTCCGGACACCGGAATCCTCGTCGACCCCCACGACGACGCGGCGGTGGTCGATGCGTTGGCGGGACTGTTGACGGATCCCGTTCGCCGGGCGGCGATCGGCCACGCAGCAGCGGACCGGGTGATGGCCGGGTTCACCTGGGCCTCCCGAACCGCGGAACTCATCGCCCTGCTCCGCGATGTGCGGGATGACGCCGGTGTCAGCCGAAGCGCCGGCGGAGCCAGTCGACCAGCAGCCGGTTGAGCGTGGCCGGGTCCTCCTGCTGGACCCAGTGGCCGGCCCGCTCGATCACGTGCATCTCCAGGTCGGAGCAGAGGCTCGGCATGCCGGCGGCCAACTCGGGTCGGAGCGCCGGATCCCACTCGGCGCTCAGCATCAGCGCCGGCAGGTCGAGGGGCACCGTGCCCAGTTCCGGGAACGCAGCGGCGTTGGCGTCGATGTTGCGGTACCAGTTGATCCCACCGCCGAAGCCGGTCCGCTCGAACACCCGGACGTAGTGCTCGAGTTCGTCGTCGTCCACGATGCGTTCGCCGACCGGGACGAGCGTGTCGAGGTGGAGGAACGGATTGGCGTCGATCGGCGGGTCGGCCTGCTCGCGTGCCCGCTCGAGGTCCTCCGGGCCGACGCCGCCGCGCAGCAGCTTGGTGAACAGCGTGCGCGCCCGGGGGTCGAGCACGGCCTCGGCGGTGCCCGGCTGCTGGAACCACAGCATGTACATCCGCTCGTCCTCGCCGAAGAGGGCCCGGAGCAGCTCGGTGGTGGGGAACGGCAGGTACGGGGTGCAGACCCCGACGACACCGGCGCACCGGTCGGGGTGCAGGACCGGCATGGCCCAGGCCACGAACCCGCCCCAGTCGTGCCCGACGAACACGGCCCGCTCGGCCTCGAGGTGGTCGAGGACGCCGATCAGGTCGCCGCAGAGACGGTCCATCCGGTACGCCGACACGTCCTCGGGTGCGCCGGAGCCGCCGTAGCCGCGCATGTCGGGGGCGACGGCGGTGAAGCCGGCGTCGGCGACCGCCGGCAGTTGGTGTCGCCAGGACCAGGCGAGCTCGGGGAACCCGTGACAGAGGACGACGGGCGGTCGTTCCCGCCCGGGATCGCCGTCGAGCACCCGGAGCGAGAGCGGGACGCGCTCGGCGTCGTCGCCCGGATCGAGGAGGAAGGGCTCCGGGGGGTTCGGGGACGTCACGACCAGATCGCCGACCAGGCGTCGGACAGCCAGCGACCGACGACGTCGCCGAGCAGGATCGATCCGGCCACGAACGTCGCCGTGAGCAGGCCCATGATCACCCAGGTCCGGGGAGGGATCCGACCCTCGTCCGGGATGCCCGGAACCTTCTGTCGGATCAACAGGATGGTGCGCTCGGCCCAGGCGAACGGTAGGAGGCTGAGGCCGATCACGATCGTCAGCCATCCCGGACCCGGCAGGGGCAGCAGCGCGATGCCGATCCCGATCAGCACGAATCCGCCGACCATCCGGGCGATCCGGATGGCGACACCCCGTCGGAGCTCCTCGTCGGTCTCCTCGGCCCGCCCGGTCCGACGTTCCGCCTCGAGTGCGGCCTCGACCACCAGGTCCCGGGCCGTGTGGTCGGTGTCGTGCGTCGGGGATGGATCGGGGGCGACCACCGGCTCGGTGGCTGCGTCCCGGGTCTCGTCGTCCACGTACAGATCGTACGCACCGAGCGCGACGGCCGGTGCTCAGCTCAGCGCGGCGTCGAGATCGTCGGCCACCCGGTGGACGACGGCGGCGAGCTCGGGGCCGAGCGCATCGAGCGCCGCCTCGGGGACGTCGTCGCGGAAGCGGAGTCGCTCGGCGTCGACCGGTGTGTCGTCGTCCCGCAT
The DNA here is from genome assembly GCA_964391365.1 of uncultured Microthrixaceae bacterium. Classification (GTDB taxonomy): domain Bacteria; phylum Actinomycetota; class Acidimicrobiia; order Acidimicrobiales; family Microtrichaceae; genus SXMI01. The sequence continues at coordinate 1,665 of CAYMKW010000065.1, read as the reverse complement.
CCAGGCCGAGTGCAGGAGCACCGGCACGCACTCCCGGTTCGGTGAGGCGAGCACCGCCACGGGCCCGCGACCCACGTCGGCGGCGTCGAACAGTTCGACCCGGAACCCGTCGTCGGACAGGACCGGCAGCACGACCCAGCCGTGGTGGCCGCCCCGGGGATCGTCGAGGCGGGGCGCGAACGCGGGCGAGGTGATGTGGTCGCCGAGGTTCCCGAACTCCCACCGGGCGTGGACGTCGAGCGAGCCCCGCTGGTACGAGACCAGGGCCCCGGGGGTGTCGTCGCCCGGGAGCGGTCCCAGGCGGTCGCCGTAGAGCTCGACCGCCCGGCGGCTGACCGCACCGGGCCGGTAGCCCTGGTAGGCCACGTGGTGCAGGACCGGATTCGTGAGCGCCTCGACGCTCCAGTCCATGGCCGAGAGCTCCAGGTTCCAGGTCCAGTCGTCGCGGAACGCCGCCTCCTGCTTGCTCACCCCGGTGGCGGGGTCGAACAGCACCTCGGAGATGGTGCTCGGCGCCATGGCGGTGTTGTAGAAGCCCACCAGGCCGGGGTCGATCGGCCGTCCCAGCGCGTCCAGGTCGTCGGCTCGGAGCCGCTGCCCCAGGTCCATGCGATCCATGTGCTCGAAGAGCACGCGGACGCCGTCGGCGTCGTCCCACCGGGCGTAGAAGTGCCCCGTGGTGGGAGCGACCCGGAATGGCTGTCCCTCGTGCGGCGTGCCGGAAGGCGATCCCAGCAACTGGTCCTTGCGCACCAGGTAGACCGCGGCGTCGTCGTCGATCGTCGCCGTCCGGGGCCCTCCCGCCATCTCGCCCGGGTCGGCCTTGAAGTTGCCGGAGTCGGCGAGCACCAGGAAGTCGCGGGTCTGGCTCACCGTGTGCGCCGAGCCGTAGACGACGCCGTTGGTGATCGGCCACACGCGGACCTCGGTGCCGAGCCCGTCCCAGTACACGACGTGCAACTGGGTGCCGCCGTCCATGGTGAAGGACTGCTTGACGGTCCAGAGGCACTGACGCTCCGGGTCGACGACCGGATGGGCGGTCGAGAAGAAGAAGGGCAGCACGCTCGCCCCGGGCAGGGTCGGCGTGCCCCACGAGGCCTGCGAACCGACGTCACCCCGGAAGGTCAGGTCGACCGGGTCGATCTCCACCGGTCGCCCGACGTCCCAGGTGGCGAAGAGCCGGCCGTCCCAGGGCAGCGGAGCCGTGTTGGCGCAGTTGGGGAACCCGAACGGTGACAGGTACCCGGTGGGCCCGGCGGTGAACGTCTCGGGGGCGGCCGCGTGCAGACGCTGGGACGGGGTGTCGAGCACGTTGTGGCGCCAGGCGAAGCGATCCTCGGCCGACCCGTGACGGCCGGGCTGCAGCGAGAGCCGGCACACGACGCCGAATCCGAAGAGGGCGAACGGCAGATCCCGGGCGACCTGGGGGGCGCTGAAGACGGCGTCGCCGCGGATGTCGGCGGGCCACTCCCCGCTGACGAGTCGGAGGTCGAGGTCTCGGTGCTCGGCCGAGACGGCGCTGGTGGGGACCGGCATGGACGACTCCGTTCGCTGGTGGTCGGTGTCGGCGGCGCTCGGGACCGGTCGTGAACGGGCCGGGCGCAGCCGTCGGGCGCAGCATCTTTACACTGTTCACCCAGATGGGCAACGGCGCCGGCCGCCGGG
>CAYMKW010000064.1:0-16462 GCA_964391365.1 uncultured Microthrixaceae bacterium | reverse complement strand
GTCGACGAGCACGGGCGTGGCGTTGACCGCCAGCACCGCCGACGCCGATGCGATGAAGGTGATGCCGGGGACGATGACCTCGTCACCCTCGCCAACGTCACAGGCAGCGAGCGCAGCCTCGAGCGTGTGTGTGCCGTTGGTGAGCGCCAGGCCGTGCATCGCCGAGTGGTACGCCGCGAACGCATCGGCGAAGGACGCCGCCACGGCCCCGTCGCCCTGCCACCAGCCACCGGCGTCGAGCGTCCCAACCAGCAGCGACCGCTCACGGTCGTCCCACACGGGCCACGCCGGGTAGTCACCGGAGCGGACGGGCGTTCCACCCAGGATCGCCGGCCGGTCGCCGGTCGACGTCGTCACGACCCGACCTCCCGATCACGAGCGAGCACCCGGTGGGCGAAGGCCTCGTCAGCGGCGGAACGCACCGCCACCGCCACCGCCCCCGAGATCACCGAGCGCACGCCGAGCTTGGACGACACCAGGTCCGGCGGCGATCCGAGCCACTCGGAGAGCCTCGCCTCGACCACCGGGCGGAGCGCATCGTGTGATCCGAGCGGACCGGCCAGCACCACGAGTTCGGGGTCGACCAGCGCCGCGATGGTGGCGACGTACCAGGCCGCCCACGTGCCGACCTCGGCGAGCACCTCGCGGGCGCCGACGTCACCGAGGACGGCGGCGTCGAGGACCGCCCCGGCGCTGCCCCACCCGGACCCGGGTCCGTGCTTCCGACGGGCGAGGGCCAGGGTGCCGTCCGTGGTCAGCCCGAGCTCGGTGAACTCAGTCGGAGGACCTCCGGAAGCGGCGATCGCCCGGGCGAACGGGACGTCGAAGATCTCACCGGCCGCGCCGCGGTGCCCGACGACCAGGTCGCCGCCGAGCACGATGGCCGAACCCAGCCCGGACCCGATCCACAGGATGGCGAAATCGGGGACGTCCCGGCCGTGGCCCTCGGACTGCTCACCGAGTGCGACGAGGTCGACGTCGTTGACAACCGTCGCCCGCAGACCCGTGTGCGCCTCGACCAGGTCGGCCAGAGCCGCTCCCTCGAGGGCCGGGATGGTCCCGACGCGGACGAGCACTCCGGTCCGCGGTTCCGGCACGCCCGGCGTCCCGATGACGAGGGCGTCGAGTCGTCGTCCGGCGACACGTTCGAGGGCGGCGACGGCCTCGCCGACGGCGGCGACGACGTCGTCCGGCGACCGGGGCGGTTCCTCCCACGTCACAACCTGCTCGCCGAGCGTCGTGCCATCGAGGTCGGCGAGGACGGCTCGGACTCCCCAGACGGCGATCTCGACGGCACCGCCCAGTGCTGCATCGGCCACGGGTTCGTAGAGCACCCCGGCTCGACCCCGACGGACGGTCTCGGTCCCCACCGGTCGGACGAGTTGACTGGCCTCCAACGTCCGCAGGGCCAGCGAGACCGTGGGCTTGGACAACCCGGTCCGCCTGGCCACCTCGGCCCGGCTCACACTCCGGCTGCGTCGGATCTCCTCGAGCACCGTCCGCTCGTTGAGGTCCCGGAGCAACGACGGTTGCGCCGGCCCGGAGGTGCGGGCGGTCGTGTGCCCCGTCGGGGGACCCGGCGGCGGTTCGGACACGGTCACGTCCGGCAGCCTAGAGTAAACGTTGCTAACTCGCACGGCTGGAGGGACGACATGACCGGGAGCAACGACGCCGGTTCCGGGAGCGCACCGGAGGGGCTCCGGGCGGGAGCGGACGCCCGACCGATCACGCCCGACCTGAACCGTCACACCGTCTTCCTGGCCGGGTTCGAGCCCGACCGCCCGGCGCGCTCCGTCCACGACGACCTGATGGTCCGGACGCTGGCGGTGGCGGGCGGTGGCCACGATCCGATCGTGATCTCGGTGTGCGACCTCGTGGGCCTGACGAGGACGCACGACGACACCGGCTCGCGGATCGTCGCGTGCACCCACACCCACCACGGTCCCGACGGTCTCGGGTTCTGGGGTCAACCGTTCGAGGGTGTCAGCGGAATCGATGCCGACTACATCGAGGGAGTGCGCGACACGATCGCAGCCTCGCAGGCCGCAGCCGTCGCCAACCTCGAACCGGCGGTCCTCGTCGCAGGTGCCGTCGCCGTCCCCGAACTGGTTCTGAACCACCGGAACCCGGATGTGCTCGACGACGAGCTCTCCGCCGTCAGACTCCTGCGTCCGGACGGGACGACGATCGCCACCTTCGTGGACTACGCGTGCCATCCGGAGGTGGTGGCCGCCGAGAGCACTGACGTCACCGCCGACTTCCCCGGACACCTGTGCCGGCGGATCGAGTCGACCTCTGGTGGAGTGGCCGTGTTCGCCGTCGGAGCGCTCGGCGGCATGCAGTCGCCCCGCACCGAGGTGCGCACCCACGCCGAGGCGGAACGCTTCGGCGCCGTGCTCGCCGAGGCCGTGGAGCGTGCGATCGCCGGTGATCGACCCGTGGACCCGGGCGATGCTCCCCGCCTCGGGTTCGCTCGGGACCGGGTCACGTTCGAACTCCAGAACCCGATCTACGAGCTCGGCATGGAACTCGGCCTCGTCCCCGCCGCCGAACGAGCGGGGGACGAGGTCGTGACCGAGGTGTCCTACGCACGCATCGGTCCGGTCGGCATCGCCTGCGCACCCGGGGAGCTCTTCCCCGAGTTCGGTATCCACCTCAAGCAGTCGATGCGCGACGCAGGCGTCCTCGTGCCGATCGTCGTCGGGCTCGCGGACGACGAGCTGGGCTACCTGCTGCCCGAGGCCGACTTCACCGCACCCGAGGACTACCTGGACCCGGGCTCGAGCTACGAGGAGTCGTTCTCCGCCGGTCCCGAGGCGGGGCCCCGCGTGGTCGAGGCGCTCGACCGGCTCATCGCGACGACGTGAGCGGCGCGACCGTCGTCCGCGGATTCGAGCGCAGTCCGTCGCGCGTGGCGCTCGTGGTGACCGCGCACGCCGACGATGCGGCGCTGTTCATCGGCGGCACGGTCGCGGCCTGGGCCGACGCCGGGTGGCACGTCGTCCTGGTGCGGGTCACCGACGACCGTTGGGACTCCGTCGGACTCGACGAGTCGACGACGATCGAGCGCTCCGCCCGGGAGCTGCGCGCTGCCGCCGCTGCGCTCGGCGTCACCGAGGTGGTCGACCTCGGCTGGCCCACGGACACGCTCGGCGATGCGAGCGAGGTCACCCTGCGGGAGCAGATCATCCGCCTCGTCCGGACGCACCGACCCCACACCATCGTGACGCACGACCCGCACTCCGGGGCGGGCGAGGACAACCTCGACCACCTGGTGGTCGGGAGTGCCGTCGCCGAGGCGGTGTGGTGCTCGCAGTTCGACCTGCACCACCCGGAGCACCTCGACGAAGGACTCGAGGTCCACGGTGTGTTCGAGCAGTGGTACTTCGGTCGCCCACCGTGGGAGGTCACGCACGTCGTCGACACCGGCCCGACGCTCGACCGGATGGTCGCCGCAGCAGCCGAACACCAGACGCCGCTGCGCAACCTGATCAACCAGTGGCGCCTGCAGGCTCGGACCGGCGGTTGGCGGATCGGGGTGCTCGACGAGGTCGCCGACGACCCCGATGCGGACCTGACCGACCTGATCGACCCGATGCTCCGCTCGCGCGCTGCGGCGACCGGAGGTCGCCACGACCTGGCCGCCGCCGAGGAGTTCCGGGTGGTCACGTTCAGCGGAATGACAGAACTCCTGGAGGTGTTCGGTGAACGGATCTGACACGACGCCGTCCGGCACGTCGGATGCAGCGACGGGCAGCAACCGACTGCGTCGTCGCGCCGCTGCCGCGTTGCTGATCACCGCGGCCATGCTGGCCGCTGCGTGCAGCGGGGGTGACGAATCCACAGTCGCTCCCGAGCCGACCGCACCGCCTCCCCCCGCAGCGACGCCCATCTCGGCGACCGATCAGTCAGCCATCGACGCCGTGCTCGCCGCCGGGATCGGCTGCGACGAACTCGACGCCGCCCGCTGTCTGCTCCCGTTCCCGAGCTACCGATTCACGCTGCCGGATCCATCCACACCGACCGGTGTCCGGATCGAACTGCCCGCCGGACAGCTCCCCAACGCCTCGGGGACGCCGCTCGATGCGGAACCGTGGCGCTCGCTCGACGGGTTCAGTCCCGGCACGCCCATGTTGACGCTCCTCGGCGACGTCGACCTGAACGCGAGCGGTGCACCACCGATCGGCGACATCGGCAGTTCGCTCGAGCCGGATGCCGCCACCGTCGTCGTCGACCTGACGACCGGCGAGCGCCTGGCGCACTGGGCCGAACTCGACGCCCGGGCCCCCGCAGGCCAGCGGGTGCTGATCATCCGCGCCGCCGCTCCGCTGCCCGAGGGCCACCGCATCGGCGTCGGCGTGCGGAACCTCGTCGATCCCGCAGGCGAGCCGGTGGAACCGACCTCTGCGTTCCGGGCCTACCGCGACGCGCTCACCACGACGAGCCCGACGATCGAGGACCGCCGGGCGGAGATGGAGCAGCTCTTCGCCGGCCTGTCGCTCGCCGGCGTGGATCGCGCCGGGCTGCAGCAGGCGTGGAGCTTTCCCGTCGCCAGCGCCGAGGCGCTCGCCGGACGGATGCTGCACATCCGCGACGACGCCTTCGAACGTCTCGGCGACCGGGCACCGCAATTCACCATCGAATCGGTCTCTGAATCACTCCTCCCTCCCGGTATCGGCCGGCGCGTCCAGGGCACGTACCAGGTGCCGCTGTACCTGACCGGTGACGGATCGACCGGCAACTCGTTCGCCCTCGGCCCCGACGGGCTCCCCGTCACGAGCGGTGCCACGTATCCCGCACGGTTCACCTGTCAGATCCCCGCCCAGGCACTCCAGCCGGACGACCCGGCGACCCCGGTCGTGTACGGCCACGGCCTGCTCGGCTCGCTCAACGAGGCCAACGGCTCGTGGGTCGGGAAGATCTCTGCGGTCAACAACGCCATGTACTGCGCCACCGACTGGATCGGGATGAGCACCGAGGACTTCCCCACGGCGATAGCGATCCTGCGGAACATCTCGGAGTTCCCCAAGCTCGCCGACCGCGTGCAGCAGGGCATCCTGAACACCCTGTTCCTGGCCCGTCTGCTCGTCCGGACCGATGGCTTCGCTGCGGATCCGGCCTTCCGGACCGCGAGCGGCCAGCCGGTGTTCCGACCCGGCGAGGTGTACTACGACGGAAACAGCCAGGGCGGCATCATCGGAGCGGCGGCATCGGCGGTGGCCCAGGACTGGACCAAGGCCGTGCTCGGCGTCCCGGGCATGAACTACTCGCTGCTGATGAACCGAAGCACCGACTTCGACCTGTACTTCTCGTTCCTCCGCGAGGCCTACCCCGATCCGATCGACCAGCAGCTCATCTTCGGCATCCTCCAGATGCTCTGGGACCGGGCCGAGGGCAACGGTTACGCCCAGCACACGACGAGCGACCCCTATCCCAACACCCCGGCCAAGCAGGTGATCCTCGACGTGGCGTTCGGGGACTTCCAGGTCCCGCAGGTCTCCGCCGAGATCCAGGCCCGCGCCTACGGCGCCAAGCTCCGGTCACCGGCGCTGGCTCCGGGCCGGCACCCCGACGCGGTGCCGTTCTTCGGCCTCGAGGAGGCGGGGCCGTACCCGACGACCGACTCGGTGCTCGTCTACTGGGACTCCGGCACGATCGCACCGCCCGCATCGAACACGACCCCCGAGGGTTCGCCCGCCTACGACGCAGCGTGCGCCTCGGTCCCGGAGGCGCAACGCGGCGACGACCCGGTGTGCGGCGACAGTCACGAGGATCCCCGACGGGCCCCGGAGTCGATTCGCCAGAAGCTCCTGTTCTTCACGCCCGACGGCCGTATCGAGAACACCTGCGGCACCGGTCCGTGCAAGGCGGCCAAGGCCTTCACCTACGGCTTCTGACGTGGGGCCGGCCGCCGATGCAGGGGGTCTCCGCCACGAGCCGTCGGGCCGACCGGCGGTCGTGGTCGTCGACGATCGAGCGGCCGCCGGTCGGATCGTGGCGACGCTGATCGGCGACGCCGTGCGTTCGCAACCGACGTGCCGGCTCGGGCTCGCCACCGGCTCCACCCCGCTCCCGGCGTACCACCTGCTCGTCGAGGAACTGGGCGGGACGGGAGCGTTCGCGCGCGTGGAGGCGTTCCTGCTCGACGAGTACGTGGGACTGGCCCCCGGTGATCCCGCCTCGTACCGAATGACGATCCGACGGGAACTGACCGATGCCCTCGGTCTCCCGCCGTCAGCGGTACACGGTCCGGAACCCGCGGACGGACCCGACGCCGAGTTCGCGACCACCTGTGCCCGCTACGAGGAACAACTCGGCGACGGCGTGAGCCTGCAACTGCTCGGAATCGGCCGGAACGGTCACGTGGGTTTCAACGAACCCGGCACGCCGTTCGACTCGACCACGCACGTCGTGGCGCTGAGTTCCACGACCCGGGCCGACAACGCCCGGTTCTTCCCCACTGCGGCCGACGTTCCCACCCACGCCATCACCCAGGGGCTCGCCACGATCCGGCGGGCCGACCGACTGCTCCTCGCCGCCACCGGAACGGCCAAGGCACAGGCGGTCGCCGCTGCGCTCGAGGGACCGATCGACAGCGGCTGTCCGGCCTCGTCGATCCGACTGCACCCCGAGGTCACCGTCGTGCTCGACCGGGCCGCCGCCGGCGCCCTGAGCTGAACTCGCCGCTGACCGCGGCCCGGCGTGCGATGACCGGTCAGACCGCCGGTGCGGACCGGGGCCCGACGTTTCCGGCGGAGTCGACTGCGGCGACGGTCCACTCGGCTGAGGTCAGGTCACCGCCGGGCACGTAGACCGCCGACGGCACCGAGGCCACCTCGACACCATCGCGGTAGACCAAGTAGCCCGCCACGCCGACATCGTCACGGCCCTCGGCCCACGCCAGCGTGTCGGAGGTGGCACGACGCAGCCCGGCCGGGGCCGAGGGGGCCACGGTGTCCGGCGCTCCGATCGTGAACACGGCGCACTCCTCGTCGAGCGACACCGGCAGGGTCACGCTCTGGCCGCTCACGCTGCCGGCGACCGCCTCGGTACCCGTCGGCGTGACACGTCGGATCGTCGAGGTGGACACCCAGTCCGGCACGTCGACGGTCACGTTCCCCGAGACGGGGTAGTTGCGGTAGGTCGGCGACCACGCCGGACCGTCCGAGGTGTAGCGCAGGTTGCACGCCACGACCACCTGTCGTTCCTCGCCGACGATCGTCCGGGTCGAGATGTACGGGGAGTCGGCCGAGGACGACGCCTCGACCTCGCCGTAGGTGATCACGTCGCGCACCTGACGGACGACGTGGGCGTCACGCTGGGACTGGGACATGGCACGGGCGTACTCGGGGTCACCGAGGTAGTCGCTGTTCCAGACGAACCAGTTGTAGCCGTCGGCTCCGCCCATCACCGACAACCAGAACTGCGTGCTGACCGCCCACTCGTCGGGCTGGCAGTTCCACGCCTGGTCGGCAGCCAACTGCGGCCAGATCCACATGGGCAGCGGCTCGGTGTTGTCCTTGAGCACGTCGGTGTAGTCCAGCGCCTCCCGCATCTCGGCGTTCCGGGCCCAGTTGGATCCGAAGATCGCATTCGGGGCGCACACCACGTAGTGGTCGTGCCCCGTGATGTCCGGGATCTGGCCGTACTCGTTGAACCGCCGCTGCATCGCGAAGTTCACCCACATCGGGTGGGTCGGATCGAGCGTCCGGTACTCGTCCACCCTGGCCGCCACGGCCGCCGGCGTGTCGTCGGCTTCGTCACCCAGGTCGGGTTCGTCGCTGAGCAGCCAGGACCGGATGGCTGGATTGCCCTGCTGCGCCGAGACCGCGGCCGGATCGGCGAAGCGCTGGGCGTTGGTCTGGATGCGCCACCGGTCCCACAGCTCCTGGTACGGCGCCTGCACGCCGCCGACGATCTGGTCGATCGGCACCTGCTTCGCCGCCCGCTTCGCGTCGTCGCTGCGCTGGGGCAGTTCGCTGTGCCAGGTGCCCATGTCGAACTCGGGCTCGATGAGTCGCAGGGCGCCGAGCACCCACTCGCGCTGGCCGAGCGGACCGGTGGCCCCCACCTGCACGGCGATCGGAGCCATGACCGGCGCCGGCGCGTCGAGCTGGACCCGGGCGAGCAGCACCCGACCGGGCTCGACGGTCCAGTCGCCGCCCGGTGTGGAGACCGACGGATCGGTGACGGGCACACGCACGTCGTCGTTCACCGCGAGGTGGTCGACGGTGTAGGCGACGTCGGAGCGATTCCGGACCGTCACGAGCAACTCGGTCCGGTCGGCGCTGGCCACGACGGAACCGACCTTGAGCACCGAGCCACGGAGCTTCGCGAACCGACTGACTCCCACACCGTTCTCGGTCTGCACCGTCACGGTGACCTGCTCACTGCCGCGCATCGGCGCGCTGATCCCCTTGATCGTGACGACCGCCGAGGCCGTCGGCGAACCTGCCGGACCGAGTTCCGGTGGCCACACGCGCCACCACTTGAGACCGGGCATCGACTCGACCGGGACTCCGTTGACGAGCACCTGCTCGATCCGGTCGGAGCTCGGGTTCGGGTTGTCGACCCGGAACAGGAGCAGTCCGCCGTCGTCGTTGTAGGCGGCCTGTTCGACGTACCGGGCGTCCCTCGTCGCCGGGACGAACGTCATCCCCTCGACGGTCTGCGCAGCCGGTGAGCCCTGTGGGGGCGGCGCCGTGGACACACAGGCGGCGGCCACCAGGGCGACGGTCGACACGACCAGGACGACCTGGGCGACACGACGAACCCCACCACGACCGGACAGCTTCCCCATGGCGTACTCCCCCGAACCGAATGAACCAACCGGGCGAACCCAACTGCACGACGCCCGCCGACGTCATGTTAGGTAACCTCACGAAGTCAGGCAACGGGTCCGGTCGAGTGGACGTGCGACACGCTGGATCGACGCACCAGATGATGGAGGACGGACAACGGTGATCACCGCCCGAGGATTCGACGTCGACTACGGGAGGGGCCAACTCGCCGACCGGCTCGAGGACCTCGGACCCTGGGTGGCGGTCACCCAGCCCGAGCCGTGGCAGCAGGTGAGTGGGACGCTGCCCACCGCACCCGCGGAGGTGTTCTGGTCGGGCGACCTCCGGCCGTCCCATCTCGACGAACTCGTCGGGCGGCTCCCCGAAGGCGCTGCGATCGTCGGCATCGGTGGCGGGTCCGCCATGGACACGGCCAAGTGGCTCCACCACCGGACCGGCCGCACCCTGATCCAGGTGCCGTCGCTACCGTCCGTGGACGCCTGCTTCACCCGGATGACGGCGCTGCGGGACGCCGGCGGCGTCCGCTACGAGGGCGACTCGGTACCCGAGGTGGTCATCGTCGACTTCGATCTCATCTGGTCGGCGCCACGGGCGCTCGTCGCCGGGGGCATCGGCGACGTGCTGTCGTGCCACACCGGACTCCACGACTGGGCGATCGGTGCCGCCGCCGGCCGCGACGCCCCGTGGGACGAGCAGGCCGCCGAACGGGCACGCGAGTACCTGGACGACCTGGAGGAACTGGCGCCGCTGCTCGCTGCGGGCGACGACCGGGGCATCGAGATGCTGATGGAGTGCCACCGCGACATCGGTTGGCTGTGCCACGAACTCGGCCACGCCCGGTTCGAGGAGGGGTCCGAACACTTCTGGGCCTACGCCTTCGAGCAGGTGACCGGACGGACGATCATGCACGGCGAGCTCGTCACGCTGGGCGTGATCACGATGAGCACCCTGCAGGCGAACGACCCCGACCGCCCCAGGCGCATCGCCGACGCCGCCGGCGCCCGCACGGACCTGGGCCAACTGGGCGTCAGCTGGTCCGAGGTCGAGGAGGCGCTCGTCCGGCTGCCATCGTTCGTCGAGGAGCAGGGCCTCTGGTACTCGGTGGCCAACGGGCTCCACATCGGTCCCGACGAGTTGACCGCGGTCCGGAGGGCACTGCGCGTCGACGATCCGGACTGATGACCGGCCCGGACATGCCCGCCGGGTCGAGGTGGAACCCGGCTCCGCGGAATCGCTAGCGTCTCCCCCTGCATGACGGTCTACCTGGTCCGCCACGCCTCTGCGGGGTCGAGGAACGATGCCGACCCCGACGACGGCAATCGGATGCTCGACGCCACCGGCCACCTGCAGGCCGAACGCCTGGCCGAGTGGCTCCGGCACGAGGACGTCCGGCTCATCCTCTCCAGCCCGCTCCGACGCTGTGTCCAGACGGTGGAACCGCTGGCGAAGCTCCGGGACCTCGCCGTCGTCGTCGACCCGCGGGTGGTCGAGGGTTCGGAGGTCACGGCGGCCTGGTCGCTGCTCGAGGAGGCCGCCGGTACCACCGGCGACGTCGTGGTGTGCAGCCACGGCGACGTGATCCCCGACCTGATCCGGCGGCTGCAGGGCCGGGGCATGCAGATCCCCGGGAAGAGCGGCTGCTCCAAGGGGTCGGCCTGGGTGCTCCAGCACTGGGACGGCGAGCGCTTCGCCACCGGCCTCTACACCCCGGTCAGGGTCTGATTCCTCCGCCGTGCGGTCGACGGACCCGGGCTGCTCGGTGACGGCGGTCACGGCGGTGCGCTAGCCTTTCGAGGAGTCCCGGTCACCGGTCGGTCGGGGCGGCAGGGAGAGCCCTCATGTCCAGCACCAACCGCAGCACCGCTCGACGGCTCGGTGGCGTCGTCGCCATCCTCGCCGGCCTCGCCGTCGTCGCCGCCTCGTGCACCCCGCCCGCCGGTCCCCCGAGCCGCGACTGGCTCGTCCGGCCCGTGTCGATCCAGGTCCTCGACCAGGAGGACGTCGACGCCGGCGACGAGCCGTACGTGATCCAGGTCGGATTCCGTTCCAAGCTCGGCGTGGCCGACTCGACCGAGGTCAGCGTCGCCTCGCAGTGCCGCTCCGGTGCGCTCCCGGCGAACGACGCCGGCCGTGTCGGCGTCACGGTGCCGGTGCCCGCCGGCAGCGCCGACATCCGCTTCGACGACGTCACCAACCTGGATCTCGGTGATCTGGCACTCAACTTCGCTCCGCTCGAGATCATCGGAACCCTCGGGTTCGTCGTCGAGCGGGACGGCATCTTCGCCACCTGCGCCATCACCGACCTCCTCCAGAACTCCCTCACCCCGCTGATCGGCGACGCGCTGGAACTGCTCATCGCCTCGCAGCCCGTCCCGCCGACCCAGGAGCAGTTGATCGCCCTGATCACCGACAACATCGGCTCGCTGCTCGGCGCCATCGGCGGGCTGATCGCCTCGGTGATCGAGGGGCTCGGGAATCCCGACGACATCATCGGCATCGCCGCCCAGATCCACCTGCCCACGGCCGGTGCGTTCACGAACCTGCTGCAGACCGCCTTCCAGGTGGCGGGCCTGTTCGAGCCCGACCTGGCACTCGGAGTGCTGCCGCTCGACGACCTGGGTTCGGGCATCAAGATCCGCGTCGGCTCGCTGAGCCCCTCGCAGGTCGACCTGCCCATCGGGATCCCGGGAACGTCCTACGTCTACCGGTCCAGCGTGATCCCCGGCTGACCAGCCGAACCCGACCACGTCCTCGGACGGGGGCGTCGCAGCACCGCTGCGGCGCCCTCGCCGCGTCCGGGGAGCACCGCGTCCGCGCTCAGCCGGGGGTGCGCTCCTCGATGCCCCACGGCGAGTCGTACTCCCCGGCCAGGAGGTCCAGGAACGGGCGGGGCGACAGCGCCTCCGGCCCCAGGACACCCGCCCCGCTCCAGACGCCGGCGTCGATCAGCTCGCAGGCCACCACCGGACCGACGGCGGTCTGCCAGACCACGGCCTGGGCGCCGTCGCGTCCCATCGTCTCGGCGTTGTCCACCACGTGGTAGAGGTAGACCTCGCGCTCACCAGAGGGGTTGCCGTCGGCGTCCGCACCCACGCCGGTGACCCACGTTCCGGCACACGTCCGGCCCTCGATCCGGTCCCCCAGGGTCGCCGGGTCCGGCAGGCAGGCAGCGACGACGTCCCGGGGGGCGACCTGCGCGCCACGCACCCCGACGGGGTCGGTCGAGTCCAGACCGAGCTGGTGCAGCACCTCCAGCACGTTGATGAACTCGTCGCCCAGGCCGTACTTGAACGTCACGCGCTCGCAGTCGATCCACCGCGGCACGAGGAGGACCTCCTCGTGCTCCACGTTCACGCACTCGACGTCGCCGATCCCGCCCGGGAAGCGGAACACCTCGGGCTCCGAGAACGGTGGGGTCGTGAACCAACCCCGGTCCCGCTCCCAGACGACCGGCGGGTTGAGGCACTCCTCGATCACCGTCCAGATCGAGAACGTCGGCGCGAAGTCGTACCCGCGGACCGTCATGTCGGCGCCGTCACGGATCCCGACCTCGCGGATCGAGGTGAACAACTCGTCGGCCGCGTACCGGGCGAAGACGTCGGCGATCCCGGGCTCGACCCCCATGCCGCACAGCGCCAGCAGCCCCCGCTCCTCCCAGGCGGCGGCCCGCTCGAACTGCAGGTCGCCGAGCTTGACCCCGCACTCGCTGTGGGGTCGCTCCGGGTGCGGCGTCGAGATCGACATGGCCATGTCCATGTAGTGCGCACCGGCAGCCAGCGCCCCCTCGAAGATCGGCATCACGAAGCGCGGGTCGGCGGCGTTCATCACCAGGTCGGCGCCCGCCTCCCGGGCTGCTCCCGCCACGTTCGCCGCGTCCGAGGCGTCCAAGGTGATCGCCGCGTACCGGGGGTCACGGGCGGCCACCCGGGCGGCCCGGGCCGGGTCGATGTCGCCGACCACGATCGTCTCGACGAACGACCGCCGCGACGCGATCGCCGCGAACGCATCACCCACACCACCCGCACCGACCATGAGGATTCGCATGGTCGGTCAGGCTAACCGCCGCCGGCGTTCGGTATCGGGGGTGCACCCGGCACGGTGGACACTGATCCGGTCGGCGAACCCCCGGACTGCGGCGTGCCCGAACGTCCGGTCGACGGTGGGCCGGCGGACCCCCGTTCGGCGGCCTCGAGCACCTGTCGCAGCTGCTGGGGCGTGCCGAGGAGGAACGACACGGTGGGCCACGGTCCGGAGTCGAGCACCGTGAGTGCGGCCGCAGCGGTGTCGAGTCGTTGCTCGCCGAGCGCGACGGCGGCCTGCAGCAGCCGGGCGTTCGCGTCCGTCGGGTCGAGCGCCAGTGCCTGGTCAGCCAGCGCTGCGGCGACTGCCGGATCCGCCCGCTCCGGGCCGAGCGCAGCGACCCCGCGCGACACCAGCGCGTCGACGGAGCCCGGCGAGGCCGCCAGCACCTGGTCCAGACAGGTGGCGAGCTCGTCGTAGAGCGCCTGGTCGAAGGCGAGCCCGTCGCCACGGCCGGTGATCACCCGCGTCCAGCACTCCGACGTGGGCGGGTCCAACAGCCCCAGGAACACCTTGACCTCGAGGAGCTCCTGGCGGAGCACCTGCTCGGCGATCGCCGATGGATCGTTGCGGTAGAAGGCCGCCAGCTCGTCGGCGGCCTCGGTGTAGGCGGCGGTCGCCGCCTCCCGGTCGCCCCGCTGCCGGGCCGCGTCGGCCGCACGAGCCGCCACCACGGCGCGGAACACGTGGACATCGGGGAACGACTCGTCCAGTTCGACCACCCGGTCGAATCGTTCGCTCCCCTCCACGATCCGGCCGCTGCGCACCAGCGCCCACCCCTGGTAGGTGAGGGCCTCGACGTTGTCCGGCGACTCGGCGAGCAGGTCGTCGTAGCACTCCACCCCGGCCTCCGGATCGGAGAAGGCGAGCGGCTGGCAGTTGGCCAGCCGGGCCCGGACCGTGTCGTCGTTGCCGGTCAGCGTTCCTGCGCCCCGCTGGCCCGAGGACCGGGCGACGAGCACGCCGGCGCCGATCGCCAGGAGCAGCACGACGGCGGCCACGACCGGTCCGCGCCACCGGGGCGACCCCGTTGCGTCGGAGCCCGTGGCGTCCGGGGACCGGACGTCGGCCGGCCGCGCGTCGACGGGACGGTCGCCCGCCGTGTCGTCGGCGAGAGCCCGGAGGACCGCAGCGGTCCGCGCCGTGTAGTCGTCACGGAGGGTCTCGAAGTCGGCGTCGTCCAGGTCGCCGGCGTCGTGCTCCCGCTCCAGGTCCTCGAGCGAGGCGAGCAGGTGGTCGCGCTCGTCCTCGAGGGCGGCCCGGCGCGCCTCGGCGTCCTCACCGGTACCGGTGTCAGCCATCGCTGCGCCCCTCGCCCCCGACGTCGAGCTCGTCGGAACCGCCAGCGGTCCCGCGGCGGGCGAGCTCCTCGGCGACCAGGTCCCGGTCCGCATCGGTGGCCCGGGCGCCGACCTCACGCCGCCAACGGGAGAACAGGGCGACCAGCGCCACGACGGCGGCGGCGAACCCCACGATGGGGACGATCCAGATCAACGACCCGAGGCCCGACGACGGCGGGGTCAGGAGCACCTCCTGGCCGTAGCGCTGGGCGAAGAAGGCGAGGATCTCGTCGTCGGTCCGGCCCTGGCGCATCTGCGAGTCGATCTCCTCCCGGAACTGCACCGCCAGCGGTGCCTGCGATGCGGCGACCGACTCCCCCACGCACTGGAGGCACTTCAGCTGGATCTCGAGGGCGTAGGCCCGCTCGTCGCTCACCCCTCGGCTGGGGGTCGTGTCGATCGACACCACGAGCACCCCGACCACGACCACGCCCATGGCGGCCCAGGCCCACCACCGCTGCCGCCACGGGTGCCGGGGCGCCGGCGCCCGGCCGCTCACGGGGTCCGGCCGTCGATGACGGCCTGGAGCTCGTCCGCGGTGACGCCGCCGTCGAGCTTCGCCACCACCGTGCCGTTCGGGTCGATCACGTACGACTCCGGGAGCTTCACCACGCCGTAGTCGAGCGAGGCGCCCTCGGTGTCACCGGTCAGCACCGGCCAGTCGCCTCCGTTCGCGGCGAAGAACCCGGCGACCCGTTCGTCGGTGTCGTCGAACGCCACGCTCACCACCTCGGCCCGGCCCTCGTTGTCCTGGGCGAAACGCACCAGCTCCGGGTGCTCCGTGACGCAGGGCGGGCACCAGGTCGCGAAGAAGTTCACGACCACCCACTCGCCGCGGAGGTCGTCCAGGTCGAAGGGTTCGCCGTCCAACGTCGTGCCCGTGAGCGCCGGGGCGAGCCCACCGACGGCGGCGCTGCCCGCCGGACCCGCATCGGAGGGCGAGCGGGTCGCCAGCAACAGCACGAACGCCGCCGCGAGCACGGCGACCGTGCCCACGAGGACCGCCGTACGTCGGCTCACCCGACCGCCTCGGGATCACGTCGGGCACCGCGATCGTCGACCCGGGCCGAGGTGGGCGAGGTCGGATCCCGGCGACGCCCTGGGAACAGGGAGAGCGCCGTGCCGACCACCATGATGATCCCGCCCACCCAGAGCCAGACGACCAGCGGCTGGACGATCACCCGGATCGTGACCTCACCCGTGACCGGATCGGGACTCGAACTGACGGACAGGTAGACGTCCTCGGTCGGTCCGACCCGCACCGACGGCGTCCCGATCGTCATCCCTCCCATCCGGTAGCGGTTCAGGCGGGGCTCGTAGACCCGGCCGCCGTCGACCCGGACCTGGGAGATCACCTCGACCCGGTTGTCCTGCTCGACGGTCCGCGACCCGAGGTACGTGACCTCGTGACCAGCGACGGTGCTCGACGCCCCCGGGGCGAGCGTCACCTCGGCCTGGCGGATGTAGCTCGTGGAGGCCGCGAAGGCGACGGCGACCAGGATCGTGCCCAGGTGGACCACCATCCCGCCGTTCGCCCGACCGACGAACCCGCGCCAACCCTGCCGACGGGCGGCCAGCGCCAGCTGTCGGACCGCCGAGCCGGCCGCGAATCCGGCCAGACCGAAGGCCAGGAGCACGGTCGGACCCGTGGCCCCCAGGGCCAGCGCCAGGACCAGCGTCGCAACACCACCCCAGGCCGGCCACCACAGTCGGTCACGCAACACCTCGCCGGTGCCCTTGCGCCACGGCAGCACGGGGGCGACGGCCATGAGCGTGAGCAGCGCGAACCCGATCGGCATCGTCATCCGACTGAAGAACGGCACACCGACCGAGAGCCGCTCCCCGTTGAGCGCCTCGATGATGAGCGGGAAGACGGTGCCGAGCAGGACCACGAACGCGAACGCCGCGAACAGCACGTTGTTCGCCAGGAACGCACCCTCCCGCGACACCGGCGAGTCGATGCGACCCGGCGAGCGGAGCTGGTCACCCCGCCAGCCGATCAACCCCACCGACACGGCCACCACCACGGCGAAGAAGCCCAGGAGGATCGGGCCGACGGTCCCACTCGAGAAGGCGTGGACCGACTCGACCACACCCGATCGGGTGAGGAACGTCCCCAGGATCGTGAGTGCGAACGTGGCGCACAGCAGCGACAGGTTCCAGACGCGCAGCATGCCCCGGCGTTCCTGGACCATGACCGAGTGGAGGTAGGCCGTCCCCGTCAGCCACGGGAGGAAGCTG
>CAYMKW010000063.1:0-16578 GCA_964391365.1 uncultured Microthrixaceae bacterium | reverse complement strand
CCCGTCCGGCGTCGGGAAGACCGAGCTCGCCAAGACGCTCGCGGAGTTCCTCTTCGGTGACGAGCAGGCGATGATCAGCCTCGACATGTCCGAGTACATGGAGAAGCACACGGTCAGCCGGCTCGTGGGCTCTCCCCCCGGTTACGTCGGCTACGAGGAGGGCGGTCAGCTGACC
Source organism: uncultured Microthrixaceae bacterium (assembly GCA_964391365.1). Taxonomy (GTDB): domain Bacteria; phylum Actinomycetota; class Acidimicrobiia; order Acidimicrobiales; family Microtrichaceae; genus SXMI01. The sequence goes on along the minus strand of CAYMKW010000063.1, from coordinate 16,403 downwards.
GAGGCGGTTCGCCGCAAGCCCTTCTCGGTGGTCCCCGTAGCCGTAAAAGAAAAGGCTCACCCGGACGTGTTCAACACGCTCCTGCAGATCCTCGAGGAGGGTCGGCTCACCGACTCCCAGGGCCGGTCGGTCGACTTCCGCAACACGGTGTTGATCATGACGTCCAACCTGGGCACCGCCGACCTGCGGCGTGCGAACGTCGGCTTCACCAAGCAGGACGAGGCGATCACCTACGAGCGGATGAAGGAGAAGGTCAACGAGGCGCTCAAGCAGCACTTCCGGCCCGAGTTCCTGAACCGTATCGACGAGGTCATCGTCTTCCACGAGCTCAGCCAGGACGAGGTGACGTCGATCGTCGACCTCATGATGGGTCGCGTGGCCGAGCAGCTCGCCAGCCAGGGGATCGGCCTCGAGGTGACCCCCGGGGCCAAGGTCCTGCTCGGGGAGCGGGGCTACGACCCGACGCTCGGGGCCCGTCCGTTGCGGCGGGCCATCCAGCGGCTCGTCGAGGATCCCATCTCGGAGCGACTCCTCTGGAAGGAGTTCCGCGCCGGTCAGACCATCGTCGTCGACGTGGAGCCCGACCCCGAGGATCCGACGACCCAGCAGGTCGCCTTCCGGGCCGTCGAGGGCTACACGCCGCCTCCGCTCGAGGAACTCGCCGCCACCACCGGCGAGTGAGACCGCCACTCGGCCGCGCCCTCGGCGCGGTCGTGCTGGCCGCAATCGTCCTTCTGGTCGGCGGTTGCCGCCTGTCCGCGGACGTCCTCGTGCGGGTCGACCCCGACGGATCCGGTGAGGTGACGGTCACGCTGGATCTGGATCGTGAGGCGGCGGAGCGACTGGGACCCGCAGATCAGCTCGACGTCGAGGACCTGGAACTGCGTGGTTGGCGGGTCGATGCGCCCGTGATCGGTGACGACGGACTGACCGTGGTCGCCCGTCGTCCGTTCGCGGCGCCCGAGGAACTGGCTCCGCTCCTGGAGGACATCACCGGACCCGACGGCCCGCTGGGGGACGTGCAGCTCCGGGTCGAATCGTCCCAGCTCGGCACCGAGTACCAACTCGCCGGAGCGCTCACCTCGACGGGTGACCCGGCAGTGGTGTCGGACCCGGAGCTGACGGCGCTGCTGGGTGGACTGCCTCTCGGTCGGACGCCTGAGGAGCTCGCCGCCGTCGGGGCCGATCGTCCCGACGCTGCAACGCTGACGCTCCGGGTGGTACTGCCGGGTGCCGACGAGGCGCAGTGGTCGGTGCCCCTCACGGGTGGGCAGCCGGCCTCGGTCGTGGTGGACGAGTCGTCGAACGTCCTGAGCACAACACGGATCGTGGGCCTGCTCGCGGTCGTCGGCCTGCTGGTCGCCGCGGTCGTCGTCGCACTGCGATCCCGCCGTTGATCGCGCCGGCGTTCCGGCTGGGTGTCACCCGGTGTCGGTAGCGTCCACGCAGTGAGTCGTCGACGGATCGTCTTCCGCTGCACCGAGTGCGCCTCGGTCGCCCCCAAGTGGTCGGGCCGTTGTGCGTCGTGCGGTGACTGGAACACCCTGGTCGAGGCGCAGGTCGATGCGTCGGCCCCGGCGGTACCGCTCGCCCCGTCGGTTCCTCCTGCTCCGATCACCCGGGTCCGTGCCGCCGATGGCGCCCCGGTGCCGACCGGTGTCGCCGAGTTCGATCGTGTCCTGGGCGGGGGGATCGTGCCGGGCAGCGTGACGTTGCTCGGAGGGGAGCCCGGCGTCGGCAAGTCCACGCTCGTCCTCCACCTCCTCGCCGCCGTCGCCCGTCGGGGCGACACCGTCCTCTACGTCACCGGTGAGGAGTCGGTCGCGCAGGTGCGTTCCCGGGCCGAGCGGATCGGTGCGCTCGACGACCGCCTCCTCCTGGCTGCGAGCAACTCGCTCCCGGACGTGCTCGCCCACCTGGAGTCCTCCCGTCCGGCCCTGTGCGTCGTGGACTCCGTGCAGACCCTGCACGACCCCGCGCTGCCATCGGCACCGGGCTCGGTGGCTCAGGTCCGGGAGTGCGCCCACCGGCTCGTCGTGGCGGCCAAGTCGACCGGGGTTCCCGTGCTGCTCGTGGGACACGTCACCAAGGACGGGCAGCTCTCGGGTCCGCAGACGCTGGCGCACGTCGTGGACACGGTGCTGTCGTTGGACGGTGACCGGCACCACGACGTGCGGCTGCTCCGGGCGAGCAAGCACCGGTTCGGGTCGACCGACGAGCTCGGGTTGTTCCGCTCGGTGGAGGGCGGGCTCGTCGCCGTTCCGGATCCGTCATCCATGTTCCTCGCCGATCGGCAGGCGGGTGTCACGGGCTCGGTCGTCTGTGCCGCTGTCGACGGCCGACGCCCACTCCTGGTCGAGGTCCAGGCACTCGTCGTGCCCTCATCGCTCCCGCAGCCCCGCCGCTCGGTCCAGGGCCTGGACAGCGGTCGGGTGTCGCTCCTCCTGGCCGTCCTGCAGCAGCGGGCCGGGGTCGCACTCGGCAAGCACGACGTCTACGCCGCCACCGTCGGCGGTGCCCGACTGGTCGAGCCGGCGGCCGATCTGGCGGTGTGCCTGGCCATCGTCTCGGCAGCACTCGATCAGCCGTTCGCCGGCGACGTCGCCGTGTGCGGCGAGGTCGGCCTGGGTGGCGAACTCCGACAGGTCGGCCGGCTGGACCGCCGACTGGCCGAGGCCTCACGGATCGGCGTGGGTGCGGCGGTCGTGCCGGAGTCGTCGCCACCGGTCGACGCCGAGCTGCGGGTCCACCGCGTGGGCACGCTGGCCGAGGCCCTCCTGGCCTTCTTCGCCACGGACTGACCCCGCAGGAGCCCGCCTCCTCGGTTCGCCCTTGCGGAGGACCCGCGTCGGGGGAGCGGGACCTCCACCTAGACTGTCCCCGTGGACTACAGAGACCCGGAGCTCATGGAGGCGCTCGCCGCCGTCGCACCGGGCCAGCCGCTGCGTGAGGGGCTCGACCGCATCCTCAAGGCCAAGATGGGCGCGCTGATCGTCATCGGTGACGGCCCCGAGGTGCTCAACATCTCCTCCGGTGGGTTCCTCGTGAACACCGGCTACAACGCCCAGCGTCTGTCCGAGCTGGCCAAGACCGACGGGGCGATCGTCCTGACCGAGGACGTCTCGTACATCGCTCGGGCCAACGTCCACCTCATGCCCAACCCGAACGTCCCCACCGAGGAGACGGGCACCCGTCACCGGACGGCGGAGCGGGTCGCCCGGTCGATCGGCGTCCCCGTCATCTCGGTCTCCGAGGACATGGCGGTGCTCACGGTCTACACGCGCAACTGCCGTTACCAGCTGGAGCCGATCCCGGCGATCCTCAGTCGCTGCGATCTCGCCCTCCAGACCCTGGAGCGATACAAGCAGCGGCTCACCGAGGAGTCGAACAAGCTCAGCTACCTCGAGGTCGAGGACCAGGTGACGCTCCGTGACGTGGTCACGCTCCTCCAGCGGGCGGAGATGGTCGCCAGGATCTCCGATGAGATCGAGCGTTACCTGGTGGAACTCGGCACCGATGGTCGACTGGTCCGCCTGCAGCTCAACGAGATGATGGCCGGCGTCGAGGACGAGCGGCTGCTCGTCATCCGGGACTACGTCCAGGACGACTCCTCCTGGGACCTGGAGCAGGCCATCGAGACGCTGAGCGATCTCGACACGGACCACCTCTTCGACGCCGAGGAGATCGCCCACCTGCTCCACCTGTCGGGCGAGGCGGACGAGCTCGACTCGCCGGTCGCTCCCAAGGGGTACCGGATGCTCGCCCGTATCCCCCGGATCCCCGACGAGGTGAGCGGAGCGCTGGTCCACCACTGCGGTTCCCTCGAGAAGCTCATGCGCTCGTCGGTCGAGGAACTGGCGGACATCACCGACGTCGGCGAGTCGTGGGCCCGGACGGTCAAGGACGCGCTGACCAGGATCGCCGAGTCGAGCATCCTCGACCGGTACAACTGAGCCGGCCGTGGAGCTCGTCCTGCCGTCGGGCACGAGGGCGACGATTGCTGCGGGCGAGGAACCGGACCGGGGACTGGTAGTCCTCCCTGACGTCTGGGGCCTCCGACCCCTGTTCGACGACCTGTGCCACTCGCTCAGCGCCAGAACCGGATGGACGGTGGTGTGTCCCGAACCCTTCCCCGGCCGGGACCTGCCGGGTGCGGGCGACCCCGACGGCGTGACGGCCCGGTTCGCTGCGCTCGGGGAACTCCGGGACGACGACCTGCTCGGGGATGCCGTCGCCGCGGCGGACGCGACCGGCTGTGACCGGGTCGGCCTGATCGGCTTCTGCATGGGTGGCATGTACGCGCTGCTCGGCGCGGACCGTGGCCGCTTCGACCGGATCGTCTCGTTCTACGGGATGATCACGGTGCCGGCGGACTGGCAGGGCCCTGGCCACCGGGAACCGCTCGCCGCCGTGGCCCGCCGCAATGGCACTGACGTCCTGGCGATCATCGGGACCGAGGACGAGTGGACTCCCGCGGACCAGGTCGACCGACTCGAGGCCGCCGGCGCCCGGGTGGTCCGCTACGAGGGCGCCGAGCACGGCTTCGTGCACGACCCGGGCCGACCGGCGCACCGCCCGGACGACGCCGCCGACGCCTGGGATCGATCGTTGGCCTTCCTCGCCGGCGTTCGACCCGATCGGACCGGCTGAAACCCGAGCGGTTGCGGGCCGTCAGTACCCCATGGCGCGTCGGAACTCCTGTCCGACCACCATGGACTGACCCATGCGGCTGATCCACTCGCTCATCGCCGGGCCGAACACGGCCGGGTCGTAGCCGAGCTCACCGGCGAGGGCCACCATGCCGGCCTCGTCGGTGACGCCCCGGGCCTGAGCCTCCTTGGCGACGTGGGCGTACTCGGGGATACCGATCCCATTGATCGGCTGCAGCAGGGGGTCGTCGGTCGACAGTGGCTTCGACGACGGTCCACCGAGGACCGCCGGATCGACCGGCAGACCGGACACACCGATCTGACCGGCGGCGGCCTCCTGCGTGGCGTTGTCCTGGGCGAACTGCCCGGCGGCGACGCCCGAGTCGATCCCGTCCTTGATCTTCTTGAAGATTCCCATGATGCTCCCATTCCGGTCACTCTCTGTGGCTGGCACACTACCTGAGCGGCGTCGTCTCAGTTAGGGTCGAGGCGTGGGTCTGTTCGACGACTGGCGAAAGCTGCGCGATGCGAGCAACGAGTCCGCCGGTCTCGCTGGGCGTCCGACGACGACCCGGGGCCGCATCAGGAACCTCCCCGCTGATCTGGCTGCTGCCGGCGAGGCAGCTCGGTTCGCCGCTGATCAGCAGGCTCAGGCGTCCTCGGCGGCCGTTCCGATTCCTGGCGGTCTCAGCGGAACGGCGTTGCTCCGAGGAGGGTTCCGGGCGACGGGCGAACTGGTCGGGTTCGAGCCCGTGGGGGACGTCGACCTCGAGATCCGCCTCGATGGCCGGGACAGCTACCAGCAGACGGTGCGTCTGGTCGTTCCGCACCGGCATCTTGTGCGAATGGTGAACGGTTCCGAGTTCAATGTGCTCGTCGATCCGAATGATCGATCGGCGGCGCAGATCGTCTGGCCCGACTGACGACTGCGCCCTCCGATGCGAGCTGATGCTCACGTGGAGCGGATCTCGAGCTCCCGACGGTTGAGGATCCGGTACTGACGGTCCTGCTGTTCGATCCAACCCAGCTTCAGGAAGCTGGCGATCGCCTTGTTGACGCGCTCCCGTGACGCGCCGACGAGGCCGGCGAGCTCCTCCTGGGTGATCGGGATCTCGAAGTCGTCCCGATCTCCGGCCAGGTCGAGGAGGTGCTTGGCCGTTCGTCCGGTGACGTCCAGGAAGAACGCATCGGCCAACGCCTCGTCGGTTGAGCGGATCCGCTGGCTCAGGAGTCGAACCACGGACCAGAGCAGGTCGGGCCGGTCGTCCCATACCGCGCGCAGCACGTCGTAGGGGATCCGGATGGCCTGCGATGACTCGAGCGCCCGGGCCTCGGCCGAGCGGCCCATGCCGTCGAACAGGCCCATCTCGCCGAACAGGTCGCCCCGTTCCATGAGGGCCACCATGGACTCGCGTCCGTCGACCGACCGGTTCGAGATGGCGATCCGCCCGCCGGTCACGACGTAGCAGGCGTCGGCCTCCGAGCCCTCCCCGAAGAGCACGTCGCCGCGGACCAGATCGAGGACGTCGGCGGCGTCGGCCACACGCCGGTGCTCATCGTCGCTGAAGTCGCCGAACAGCTCCACGTTCTGCAGCAGGCTCATGTCGCTCACGGCCGAGACTGTACCGTGCCCGTCGTGGAGTCCCTCCTCGGCCGACCTGCCCCGACGACGGAACCGCAGTCGCCGGACGGCGTCTGGTGCATCGTCGTCGCCGCCGGTTCCGGCCGCAGGTTCGGTGGGGCCAAGCAGTTCGAGTCGCTCGACGGCGTCCGGGTGGTCGACCGGAGTGTGGCGGTCGCAGCGTCCTGTTGTGAGGGGGTGGTCGTCGTCCTGCCGCCGGAGGTGCTGGGCACGGCGGACGGCCGCGTCGCCGGCGCCACGACGGTCGTGGCGGGTGGCGTCAGCCGGACCGAGTCGTCCCGGAACGGCCTCGAGGCGGTCCCGGCGACCGCCGAGGTGGTCCTGGTCCACGATGCGGCCCGGCCGCTCGCCTCCCGGGAACTCTTCGGTCGGGTCGTGGCGGCGGTGCGAGCGGGTGCCGATGCGGCCGTGCCGGTGGTCCCGGTCGTCGACACGATCCGCCGGACCGACGGCGAGATCGTCGACCGGGACGGACTGCGGGCCGTCCAGACACCCCAGGCGTTCGCGCCCGAGGCGCTCCGCTCGGCCTACGCGGCGGGCATCGAGGCGACCGACGACGCCGCCCTGCTCCAGGCCCGGGGCGGTCGCGTCGAGCTGGTCGACGGGGAGCGCCGCAACCTCAAGCTCACGGGACCGGACGACCTCGTGGTGATCCGGGCGTTCCTCGCCGACGACCGGCGGGCTGGTCGCTCGGTGCTCGCAGGGCAGCCGGATGGTGCGGCGGGCGATGGTGGGGGAGACTCCCGGACGTGACCTTCCGGGTGGGCAACGGCTTCGACATCCACCGATTCAGCGATGATCCGACCCGTCCGCTCGTGCTGGGCGGCGTGGTGTTCCCGGACGGCCCCGGCCTGCACGGCCACTCCGACGCCGACGTGGTCGCCCACTCGGTCGCCGATGCGCTGCTGGGTGCGGTCGGACTGGGTGACCTCGGCATGCACTTCCCGGACACCGACGAGCGTTGGCGTGGCGCGGACAGCATGGCCCTGCTCGCCGAGGTCGTCCGTCTGCTCGCCGTCGACGGCTGGTCGGTTGTGAACGTCGACTGCTCGGTGGTGGCCGAACGACCTGCGATCGCACCGCACCGGGATGCCATGTGCGATCGGCTCTCCTCGGTGGTGGACGCACCCGTGTCGGTGAAGGGTCGCCGGGCCGAGGGAATCGGCGGACTGGGTCGGTCCGAGGGTGTGGTGTGCCTCTCGAGCGTGCTGGTCGAGCGGACCGGGAGCGGGTCGTGAGCCGGGCGGGTTCGGGCGGCGCGGGCAAGGGCGGTCGACGCCCGGCTCCCAAGCGATCGTCCGGTCGCCCCGAGCGAGGCGGGGGTCGCGGCGGAACGGGTCGCGACGCCGGCCGTTCCGGTGGTTCGCAATCCGGTGGAGTCCGTTCCGGAGGCGCCCGATCCGGAGGCGCCCGATCCGGTGGAGCTCGTTCCGGCGGCGCCCGTTCGGCCGGTTCCCGTTCCGGCGGGGGTCGTCCGTCGCCGTCCCGGCAGGTCGGTCGGATGACGGCACCGCGCGAACGTGGGCTCGGCGGCACCCAGGTCGAAGGTCGGCAGGCCGTGCGCGAACTGCTGCTCGCCGGCAGGCGCACCGTCTACGAGATCCTCCTGTCGACCGAGCTGGAGCACAGCGATGTCGTGGGCGACATCGTCGACCTGGCCGATGAGCTCCGGGTTCCGGTGACCGAGGTCTCGCGCAACCGGTTGGATTCGCTCGCTCGCACCGATGCGCCGCAGGGCGTGGTGGCCCGGGCGGGAGAACTGCCCGACGTCGAGCTCGAGTCGCTCATCCGTCCGACCAAGGGTCGATCCGGCGACACGGCGGCCCCACCGTTCCTCCTGGCCGTCGACGGGGTGACGGATCCGGGCAATCTGGGCGCGCTCCTGCGCATCGCGGAGTGTGCGGGCGTGACCGGGGTGGTGCTGCCCCGGCACCGGGCGGTCCACGTGACGCCGACGGTGACCAAGGCGGCCGCCGGTGCGGTGGAGTACCTCTCGATGAGCCTCGTCGCCGGTCTCGCCACGGCCGTGACGACCCTGCGCGAAGCCGGTGTGTGGGTCGTGGGACTGGACGCCGAGGGCGACACGCCGATCCACGAGCTGACCGTGGCCGACTCGCCGGTGTGCCTGGTCGTCGGGGCCGAGGGTCCCGGGCTCTCGACCCTGGTCCGCCAGCGGTGCGACGTCCTCGCCGCGATCCCGCTGCACGGCAACCTGGCCTCGCTCAACGTCGCATCCGCCGGGGCGATCGCCTGTTACGAGGTCGCTCGTCGGCGGTTGTGACAGACTCGTCGACGTGAACGATCAGACGACGAACGACGGTTCGGGCTCCACCGAAGCGGCTCGACGGACCCTCCCGGCGATCTCCGCCGTCCCGTCCAACTTCATGCTGGACGCCGACACGTACGCCGCGGCAGCGACCGTCGGGTACGCAGGCATGGACTTCTACTTCGCCGGTCGCGCCGGCGTGCTCGGCGACGTGGGGGCCGACGTCGTGGTGCGTGAACTGGAGGTGTTCCCCGAGGCCGCGGTGTCGGCCGCATGGGAGGCGACCTCGGCGATCGAGCCTCGGTTCGCCGCCGGCCAGCGTTTCGCCGATCAGGCCGCCCGGTGGGCCGATGAGCACCTGGACCCGGACGCATTGGACCACGACCGGTTGTCGGAGCTGGCGGGAAAGGTGCTCGACGCCGCCGATCTGTCCGATGCGGCGTTGGTGCAGGGCTGGCTGACCCTCGACGAACCGGCGTCGTCGGCGGCCCGTGCACTCCACCGGTTGAACGGTCTCCGCGAGCTGCGATTCGCCCGCCATCGGGTCGAGCTCACCGCGGCGGGAATCGATCCGCTGGACGCGGTCATGGTGTCGTCGCCCTTCATGGCCGGGATCTTCGGATGGCCCGAGCCGCACCCGGACCCCGACCAGGAGGTCCGGGACCGCTGGGCGCTCGTCGAGGCCGCCACCGACGAGCGCTTCAGTCGGGATCTCGCGGCCCTCGACGCCGCCGAGCTGGCGGAGTTCGTCGACCTCTGCGAGTCGCTCCCCGCGGCGGTCCGCTGAGCCTCACCGGCACACGTTGACCCACCCGGCGGGCGAGTTCGGGAACCCGGGGAACACGGTGGACAGGTGTGCCCCGGTCGCACCCAGCCGGCGGGACAGGACCTCGCTCAGGACGCTCCGGTAGTCGACCGACAGCCGCAGGTCCCCGTCGACCAGCTGGTTGGACGCGAGGCCTGGCCAGGGTCCGACCACCCCGGGGCGGACGCCTCCGCCGAGCACCATCATGGGGAACGCCGTGCCGTGGTCGGTTCCGCCGGACGAGTTGACCTCGGCGCGACGGCCGAACTCGCTCATCACCACGACCGTGGTCTGGTCGATCCGTGGTCCGATCCGATCGAAGAACGCTCCGATCGCACCGTCGAGCTGGGCCACGAGCTGCGACATGTTGGCCGTCGGCTGATCCGGCGAACCCTGGTCGCTGTGGGTGTCCCACCCGTCGAGCTCGGCGTGGGAGAACTCGACCGGGAACCCGGCCTCGATCAGCCGGGCGACCGGCCAGAGCCGTCGACCCAGCGCCGTGTCCGGCCACCCCGTGGGAAGGCTCGTGTCGCCGAGCGTGGCGAGCGAGTCGACGGTGTCGAGCGTGGGTTCGGTCCACTGCGACAGCAGGGGGTGGATGCCGCCGGCCGCCATTCGCTCGGCCTGGTTGGTGCGGACCTGCTGACGATCTGGTCCCCAGCTGAGCAGGGACAGGTCGGCGAGGGAGTAGGCGACCATGGAGGAGTGCCCCCGTAGCGACGCCGGCGTGGTCCCGCCGAAGCCGATGGACCGGAGGACGTGATCGTTCGGTGCGCTGGTGGACTGCAGCCATCTGCCGGCCCACCCGCTGCCGTGGGCGAGCCCGAACGAACCGGCCTCCATCATCAGCTGTGCGTCGAAGTGGCTGCGGTTGATGAACGGGAGTCCGGCAGCGGGGACCACGGCCATCCGTCCTGCCTGGTAGAGCGAGGCGAGACGGGTCGCCTGCGGGTGGAGTGCGAAGTAGTTGTTCGCGGCCGGGCCGGTGAGCGGCCGGGCCGTCCCCGCCTGGACCCGGAGTGCGCCTCGCCGAGCGGCGTAGCTCGGATCCCCGAGCGGCGGGAGGAGGGTGAGTCCGTCCGCACCGCCCCGGAGGAAGATCACGACCAGCGAGTTCCCGGTCGCCGGGGCTGCGGCACCGACGACGCCCGGCCGTGTGAGCACCACGGTGGTGCCGGCGGCTGCGGCGGCGCCCACCAGGAAGTGTCGACGGGATGGCCCGGTGCTCGGTGCCGGTGGGTTCGTCGTCTCCACGTCGTGTCCTCGGTCTCTGCTGGTCGGTCGCTGCTGGTCGGTCGCTGGTGGTCGATGCGTGTTCGGCGCAGGCGATCAGCGCGTCTGGAAGTCGGGGGCCTGCAGGATCTGGATGAGCAGGTTCTCCATCGCCCACTGGTTGCCGCCCTGGGTGAGCGGTGAGTTCGCCGTTCGGTAGAGCTCGGCGAGCATCCGATCGCGGGCTGCGGTCGACACGGTGACGCCCGTGCGTTGGCAGGCGGCGGCGAACCACTCGCCGATCGTGCTGCCGGCAGTCCAGTTGCGTACCTCGGTCCAGTTGATGCTGAAGACCCCGGACATGCCCCGGACCACCCAGGTCGCCATGTTCCAACGCCCGATCATGGCGCCGACGCCGACCCAGTTCGCGTCCCGGTCCGGGTAGCCGTCGGGGTCCGGCCACCAGTGCGGCACTTGGTTGAGGCTGCTCGTCGCCCCGACCAGCCCCCACCGGGACTCGCGCATCCGGGCGCCGTTCCAGCCCGTGCCGGCGACCGTGCGCACCATCGCCGACCAGAGCTCGAGCGGGCGGCGGATCCGGCCGTTGGTCGAGGCCGCGAACTCGTTGGAGGTCAGCAGCGACCGCAGCAGCGCCCGGATCGACGTGTCGGAGTTCAGGTACGCCTGTGCGGCGGTCGTCACCACCGCGTCACCCCGTTGGACGTGGTCGCCGATGAAGCGGATGGCGAGCTCGTGGGCCAGGCGCTGGGCGGTCGTCGGATGTGAGGCGAGGTGGTTGATGAACCCCACCCCTGCCGCCTCGCCGGTGAGCGTGCCGCGTGACCAGCCGAGGACGGTGTGGGTCGGATCCTGGAACGGGCCCAGGCGGTGGACGGCCGGGTTGAACGTGAACGGGCCGATCGGCTGCCAGTCGACCAGCTGTCGGGTCCAGCCACTCAGCAGGTAGGCGACCGCCTTGACGTCGTCCTCGTCGTAGCCGCCGTCCACGCCGACGGTGTGCAGCTCCATGAGCTCCCGGGCGAAGTTCTCGATGGGGACGTTCGAGCCGTCGGCCCGGCTGGTCGCCTGGTTGAGGTAGTTCATCATGGCGGCCGACCGGGCGACCTCGAGGAGCAGATCGCGGAACCGTCCCAGGGCCCCGGCGCGCAGCAACTGGTCGAAGGCGCCGCAGCTGGCCTGGGCGCGGTCGTTCTGGACGTCCACGCTGAAGTGGTCCCAGAGGAACGCCACGGTGAGTTCGAACAGCTGGCGGCGGGCGCACACTGCCCGGACGGTGGTGGCAGCGGGCAGCTCCGAGACGATCTCCCACGCCTCACCCAGGGCGAAGTTCTGGACGGCGTCGTTGAAGGTCCGGGGGAACGACGTTCGGATCTGGGCGTCCAGGTCGGCGTCGACCGACGCCGGCAGGGCGAGCTGCTCGTCGATCCAGCTCACCGGGCCCAGGGTGCCGATGCGGGCACGGACCTCGGGTGTCGGGCCGTAGGTGAGCCGGCGGGCGGTGTGCTCCGCGGTCAGGGCGGTGGGCGGTGCCGGCACGTTGACCGGCGGCGTCGTGGTCGGCGGCGCCGTCGTCGGCGGGGTGGTCGTTGGGGGTGCCGTCGTTGGGGGTGCTGTCGTTGGGGGTGCCGTCGTCGTGGGTGCGGTCGTTGGCGGAACCGTGGGTACTGCGGAGCGTGGCGGGAGGCTGCTCGTCACCCGGCGGGCCGGGGCCGGCTTCACCTTGCACGCCGAGGCCGCCGCGATCAGGCCACCGGTGACCAGTCCGGTGAACGCCCGCCGCCTGCCGATGTCGGTCGTCCGGCTGACGGCCCCGTCCGCTGCGGCCGACCCGTCGGAGTCCACCTCGTCGTGCTGCTCGTCGGTCGCTGGAGTCCGGGACGGGAGGTGGGTGGTGGTCATGACCTGTTCGCTCCTCGACCGGCCGGAGGGGGAGGAACCGGTCGGAACCGGCGATCACATCGGAATTGCCTGCGACGATCTTGAGCGCGCGGCTACGGCCGCCCGGCGCTCAGAGTCCGATCGGGTGCGCCGGAGGGACCTCGCCGCGGCCGATGACGTCGGCCCGCTCGTGGAGGAGTTCGGCGGTGGCGTCCAGGTCGGCCGCAATGACGAAACGCCGTTCGCAGGCGCCGTCCACGGCCATCCGCGCCAGTTCGGCCAGGTCGGCGATCCGTGGGGCGCGTCCGGTCGCCCGGGTCACCCGATCGACGAGCTCGTCGAAGGTCGTCCCGGTCCGGCCGGTGCCCTCACCGCGGCGCTGCAGGTGTTCGGGTCGGTTGCGGGCTGCCGAGTAGAGGCCGGTCTCCATCAGCCCGCCGGACGGGTAGAACACCGACGCACGCACCGTCGAGCCGGACCGCTCGAGGTTCAGCTGCAGCGCCTCGGTGAAGCAACTGGCCGCTGCCTTGGACGCTGCGTAGACCGATGCGGTGGCCACCGGAGCGATCCCGCCGTCCTTCGATGACGTGACGACGACCTGCGACGGCGTGTCCGACTCGAGCATCCGCGGGACGAATTCGCTGACGCCGATCCCGACCCCGAAGACGTTCACCCCGAAGCACCACCGCCAGTCGTTCGGCTCCTGCTGCCAGGGCAGGCCTCCGCCTCCCGAGGTCACCCCGGCGTTGAGGAAGAGCAGGTCACAACCCCCGCCCCAGTCCCAGGTCCGGTCGGCCAGCGCAGCGACGTCGGCCTCGTCGGTCACGTCGGTGCGCACCCCGATCACCCGGTCGGTTCCGTCGGCGAGTTCGGACAGCTCGCCGACCGTCCGATCGAGCGCCGGAGCCTCGACGTCGGCCACGACCACACGGGCACCCCGGGCCAGCAGCTCGGATGCGATCGCCCGACCGATCCCGCTCGCGCCGCCGGTGACGACTGCGGTGGACCCGTTCGGATCGATGGGGGTCGGTGCGGTGTCGCTCACGACTCCGGCCAGTCGATCCCGTAGTCGTCGAACCACCAGCGGGCCGTGCGGATGGCGTCCGGCGGGGTTCGACGGTTCAGGTCCTGGTGCAGGTCGGTCGGTCGGGGCCCCACCTGCTCGGCGATCCGGGTCAGCGCCGGGAGGTCGAGGTCGTAGCAGCGGACGGCGTTCAGTCCGAGCAGCAGCCGGGTGTCCTCGACCGACACCTGTTGGAAGTCGGTCTCGAGTCGCTCCCGGGTATGGGGCCACGACCCCTCAGGGTGCGGATAGTCGGTGCCCCACATGAGGGCGTCGACGCCGTTGGCATGGCGACGACGGATCTCCTCGGGGCTCATGGTCGAAGCGCCGATGAACACGTTGGTCCCGACGTACTCCGAGGGCAGCCGCTGGATGAGTCCCTTCGTCCGAGAGTTCAGCTTCTTGACCTTGAAGTTGGCGCCGAACGTGGTGTCGGCCTTCCACAGGAGGTCGCCGAGCCAGTACGAACCGCACTCCACCACCGCGTACCGCAGCCCCGGGAACCGGTCGAACTTCCCGGACAACAGCAGTTGCCAGAGCGCCCGGTGGGTCCAGAAGGGGACCTCGAGCACGAACTGGGCGATGTTCTCGTTGTAGGAGTCCCAGTCGCCCTCGCCCGAATGGGTGTGGACGACCAGCCCGGCGTCGGCGCACGCCGCCCATACCGGGTCGTAGCACTCGTGTCCGTAGGACGGGTGGCCGTGCCACATCGTGGGGATCATGATCCCCTTGATGCCGGGCCTGCCGGCGATGGACTCGATCTCGGCGACGGCCAGGTCGACGTCCTGGGTGATCGGCACCAGGGCGACCCCGGCCCGCCGGGCCGGGTTGGTCGCACAGAAGTCGACCAGCCAGCGGTTGTGCGCCCGCGCCCCGGCGAACGCGAGCGCGGGGTCGGTGATCTGCCCTGCCGCCAGGCCGGCGCCGAACGGCGGTGACTCCTGGCCGGTCACCGAGTCGCCGTCGGCGAAGATCACCTCGCCGGCGATGCCGTCCGCGTCGAGTTCCTTGTCGCGCACCTCGGGGTCGTAGGCGCCGCGGAGGCCCTCGGCGTTCTCGCCCTCCCACTTGGCCACGTACTCACCGTTGACCTCCTCCACGAGCCGGCGGTGGTTGTGGCGTTCCGCGACCCACTCGTCGAACTGGGGCAGGAAGGCCGGGTCGAGGTACTCGCGGTACTCCTCGACCTGGAGCCCGGCGTGGGTGTCCGACGAGACGATGACGTAGGGCTGATCGCTGGTGTCGACGCCCTCGAGTGGGTGGCCCACGGTCTTCCTCCCGGATCGGACGAGGCTGTGGTCGGCGTGCCCCGTCGAAGTTCTTGAACAGTGTGCAAGAGTGTTGCATGCTGTCGGTCGTGCCGTCCACCACTCCTCGCAACCGTCCGGCGCCCACGTCGCGTCGCGCCGGTCTGGAGCGATCCGATGTGGTGGACGCTGCGCTCGCGATCGTGGAGTCCGAGGGTGCGGACGCGCTGTCGATGCGCCGGCTCGCCAACGACCTCGGAGTCACCACCACCACCATCTACTGGCACGTCGGCAATCGCGAGCAGCTGGTCGTGGCGATCGTCGAACTGCATGCGGAGCGCCAGGCTGCGACCCGGGTGGTCGGTGACACGCCCCGGGAACGGGTCCACTCGGCTGCGATGAACATCTGGCGGAGCGCCCGCGGGCACCGCAACGTGACGGCACTCGCGTCGTCGATCGGCGCCACGACGCTGCTCGAGCTGCCGCTCGAGGTGGCGGTCCTGGCCGAGCTCGAATCCGCCGGTGTGCGTGGTGCGGCCGCCAGGGATGCGCTCCAGGCGTTGTTGGGGTGCATCGCAGGGTTCCTGGTCACGGCGTGGCGACCACCGGAGGACCGACCTGCGGGTCTGCGACCGAGCGATGTCTGGGGTCGGGTCGACGACGGGCGGTTGCCGCGTGCCACGATCAGGGCCGTGGCCAGACCCGCTGACCTCGACCGGCTCGCCGGACGGACGCTCCGTGCCGTCGTCGCCGGATTCGTGCCCGAGGTCGCCTGGGATCGGGCGGCATGAGCGGCCAGGTGGACTTCACCCCCCGGGCGCCCGGCGACCTGCTCGGTCTGCCCAAGCTGGTCGTGCGCTACCCGACGGACCGTGAGTCGATCGACGCCCTCCTCCCGCCGGGGCTGCACAGCTGGGGTGATCCGGTGGTCCAGATCGGTGTCTACTGCGTGCCCGTCCACGGTGAACCCGAGTTCGGCGTCAGCACCAAGATCCCGGCCACCTTCGACGGCGTCGACGGCTGGTACAGCCTGGGGATCGGCATCGATCAGGAGTCGGCCATCTTCGTCAGTCGGGAGACCAACGGCCAGCCGAAGTTCCCGTGCTCCGTCCGGTACTTCCGGCTCGGTGACGAGGTGCACGCGTCGTGCAGGCACCAGGGGACGACGTTCCTCTCCTACCGGGGTCGTCTCGGGGCGCCGACGCCCATGCCGGGCGCCGAACGCACCGAGACGGAGTGGTGGGTCAAGGTGTCGAGGGCCGTCGGGGGCGCCGAGGGGGCCTACGACTTCCCTCCGCACGTGGTGCGGGTGCAGACGGTCGGCGTCCCCGAGGTGGTGGTGCCGGTCGACGGCGAACTGACGCTACGGGCGAGCGACTGGGATCCGTACACCGAACTGCTCCCGCCGACCGGCGAGGCCGAGGCCGAGTTGGTCGCCACCCGACACACGGGACGGAGCATCGAGCTCGCCGGTCCGCTCGACCCCGAAGCCTTCTGGCCCTTCGCCGACACGATCGGAGGGTCTCGCTGGCCCGGTGACCGGGGAGCTCCCCGTGGCCGGTGACCACGGCATCCCGCTCCACGACTTCCTGGACTTCGAGTTCGTGTCGCCCGAGGTCG
>CAYMKW010000062.1:0-16585 GCA_964391365.1 uncultured Microthrixaceae bacterium | reverse complement strand
ATCACCGCCTACGAGCAGCAGCGCCCCGCCTGGATGCCCGTGATCTCCTGATCCCGGCCGCGTCAACCTCACGACCCGCCCGGACGTTGTCCAGTATGCGCACCAGAGCGGTGCGCCGGAACCGGGGGGAACGATGCATCGAACGAGGCACTGCGGCGGAGTCCGCACCGGGCGGCTGACAGCAGGCATCTGCTCCTTGGTCGCTGCGATGGCGCTCCTCGGCGCGTGTGCCGCCGACTCGGACACGGCGCTGGCACCGCCGCTCGTCCCGGCCGGCGGCACCGGCGAGGTGGCGCTCGCCGCCCTCCGACCGTCGAACTCCTGTGAGACGGTCGCCGACCGCGTCAGGACCGTCCTCCTCGACAGCTTCGACACGATCGAGGCGATGAACCGCGCCGTGGTGCCGCTACCGGGTGAGCCGGTGCCGTTCAGCGGTTCAGGGGCTCCGGCGCAGAGCGTCACCGGGGTCGAGGTCACCGGGAAGCCCGTCGCCGTGTCCGGTCTCGCCGGCTCACCGGCCAGCGGCGACGCCGGTGGCGTCGTGATCGCCGGGTCCAACGACCAGGAGGCGGGCGTCACCGAGGGGAACACCACGGTGACCGACGGCAGCCACCTGTTCACGACCGTCAAGTCGGGGGTGGGTTGGGACCTGCGTGTCGTCTCGCTCGGTGGGACGCCGAGGGCGGTGGGGTCGGTTCCGCTGCCCATGGGCCCCGACGTCAGCTCGGGCCTCGCCGGTGTGACCTGGGCCATCGATCCACCGCGGCTGCTGCTCCGGGGAGAGGAACTGCTGGCGGTCAGCACCGGCGGAACGCTCGTGCCGCAGTCCAGCGGTCCCGCACTCGAACCGACCCCCGTGGTGGAGCCCTGGACCACCCAGTCGACCACGAACATCACGCTCGTCGACGTGTCCGACCCGGCCGCACCACGGGTCGGCTCGACCACCACGCTCGAGGGCTGGGCCGTCGCCACCCGCATGGTCGACGACGTCCCGCGGGTGGTGCTCACCACCACCCCGGACGTCGTGGCGCAGGCCGGAAGCAAGCACTACACCGATCCGGCCGGCGCCCGGGCGCAGGTCGAGTCGATCAGCGGCGACCAGGTGCTCCCGAGGCGGGTCGCAGCCGACGGCACGGTCGAGCCGCTCGTCGGGTGCGACCAGGTCCTGGCCACCCCCGACGCCACCGCCAGCGTCGACGACCCCAACTCGGTCGTCTCGAGTCCCGAGTTGGTCAGCGTCGTGAGTATCGGCACGGGGCTCGACGATCTGTCGACCACGACGGTGCAGGGCGGCTCCCGTCTCGGCACCACCGTCTACGCATCCCCCGCCGCCGTGTACCTGACGTCCGGCGTCGGCACGTGGGACGCGCCGACCTCGGCGATCCACCGGATCGAGCTCACCGACGACGGAAGTCGCTACACCGGCTCGGGCACCGTGCCCGGCGAGGTGCTCGACCAGTACTCCCTGTCCGAGCGCAACGGCGACCTGCGCGTCGTGACCACCACTGACGGAGGGACCAGGGTCGCGCAGGAACCGGTGCCGGCGACCGAGGGTCGGCTCACGGTGCTCCGGCCCGGCCCCGACGGCGTGCTCACCGAGATCGGCCACGTCGACGACCTCGGAGTGGGCGAGCGCGTGCAGTCCGTGCGATTCACCGACGACACCGCGTACGTCGTCACCTTCCGCCAGGTGGACCCGCTGTTCGCCATCGACGTCTCCGACCCGACCGCACCACGGGTGCTCGGTGAGCTCAAGATCCCCGGGTTCTCCGAGTACCTCCACCCGCTCGGCGACGGACTCCTGCTCGGCGTCGGGGTCGACGCCGACGACCAGGGCTTCTCCACCGGCGCCAAGGTGTCGCTCTTCGACGTGTCGGACCCGGCCCGTCCAGTGGAGACCTCGGTGCTGCGCTTCCCCCGCGCGCACTCCTGGCTCCGCGGCAACCCGCTCGCATTCACCTGGGATCCCCTACGCCGCACGGCCTCGTTTCCGCTCGACCGCTACGCGATCGGCCAGCTCGAATGCACCACCGTCCCCGTCGAAGCGACCGGGACGGCCGGAGACGACACGTCGATCGTGACCGGGCCGTCGACCTGCACGTTCGCGCCCGACCCGGGAGGACCCGACGGCCCGCGACACGTGTTCGTGCGCGTGGCCGACGAGCGACTTGAACTCGCCCGGGAGTTCGCGCCCGACGCGAACGGCGACCGGACATCGGACGAGTCGATGACGCGCACCGTCGTCGTCGACGACCGGATCCACGGGGTCACCGACTCCGCCGTGTGGACCTTCGACGCCGAGCTCCGCGACCCCGAGGTCCGGACGCCCCTCTGACCGGTTCAGACCGACCTGACCGGTTCAGACCGACACGGCGGCGACCGAGGTGATCCCGTCGACCGACCGCAGCTCGTCCTGCACCTCGGCCGGCACGGCCGCACCGGTGGCGATCGCCATGAGCGCCTTGGCCCCGTCCTCGGCGGCGCCGACGGCCATGTCGTCGATGTTCAACCCGGCGGCGCCGAGCACGGTGCCGACCGCGCCGATCATGCCGGGCCGGTCCTCGTTGCGAACCACCAGCAGGTGCTGGGCCGGGGGCACGTCGACGGCGTGGTCGTCGATCA
Organism: uncultured Microthrixaceae bacterium; assembly: GCA_964391365.1. Classification (GTDB taxonomy): domain Bacteria; phylum Actinomycetota; class Acidimicrobiia; order Acidimicrobiales; family Microtrichaceae; genus SXMI01. The sequence goes on along the minus strand of CAYMKW010000062.1, from coordinate 13,963 downwards.
TCACCACGGTCGGCACGCTGTTCAGGCCGACGAGCGTTCCGGCGATGCTGTGCCCGGACGACCGGATCGTCACCAGGTTCACGTAGTCGCGGGCCGTGGTGGTGGCCGTGGGACGGACCTCGATCCCCTGCTCCTCCGCGACCGTCGGTGCGTTCACGTAGCTGACCGGCTCGCCCGTCACGACCGAGAAGAACCCCTTCTGGACCGACAGGGTCAGGATCCGGGTGTCGTAGTCGGCGATCTGGCCCTGGTACTCGATCTCGAGCGGACCGTCGGTCGCGCCGACGAGCCCGGCGAAGATCCGACCCAGACGTTCGGCCAGACCCAGGTACGGGCGGATCGTCTCGGACGCCTCGGCGGCGCTGACGTTGACGGCGTAGGGAACGAAGTCCCCGGCCAGTGCCAGTTCGACCATCTCGGCGATCGTGTCGCCGGCCTTGTCCTGGGCCTCGGCGGTGCTCGCCCCCAGGTGCGGGGTGACCACGACGGCGTCCAGGTCGAACAGGGGCGACTCGGTGGTCGGCTCGGTGGCGAAGACGTCGATGGCGGCACCGGCGATGCGGCCGTCGCGCACGGCGTCGGCGAGTGCCTGCTCGTCGACGATGCCACCGCGGGCCACGTTCACGATCCGCAGGTTGGGCTTGGCCCTCGCCAGCATGTCCGCGTCGATCAGGCCGACCGTCTCCGGCGTCTTCGCCAGGTGCAGGGTGATGAAGTCGGCCCGGGCGACCAGGTCGTCGAGGCTGCAGAGCGTCACGTTGATGCGCCGCGCCCGGTCCTCGGACACGAACGGGTCGTAGGCGACGACGCGCATCCCGAAGGCCATGGCCCGCTGGGCGACGAGCTTGCCGATCCGTCCCAGGCCGATGATGCCGAGCGTCTTGTCGGACAGCTCGACGCCCTCCCACTTGGACCGCTCCCAACGACCCGCCTTGAGTGCGGCGTGGGCCTGCGGGACGTTGCGGGCCTGCGAGAGGAGCAGGGCCATCGTGTGCTCGGCCGCCGACAGCGTGTTGGACTGCGGGGCGTTGACGACCATGACACCCCGGTCGGTGGCGGCGGCGACGTCGACGTTGTCCAGACCGATCCCCGCCCGGCCGACCACGACCAGGTCCGTCCCGGCGGCGACGACCTCGGCGGTGACCTGCGTGGCGGACCGGATGATGAGGGCGTGGGCACCGACGACCGCGTCGAGCAGCGTCTCGGGCGTCAGGTCGAGCTGCACATCGACGTCGTGGCCGGCGTCACGGAGGCGGTCCAGCCCCCCGTCGGCGATCTTCTCGGTGACCAGGACTCGCATGGCCCCATCCTGCCCGAGCGACCCGGACGCGGCCAGCCGACGACCACGCCCGTGGCATCATCACGGGCGTGAGCGATGCCGAGGTCCACGAGTCCGACGTCGTGGTCGTGGGCGCCGGCCTGTCGGGCCTGACCGCGGCCCGGGACCTGCAGGCCGCCGGTCGACGCGTCGTGGTCGTCGACAAGGGACGATCCGTCGGTGGACGACTCGCCACCCGACGGATCGGCTCGGCCCGCCTGGACCACGGTGCCCAGTTCTTCACCCAGCGCGGACCGGAGCTCCGGGAGTTCGTCGACGAACTCACGGCGATCGGACTGGTCCGCGAGTGGTGCCGGGGTTTCGGCAGCGGTGACCACCACCCCCGCTACCAGGTGGTCGGTGGCATGAACGCGCTGGCCAAGCACCTCGCGGCCGGACTCGACGACGTGCGGACCGGCCTGCAGGTGAGCGCCGTCCGACGGACCGACCGGGGGTGGTCGGTGGTCGGCGACGGGGTGGAGCTGCAGGCTCCGGCCGTGCTGCTCACGAGCCCGGTCCCCCAGTCGCTGGCGCTGCTCGAGGCCGGTGCGGTCGAGCTCGACGCCGGCATCGGACCGGCGCTCGCCCGCATCGACTACGACCCGGCGTTCGCGCTCATGCTCCTGCTCGACGGCCCGGGGGCCGTCCCGGAGCCGGGGGCGGTGCAGTTCGACGCCGCCCACCCCGACCCGGCGCGTGGTCCGTTCAGCTTCGTCGCGGACAACGCCGCGAAGGGGATGGCCGACCCGTCGGCGCTCACCCTGCACGCGTCACCGCGGTGGTCGCGGGCGAACTGGGACCGGCCCGACGACGAGGTGCTCGCCGCGCTCCTCGACGCCGCATCGATCTGGACCGGCGGGGCGGGCGTCGTCGAGGCCCAGCTCAAGCGCTGGCTGTACGCGGCACCGCGGACCACCTGGCCGGAGCGGAGCTGCGTGGCGGTCGACGGACCGGAGCCGCTCGTCCTGGCCGGCGACGCCTTCGACGGACCCCGGGTGGAGGGGGCCTACGTCTCGGGACGCTCGGGCGCCACCGCCGTGCTCCGGGCCAGGACCGTCGACGGAGCCTGACCGGCGGGGACGAAGCCCAGCACCTCGCCGTAGCAGGCCAGTTCCAGCTCGAGCGCCCGGACCACGTTCGGGGCCCGACGGAACCCGTGGGCCTCGCCGGGGAAGACCACACAGGCGTGCGGCACGCCCCGGGCGGCCAGCGCGTCGCGCAGCTCGTGGGCCTGGGCGACCGGCACCACCGGATCCTCGCCACCCTGGAGAATCAGCACCGGAGCGTCGATCAGGTCGACGTGGGCGGCGGGCGACCGGGCCGCGTAGACCGCCGCCTCCTCGGGCCACACCCCGATGAGTCCGTCGAGGTAGCGGGACTCGAACTCGTGGGTGTCGGCGGCGAGCGCCGCCAGGTCGGTGACCCCGTACAGGGTGCAGGCTGCGGCGAACACCGGCTCGCCACCGGCCCGCACGGCGCGACCGTCGGCCACGAGCGCGGAGAGCGCGGTGAACCCGCCGGCGGAGCCGCCACGGATCACGCAGGCGTCGGGAGCGACCCGGCCCTGCTCGGCCAGCCAGCCGGCAGCGGCGCGGCAGTCCTCGACGTCGACCACCCCCCACTGGCCGCGCAACAGGTCGCGGTAACGGCGGCCGTACCCGGTCGACCCCCGGTAGTCGACCTCCACCACGGCGATGCCGCGGGTCGTCCAGAACTGCACCGACGGCGAGAACTCGGCCCGGGCGGCGGCCGTGGGGCCCCCGTGGATGCGCACGACGAGCGGCGGAAGGGCGCCGTCGGGGCCCCGGTGGGTGGCCGACGTGGGCGCGTGGAAGAGCCCGTGGGCGACCTCGCCGTCGGTCGTCGGGAACGAGATCGGCTCGGGGACCGAGACGTCGGCCGCGTCCAGCAGCGGCGCCACGCCGCGCAGGTCGAGCGCCGTCCCGCCGTCCACGTCGACGAGCCACACCGTCGTGGGCCGCAGCCCGTCCCCGGCGACCATGGCCACGTGGGACCCGGCGACGGCGAGGTGTTCGACGTGGGTGGCGTCGACGCCCGGGAGCGGGGTCGGCTCGACGCCGGGCGTGGCCGACCACAGCGTGTGTCGTCCGCGGGCCGCAGCGGCGAACACGACCCGACCGTCATCGCACCAGCCGGTGCGGCGCCCACCGGAGGTCCAGCGGGGCTCGCCGACCTCCTCGTTGCGGTCCCACACCAGGTCGACCGTGTCGCCGGCACCCTCGTCCGGCACGCCGGCGGCCGGTGCGTGACGCAGGTGCCACCAGTCGTCGCGGTCGTCGCACCACCACAGGACCCCGTCGGGGTCGAACGCAGGCAGGCACACCGAGACGGGCCGCGTCGAGCCGGCCGGGCGGCCGCCGGCCACGCGCCGGGCCCCGCGGATCGTCAGGCCCTCGCCGTGGTCGTGCAGCTCGCCCGCCCAGAGCTCGGCCGCATCCCACGGCATGTCCGGGTGGTCCCAGCGGAGCCAGGCGAGGACGGTCCCGTCGGGCGACACCGTCGGAGCGGCGACGAAGTCCGCTCCGTCGACGACCGTCAGACCGGTCACCGGCTCCGGGTCGTCGACCGGCAGTGCGACGAGCTCGTGGAGCGAGGTCCCCATCACCGGAACGATGCGCTCGCGCTCGACCACCATCCACCGACCGCCCGGGACGACGACGCCGGCGGCGTGTCGGTCGACCCCACCGGTCACCGGCACCTGCGTGACCGGCCGGATCGCCCCGTCGGGTTCGATCCGCAGCACCTGCTGCGTCGACGCGTCGACGACGAAGCAGGCCCCGTCCGGACCGCCCCACCACGAACCGCCGCCGTACTCGTTGACCCCGCTGCGGACGGATCGGTCGGGGCGGGTCAGGTCCCTGGACTCGGCTCCGGCCGGATCGCCGGGCCGGCCGCGCCATTCGCAGACCACCCCCCGACCTCCCTCGGCCGGGCGCGACTCCTGCCAGCGGACCACGACCTGTCCGTCCGGCAGCGCCGAGATCTCGACCCGATCGAATCGGACGCCCCCGGCGGCCGCGCCGGCCGGGTCGAGGGGCGAACGCCAGGTGCCGAACGGGGCGACGATCCTGTCGTCCCCGCTCACCCCTGGACCAGTCGCTGGATCCGAGCCAGTCCCTCCTCCAGGTCCGCGTCACCGAGCGCGTAGGAGAACCGGCCGTAGCCCGGCGCGCCGAACGCCTCGCCCGGGACGAACGCCACGTTCGCCTGCTCCAGCACCAGATCGGCCAGTTCCAGCGTCGAGTTCGCCGTGGCACCACCGAGGTCCCGGCCGAGCAGACCGGAGAGGTTCGGGAAGGCGTAGAAGGCGCCCTCGGGCTCCTGGCAGGTGATCCCGTCGATGTCCGAGAGGAGCGCGTGCATGGTGCGGCGGCGGCGGTCGAACGCGGCCCGCATCTCCTCGACGGCGTCGAGCGGACCGGACACCGCCGCCAGCGCGGCCCGCTGGGCCACGTTGGCGACGTTGGACGTGAGGTGGCTCTGGAGGTTGGTGACCGCTGCGGTCACATCGGCGGGGCCGAACAGCCAACCGACGCGCCAGCCGGTCATGGCGAAGGTCTTGGCGACACCGTTGAGGACCACGCAGGAGTCGGCCAGCTCCGGCACGACCGCCAGGATCGAGTGGAACTCGGTCCGCCCGTAGACGAGGTGCTCGTAGATCTCATCGGTGAGCACCACGACGTCCCGCTCGAGCGCCCAGCGACCGATCGCCTCGATCTCGTCACGCGGGTACACCGCTCCCGTCGGGTTGGAGGGCGAGACGAAGATCAGCGCCTTCGTGCGCGGCGTCCAGGCCGCCTCCAGCTGCTCCACCGTGACGCGGAAGCCCGTCGACTCGTCGGTGGGCAGCACGACGGACGTGCCGCCGGCGAGGGCGATCGGCTCGGGGTAGGTCGTCCAGTAGGGCGCCGGCAGGAGGACCTCGTCCCCGTCGTCGACCACCGCCAGGATGGCCTCGTAGACGGCCTGCTTGCCGCCGTTGGTGACGACCACCCGGCCGGGGTCGACCTCGACTCCGGAGTCCCGGAGCGTCTTGGCGGCGATCGCCTCCCGCAGTGCCGGCAGGCCCGGCGTCGGCGAGTAGCGGTGGTTGGCCGGATCGGCGCAGGCCGCCTCGGCGGCGGCCACGATCGCGGGCGGGGTCGGGAAGTCGGGCTCGCCCGCACCGAATCCGATCACGGGCCGGCCGGCGGCCACCAGCGCCTTGGCCTTGGCGTCCACCGCCAGGGTGGCCGAGGGGGTGATGGCCGCGATGCGGCGGGCGATCCGGTTGCTCCGGGGCGGACTGCTCATGGACCGCAACCTAGCGGCGTCGCGACCGGTGCACCGGGTGGGTAACACTGTCCGGGTGATCGAGATCCCCGACATCGCCATCCCCGACGACCTGCTCCCCCACGACGGCCGGTTCGGCTGCGGGCCCTCGAAGGTCCGCCCCGACGCCGTCGAGATGCTGAGCGGGTCCGCCGGCCATTTCCTGGGGACGAGCCACCGACAGGCCGCCGTCCAGTTCAAGGTGGGCGAGCTCCGCAACGGACTCGCCGAGTTGTTCTCGTTGCCCGACGGCTACGAGGTCCTGCTCGGCAACGGCGGCACGACGGCCTTCTGGGACGCCGCCACGCTCTGCCTCATCGAGGAGCGCAGCCAGCACCTCACGTTCGGCGAGTTCTCGTCGAAGTTCGCGACCGCCGCGACCGAGGCGCCGTTCCTCGAGGCGCCGGACGTCCGCAGCGCGGAGCCGGGCGGCGCCCCCGTCGCCGAGGCGGTCGACGGGATCGACGCCTACTGCCTGACCCACAACGAGACGTCGACGGGCGTGGCGGTGACCCCGCGGCGTCCGGACGGCAGCGGCGACGCGCTCGTGCTGGTGGACGCCACCTCGGCCGCCGGCGGGTTGCGCGTCGACGTCGGCGAGTGCGACGCCTACTACTTCGCGCCCCAGAAGTGCTTCGCCTCCGACGGGGGGCTCTGGATCGCCGCGTGCTCGCCGGCGGCGATCGAGCGGATCGGCCGGCTCACCGCCTCGGACCGGTGGGTGCCGGCGTTCCTCGACCTGCAGATCGCGCTCGACAACTCCCGCAAGGACCAGACCTACAACACGCCGTCGCTCGCCACGCTGTTCCTGGCCGTCGAGCAGGTGAACTGGGTCCTGGAGCACGGTGGCCTCGAGTTCGCCGCCGGACGCTGCGACGCATCGGCCGCCGCCGTCTACGGGTGGGCCGACGGCCACACCCACGCCCGGCCGTTCGTCGCCGACCCGGCGCTGCGCTCGCACGTCGTGGCCACCATCGACTTCGACGACACCGTCGACGCCGCGATCCTGGCGGCGATCCTGCGGGACAACGGGATCCTGGACGTGGAGCCGTACCGCAAGCTGGGACGCAACCAGCTGCGCGTCGCCCTGTTCCCTGCGATCGACCCCGAGGACGTCGCGGCGCTCACCCGCTGCGTCGACCACGTGCTCGAACGGGTGCTCTGATCAGCGTCGGAGCAACCCCGGGAGCCAGCGGCCCCGGAGGACCACGAGCACGGCCAGCGAGACCACGACGAGCAGCGCGCTGAGCACGAGCGCCGTGCCCGGTTCGGTCTGCGCCCCCAGGTAGACGGCGAGCGGCAGGGTCTGCGTCCGGCCCGGCAGGTTCCCTGCGAAGGTGATGGTGGCCCCGAACTCACCGAGCGCCCGGGCCCAGGCCAGCGCGGCACCGGCCAGCACCGCCGGGGCGACCGCCGGGAGGCTGACCTGCCGGAACGCCCGCCAACCACCGGCGCCGAGTGTGGCGGCGGCGTCGAGCCGAGGCCGGTCGAGCTCGCGGAGCGCCGCCTCGACCGTGACCACCAGGAACGGCATGGCGACGAACACCTGGGCGAGCACGACGCCGGCCGGGGAGAACGGAAGGACGACGCCGAGATCGTCGAGCGGGGCTCCGAGCGGACCGCTCCGCCCGAAGGCGGCGAGCAGGGCGACGCCGCCGACGACGGGCGGCATCACGATCGGGAGGAGCACCAGGGCCCGACCGACCGCCGTCACCCGACCGGTACCCGTTGCGAGCAGCCAGGCCAGCGGGACGCCGAGCACGACGCTGATGCCTGCGGCCGCGAGCGAGGTCCCGATCGACAGCACGAGCGCCTCGCGTGCCACGGCGGACCCCAGGACGGTGCCGACGTCCGACCACGGGACCCGGACCATCAGGGCCACGACCGGGAGGACCAGGACCGCGGCCCCGAACAGTCCGAGGGCGACGAGCAGGGGCGGCCGACCGCCCGAGGGCCCGCTCACGGCATCCCGTACCCGGCCGCCCGGAGCGTGGCCGACCCCGGTCCGAGGACCAGATCCACGAAGGCCCGGGCGTCGTCCGACGGCGGTGAGCCGTCGGGGGTCCGGAGCGCAGCGATCAGGTACACGACCCGCAGGTCCGAGGGCGGCGAGAGCTCGACCAGCTCCACATCGGAACCGGCGGCGCGGACCTGGGTGCGGTAGAGGACGGCGACGTCGAGTTCACCGAGTCGCACCTTGGCCAGCAGGGAGCCGGCGTCGGGCTCGTCGGTGTCCACCGACGGCGTGACGCCCGCTTCCTGCAACGCACTCCGCCCGAAGTCGCCACAGGGGACGCCGGGCGCGCACAGGCCGACCCGGAGCTCCGGTCGGGCCAGGTCGACGGTCGCCGAGACGCGGCCCGGATTGCCGGCCGGTACCGCCAGGACCAGGTCGTCGACGGCGAACTTTCGCACGTCGACCGCCCGGTCCCCCAGCGATGCCATCGGGCGGGGCGCAGCCGAGGCGAACACTCCGGCGGGTGCGCCGTCCAGGATCTGCTGGGCGAGCGCCGTGCTGGAGCCCACGTTGACCTGCACGTCGAGCCCGGGGGCGGCGGCCTCGAGATCGAGCGCCAGCTCGCCGAACGGTGCGGCGAGCGACGCAGCGGCGGAGACCACCAGCGTCCGTGACGTCCCGGAGGCGACCGGTTCGCCCGCCGTGCAGGCCGCCGCCGACCCGATCAGCACAATCAGGAGCGCCACCCGTGCGATGCCTCGGACCATCGGCCGAGACTAGGTCCGACACCGGCGAACGACACCGGCGAACGGCGTCAGCGGACGACTCCAGCGTTCACGGCCGATTGCACGGACGGAAACAGAGCGGAAACACGACGTCCGTACGTTGCCGCCATCCCAACGGCGACACGTGTGCCACCGGGATGGTCGCACCCATTCCGTGCGGCCTCGGGCCGACCCGCCGTTGTTCCGGCGGATCGCACAACCAGGAGGTCACCTTCGTGCTCAGATCACGCAAGGCCCAGCTGCTCGCTGGCCTGCTCGTTGCCGGGTCGGTGCTACTGACACCGGCCGTGGCGCTCGCCCAGGACGACGTCCCGACGTTCGACCCGGCCGCCGCCGTGCCGGTCGGAGGGGACGGCTTCGGGCTCAACCTGCTGTGGATCGTCGTCGGTGCGGCGCTCGTCATCTTCATGCAGGCCGGCTTCGCCATGGTGGAGACCGGATTCTGCCGGGCCAAGCACGCCGCCCACGTCGTGACGACCAACCTGGCGATCTTCGGGCTCGGTTTCGTCGGCTTCTTCGTGATCGGCTTCTCGCTGATGTTCGGCGGCTACAGCTACGCCGGTTACTTCGGCTTCGACGAGGCGCTCGGCGGCAAGCTCATCGGGTTCGGCGACTGGAACTTCCTCTGGTTCTCGGCCGACGCCGTGGCACTCAACAACATCCCCGACGTGCTGCTGCCGGCCGTGGCCGCCTTCTTCCTCTACATGGTGGCCTTCATGGACACCACGGCGACCATCCCGACCGGCTCCATGGCCGAGCGCTGGAAGTTCAAGAGCTTCATGTGGTGGGGCCTGTTCTGCGGTGCGATCTACTACCCGCTGTTCGGCGCCTGGACCTGGGGTGGCGGCTGGCTGAGCCAGCTGGGCAACAACGTCGGCCTGGGCTTCGGCTACGTCGACTTCGCCGGATCCGGCATCGTGCACGCCACCGGTGGTGCAGCTGCCCTCGCCGGTGCGATGGTCATCGGTCCCCGGATCGGGAAGTTCGGCAAGGACGGCAAGGCCCGGGCCCTGCCCGGCCACAACATCCCGATGGCGCTGCTCGGCGGCTTCATCCTCCTGTTCGGGTGGTTCGGGTTCAACGCCGCCTCGACCTTCGCCGCCACCGACGTGCGGTTCACCATCGCTGCGGTCAACACCGGGATCGCCGCGGCGACCGGCCTGGTCGCCTCGATGGTGTGGATCATGAAGCGGACCGGCAAGCCCGACCCCGGCATGATCACCAACGGCATGCTCGCCGGACTCGTGGCCATCACGGCACCGTGCGCCTTCGTCGACCCGTGGGCCGCAGCGGTGATCGGACTCATCGCCGGTGTCCTGGTGATCGAGGCCGTGCTCTTCATCGAGAAGCGCGGTCTGGACGATCCGGTCGGCGCGGTGGCCGTCCACGGCATCTGCGGCACCTTCGGCGCCCTGTGCGTCGGCATCTTCGCCACCGGCGAGTACGGGGCCCTGTGGAACGTGACCGAGACCGACGCCACGGCCGAGACCGGCGTGACCGGGATCCTCTACGACCCGTCGCTCGGGTTCCAGCAGCTGGTCGCCCAGCTGATCGGTGTGCTGGTGATCTGGACGGTCATGTTCGGCATCGCCTACGGCTTCTTCAAGATCCAGAACTCCCTGACCAAGGGCGGGATCCGCTCCTCGGTCGAGGACGAACTGGCCGGTCTCGACTACCCGGAGATGGGCGTCGCCGCCTACCCCGGTGACGTCGCCTACTCGCTGCAGGACATCGTCCTCGAGCAGCTCCCCAAGGCCCAGCAGGAGGAGGTTGCTGCCGGCCGATGATCGCCCCATCCCCCTGGGTGTGACACGGAGGACCCGCCCCGACCCCGGGCGGGTCCTCCCGCGTTCGGGGACGTAACCTTCGTCCGTGCACGACGCGCTGCTCCCCGACGGCACCTACGACGTGTTCATCGTCGACGCCGAGGACGCCGAGCCGGCGGACGGGGCCGACACGCCGGGCACGACGCTCGACCTGACCGTGACGAGCGGACCGCACAAGGCCGAGACGCTCATGCTGCGCTCGACGTCCTGGCTGGGCGACCCCATCGACCTGATCGGGATGCCCGCCACCATGACGGTGGCGTTGGGCATCCCGTCGATCCGCGTCGACCACTGAGTCGACGGGGCCACCGGACGTCAGGAACGGGCTGCGGCGAACCCCTGCTCGAGGTCGTCGATGATGTCCTCGACGTTCTCGAGGCCGACCGACAGGCGGATCAACCCGGGGTTGACGCCGGTGGTCAGCTGCTCGGACTCGGTCAACTGGCTGTGGGTCGTCGACGCCGGATGGATCACCAGGCTCCGGACGTCGCCGATGTTCGCCAGGTGGCTGTGCAACTGGAGGGCCTCGACGAACTTCACGCCCGCCTCACGACCGCCCCGGATGACGAACGCCGGGACGGAGCCCGCACCCTTCGGGGTGTAGCGAGCGACCCGGTCGTGCCACGGGCTGGAGGTGAGCCCGGCGTACGCCACGGACTCGACCTGGTCGTGACCCTCGAGGTATTCGGCGACCGCCTGGGCGTTGGCGACGTGGCGGTCCATCCGGAGCGAGAGCGTCTCGATCCCCTGGATCAGGAGGAACGCGTTGAACGGGCTGATCGCTGCGCCGAGGTCACGCAGCAGCTGCACCCGGGCCTTGATGATGTACGAGCCGGCTCCGAGCGCCGGCCAGTAGGCCAGCCCGTGGTAGCTGGGGTCGGGCTCGGTGAACTGGGGGAACCGGTCGTTGGCGGAGAAGTCGAAGCTGCCGCCGTCGACGATGGCACCGGCGATCGCCGTGCCGTGGCCGCCCAGGAACTTCGTGGCCGAGTGCACGACGATGTCGGCACCGTGGTCGATCGGGTTCAACAGGTACGGCGTGGCCACCGTGTTGTCGACGATCAGCGGCACGCCGTGGGCGTGGGCCACCTCGGACACCGCTGCGATGTCGAGGATGTCGTTCTTGGGGTTGCCGATGCCCTCCCCGTAGAAGGCCTTGGTGTTCGGCCGCACCGCCGCCGCCCAGGCGTCGAGGTCGTCGGGGTCCTCGACGAAGCTCACCTCGATGCCCAGCTTGGGCAGCGTGTAGTGGAACAGGTTGTAGGTGCCGCCGTAGAGCGCGGCCGAGCTCACGATGTGGCTGCCGGCCTCGGCCAGGTTCAGGATGGCGAAGGTCTCGGCCGCCTGTCCGGAGGCCAGCAGCAGGGCACCCGGCAGGCCGACGGCGGTGGCGGTGCCGTTCTCCAGGCTGGAGATGCGGGCCTCGACCACACCCTGGGTCGGGTTCATGATCCGCGTGTAGATGTTGCCGATCTCACCGAGGGCGAACAGGTTGGCGGCGTGCTCGCTGTCGCGGAACTGGTAGGCGGTCGTCTGGTAGATCGGCGTGGCCCGGGATCCGGTGGTCGGGTCCGGCTCGGCGCCGGCGTGGATCTGGCGGGTGTCGAAACCCCACTGCTCGCTCATGTCGTGGCCTCCTGGTGCGTCGGCCGGGCAGTGTAGGTCAATCCTGACCGGATCAGTCAAGAATTGCGTCGTCGGCCAACGTCACGCCGGTCCGGTCGACGGACAGGACCCGGACCGAACCGCCGGACGGCACCGGCACGGCCGCCGCGACCACGGGGGCCAGTTCGGCGTCCACGAGGGCCGCCACCGACGGCCCCGAACCGGACAACCAGGCCGCCAGGACGTCACCCCGGTCGAGGAGTCCACCCAGCACGGCGGCCACATCGGGTCGGGCGGCCAGACGGATGCCCTGGTGGAGCCGGTCGGAGCAGGCCGACCGCAGGCCGGAGAGGTCGCCGGAGGCCACCGCCGCCACCCAGGCGGCCGCACCGGCGATGTTGGCCACGGCGTCGTCGAGCGCCACCCGGGTCGGCAGCGAGCGTCGCGACGCATCGGTCGAGGTGGATGCCGCCGGCGACCAGACCACGAGGTCGGCCCCCGGAGGGAAACGCAGCGGGGTCGCCCGTCCGTCGGCGACCACGACGAAGTCGCCAAAGGCCGAGGCGGCGGCGTTCTCGGCGTGACCCTCGAGTTCGGCGGCCACCTCGAACGCCCGCCTGCGGGCTGGATCGACGCCATCTCCGGCCCGGACCCGGGCGAGGAAGGCACCGGCCACGCGGGCCGCCCCCGAGAACCCGAGACCCCGACCCGGCGGGATCGGGCTGTGCCACCAGCGGGGCGGCGCTCCCCCACCGGCGGCGGCGTGTGCCACGGCGGCGGGGTGGGTCGCCTCGACCGGATGGAACCCGTCCGGTCGATCGATCGAGTCCGTCAGCCGGAACGGCAGAGCGACCGCGAGTGCCAGACAGTCGAAACCCGGGCCGAGGTTGGCCGAGGAGCCCGGCGCCGTGACGATCACGGCCTCAGGCTAGGACCGAGGGGTGCGACTCAGTCGCCGCCGGTCCCTCGCCGCCGGCTCAGTCGCCGCCGGTCCCTCGCCGCCGGCTCAGTCGCCGCCGGAGACGTCCTCGACCTTGGTGCGGCCCGCCGAGATCCACGGCATCATCCCGCGGAGCTGGGCGCCGACCTGCTCGATCTGGTGGGCCTTGCCGGCCTCCCGGAGTTCGGTGAAGCGGGCGCCACCGGAGCGGACCTCGCCCACGAACTCCTCGGCGAAGGCCCCGGAGACGATCTCGTCCAGGATCCGCCGCATCTCGGCCTTGGTGTCGGCGTCGACCACCCGGGGGCCACGGCTCAGGTCGCCGTACTCGGCGGTCGTGGAGATCGAGTAACGCATGCCGGCGATCCCCTGCTCGTACATCAGGTCCACGATCAGCTTCAGTTCGTGCAGGCACTCGAAGTAGGCCACCTCGGGCTGGTAGCCCGCCTCCACCAGCGTCTCGAACCCGTTCTGCACCAGGGACGTCAGCCCGCCGCAGAGCACCACCTGCTCCCCGAACAGGTCGGTCTCGGTCTCCTCGGCGAAGGTCGTCTCGATCACGCCGGCCCGGGTCCCACCGATGGCGTCCGCGTAGGACAGTGCGAGCGCCAGCGCCCCACCGGAGGCGTCCTGCTCGACGGCGACCAGACAGGGCACGCCGCCACCCTCGGTGTAGGTCCGCCGCACCAGGTGGCCGGGTCCCTTCGGAGCCACCATCGCCACGTCGACCGAGTCGGGGGCCTGCACGTAGCCGAAGCGGACGTTGAAGCCGTGGGCGAAGAACAGGGCGTCGCCCGGCTGCAGGTTGGGCGCCACCTCGGACTCGTAGGCCGGTCCGATCTCGGTGTCGGGCAGCAGGATCATGATGACGTCGGCCTCGGCCGCCGCCTCGGCCAGGCCCAGTACCCGCAGACCGGCCTCCTCGGCCTTGGCCCGGGAGGACGACCCCTCCCGCAGACCCACCCGGACGTCCACACCCGAGTCCTTGAGGTTGAGTGCGTGGGCGTGCCCCTGGGAGCCGTAGCCCAGGATCGCCACCTTGCGGCCCAGGATGATGGACCGATCCGCGTCCGATTCGTAGTACACGTTCGCCATGTGTCCATTGTTGCCGCCGCCCCGGCGGCCCGACGAATCCGTGCGGGTGAGGACACGGTCACCTAGGGTGAGCCCATGACCGACAACGTGCATCTTCGCCGGCTC
>CAYMKW010000061.1:0-17010 GCA_964391365.1 uncultured Microthrixaceae bacterium | reverse complement strand
GGCGCGGTGACCGAGCCGGAACACCACGGTCCGCCACTCACCATCGGCCACCTCCTCCACGACCTCCACCCGGTCCGGACCGCCCCGGTCCGCCGCCGCAGCGGCCAGCGCGGCGACCGCCCGATCGACCTGCGGCCCGAGCAGTCCGCTCACGACGAGCACCGCACCGGGGCCCGCCACGGCGACCAGATCCCCGGCGTGCTCCTCGATCACAGGGATCAGGACGTTGGCGAGCACCAGGCCGAACGGCGGCCGGGAGCCGTCGAGCACGGCGGCCGACAGGTCGCCCAGCCCGTCCGGGACGACGTGCACCCGGTCGGCCACACCGTTGAGTGCGGCGGCCCGGGCCGTGGCCGATCGAGCCGCCGGGTCGACGTCGATCGCCGTGACCGAGACCGCCCCGACCAGGGCGGCGGCAACGGCCAGGACGCCGCTGCCGGAACCCACGTCGAGCACGTCGCCGTCGAGCTGCCTGCGCACGACCGGATGGTCCAGCAGCGACGCGCACATCCGGGTCGTCGGGTGGCTGCCCGAGCCGAAGGAGCCGCCCGGGTCCAGCAGCACCTCGACCGGTGGACCGTCCGGCGACCCGAGGAACGCCGGCGGTTCGCACCAGACCGGCCGGAGCACGAAACGGCCGGCGATGACCGCCGAGGCGTGCGCCCGCCAACCGTCGGCCACCTCCGGGGCGACGTCCACGATCCGGTACGGATGGCGCAGGTCCGCCAACGATGCTGCCGGCAGGTCGGCGACGAGCTCGACCTCCCCGACGGCGCCACCGTCGACCGCCTGCTCCCCCACCGCCGAGGCACCGAGGGCGAAGAGCTCGTCGGCGACCAGCTCGGCGGCCGCCACCACAGCCCGCACGGCCACCACGACGACCTCCACGGACCGACACGCTACGGGTCGCTCGACCACTCCGGGTGTTTGGGAGGCCCCCGGCGTCGGCGGTAGGTTGCAGGCGGCCCGGCCTCCCGCCGGCGCCTCCGCCCCACGGGGCGAGCAGCCAGTTCGAATGGAGGTCCCGGGGATGACCCAGGCCATGGAACGTCGGGGAGCGGATGCGCCGCAGGTGCACCGTCCCCACAGGGCCAACCGGCCCTGGCCGGTGGAGTTCTGGTCCAGCGCGGTCGGCAAGAAGTGGGTGATGGCCGTCACGGGCATCGGTCTGATGGGCTTCGTCTTCGCCCACATGGTCGGGAACCTCAAGATGTTCCTGGGCGCCGAGGAGTTCGACGCCTACGCCGAGTCCCTCAAGACGCTCCTCTACCCGATCGTCCCCGAGAACGGCGTCCTGTGGATGTTCCGGGTCGGCCTCATCGTGATGTTCGGCCTGCACATCACCTCGGCCTACCAGCTGACCCGGATGAACCACCGCGCCCGACCGGTGAAGTACCAGTCGCCCCGCGACTACATCGCCGCCAACTTCGCCGCCAGGACCATGCGCTGGAGCGGGATCATCATCGGCCTCTACCTGCTGTTCCACCTGGCCGACCTGACCTGGGGCTGGTTCCAGCCCGACTTCGTGAAGGCCGACGCCTACAACAACCTGGTCAACAGCCTGAGCCGTCCCCCCGTGGCCGCCATCTACATCGTCGCCAACATCGCCCTGGGCGTGCACCTGTTCCACGGCGGCTGGTCGATGTTCCAGAGCCTGGGACTGAACAGCCCCCGCTACAACGGCGTCCGCCGCGGGTTCGCCGCCGGGTTCGCCGTCGTGGTGGCCGGCATGAACGTCTTCTTCCCCATCGCGGTGCTCACCGGCATCGTGTCCAACTGAGCGAAGCACAACGAGGAGCACCGACATGGCACTGAACCTCGACGCGAAGATCCCCTCGGGACCGCTCGCCGACAAGTGGGACAACCACAAGTTCGACCTGAAGCTGGTCAACCCGAACAACCGCCGGAAGTTCACGGTGCTGGTGGTCGGCACCGGACTGGCGGGCGCCTCGGCCGCCGCCAGCCTGGGCGAGCTCGGCTACAACGTGAAGGTCTTCACCTACCACGACTCGCCGCGGCGGGCGCACTCCATCGCCGCCCAGGGTGGCATCAACGCCGCCAAGAACTACCGGAACGACGGCGACAGCGTGCACCGTCTCTTCTACGACACCATCAAGGGCGGCGACTACCGGTCCCGGGAGGCCAACGTCTACCGGCTCGCCCAGGTGTCCGGGAACATCATCGACCAGTGCGCCGCCCAGGGCGTGCCGTTCGCCCGTGAGTACGGCGGCCTGCTCGACAACCGGTCGTTCGGTGGCGCCCAGGTGTCACGCACCTTCTACGCACGCGGACAGACCGGCCAGCAGCTCCTGCTCGGGGCGTACCAGGCGCTCGCCCGGCAGATCCACCTGGGAACCGTCGAGCTGTACAACCGGATGGAGATGCAGGACGTGGTCGTCGCCGACGACCGGGCCCAGGGCATCACCTGCCGGGACCTGCTCACCGGCGAGATGGTGTCGTTCGCCGGCCACGCCGTGCTGCTCTGCACCGGCGGCTACGGAAACGTCTACTTCCTGTCGACCAACGCCAAGGCCTGCAACGTCACGGCCACGTGGCGGGCACACCGCAAGGGTGCGGCGTTCGCCAACCCGTGCTTCACCCAGATCCACCCGACGTGCATCCCGCCGGCCGACGAGTTCCAGTCCAAGCTCACGCTCATGTCCGAGTCGCTGCGCAACGACGGCCGGATCTGGGTGCCGGCCGAGTTCGACGAACAGCGGGCTCCGGGTGACATCCCCGAGGCCGAACGTGACTACTACCTGGAACGGAAGTACCCGGCGTTCGGCAACCTGGTCCCCCGCGACGTGGCGTCCCGGAACTCCAAGACGGTCGTCGACGAGGGCCGCGGCGTCGGCCCGCTCAAGAACGGCGTCTACCTGGACTTCTCCGATGCGATCCAGCGTTTCGGAGAGGACACCATCAAGGCCCGCTACGGGAACCTGTTCGACATGTACGAGCGGATCACCGGCGAGAACCCGTACCGGGTCCCCATGCGCATCTACCCCGCCACCCACTACACGATGGGCGGACTGTGGGTGGACTACAACCTGATGACGTCGATTCCCGGGCTGTTCGCCCTGGGCGAGGCCAACTTCTCGGACCACGGCGCCAACCGACTCGGCGCATCCGCGCTCATGCAGGGTCTGGCCGACGGCTACTTCGTGGCGCCGGCGACCGTGCCGGGCTACCTCGCCGGACTGCTCGGCACGCCCGTCATGGACACCTCCGACGCAGTGTTCACCGAGGCGCAGGTCGAGTCCCAGGACCGCATCGACCGCCTGGTCGCCGTCCAGGGCACCCGGTCCCCCGACCACTACCACCGTGAGCTGGGCAAGCTCGTCTGGGACTACTGCGGCATGAGCCGGAACAAGAACGGCCTGGAGAAGGCCCTGTCCGAGATCCCGGCGCTGCGCGACGAGTTCTGGTCCGACGTGCGGGTGCTCGGCGATCCGAAGGGCTTCAACCAGTCGCTCGAGAAGGCGCTCCGCGTGGCGGACTTCATGGAGATGGCCGAGCTCAAGGTCGCCGACGCGCTCCAGCGCGAGGAGTCCTGCGGCGGCCACTTCCGCGAGGAGCACCAGACCGAGGAGGGCGAGGCGAAGCGCGACGACGAGCACTTCGCCTTCGTCGGCGCCTGGGAGTGGGGCGGCCCCGATGTGCAGCGCGACGCCGTGCTGAACAAGGAGCCGCTCGTCTTCGAGAACGTCGAGCTGACCCAGCGCAGCTACAAGTGAGCCGACCGGACCGCTGAGCCGGACGCAACGCAACCGCATCCGCACCACCACGCAGAGCACGCAGCCAGGAACGAGGACCCCACCGTGACCAAGATGCTGAACCTGAACCTGAAGGTCTGGCGACAGGACGGCCCCGACGACGCCGGCCACTTCGAGCAGTACTCCACCACCGTCGCCGACGACGCCTCGTTCCTCGAGATGCTCGACTACGTCAACGAGCAGCTCATCGCCGACAACAAGGAACCCATCGCCTTCGACCACGACTGCCGTGAGGGCATCTGCGGCAGCTGCGGGCTGATGATCAACGGGCAGGCGCACGGGCCCCAGAAGGGCACGGCGACCTGTCAGCTGCACATGCGGAAGTTCAGCGACGGCGACCACATCGTCATCGAGCCCTGGCGGGCCGCGGCGTTCCCGATCATCAAGGACCTGGCGGTCAACCGGGCGGCGTTCGACCGGATCATCGAGTCCGGCGGATACGTCACGGTCAACACCGGGGCCGCCCAGGACGCCAACGAGATCCCCGTGCCCAAGGACGCCGCCGACGCCGCCATGGACGCCGCTGCGTGCATCGGCTGCGGAGCCTGCGTGGCGGCGTGTCCGAACTCGGCGGCCAACCTGTTCACCTCCGCCAAGGTCCAGCACCTCAACCTGCTCCCCCAGGGACAGGCCGAACGCTTCCAGCGAACGAAGGCCATGGTCGAGACGATGGAGAGCTTCTTCGGCTCGTGCACCAACTACGGGGAGTGCCAGGAGGCGTGCCCCAAGGAGATCAGCGTCGACTTCATCGCCATGATGAACCGGGACTACACCAAGTCCATGCTGGTCAACCGACGTCGGCTGGGCGAGCGCAAGATCGGCTGAGCCGCTGCGCTCCAGCCGACGCGATCGGGTCCGGACGCCCCGCTACCCTCGGCGGGACGCCGACGAACGCCGGCGGAGACCTGGACGGGAGGAGCCGACCGTGGCCGACACGAACGATCGACCGATGCGACGTTGGAGGGGCGGACTCGCAGGTGTCGCCCTGGTCGGCGCGGTGCTGGTGCCCACGGCGTGTGCCGAGTTCGACCAGTTCCGGGACTGCGCCACGCTCGTCATCGACGTCGGCAAGTTCACCGTGCAGGCGCTCGGCGATGAGCAGTCCCAGGCCGACGCCCAGAAGACCCTGGACGGCCTGAAGGACAAGGCACCCGCCGAGGTGCAGACCGACCTGGAGTACCTGGGCGACCAGCTGAGCGCCATCCGGGAGGCCCCCGACCAGGCCGCACGCGAGCAGATCGCCAACTCCCAGGAGTTCCAGGACGCAGTGAAGCGTCTGGGCGAGTACGTGAAGCGCGAGTGCGAGCAGGGGTGAGCGGGTCCCAGGGGCCCGGTGACGGTACCGGCGGTGGCGCGGAGCTCCCCGAGCTGACGCTGCTCGGCCGGACGGTCGGTTCGGGCGAATCGACGACGCTCGAGTTCTTCCCGGTCGACGCACCCGTCCGGGTCACGTTCCGGACCCAGGAGCTGCAGGCGCTCTGCCCGGCGGTTGCGGGCATCCAGCCCGACCTGTACTCCGCAGAGATCAGCTACACGGCGCAGACCCACGCCGTGGAGTCCAAGTCGCTCAAGCTGTGGCTCGTCGGGTTCCGGGACCGGCGGATCTTCGCCGAGCACCTCGTGGTGGAACTGCACGACCACCTGGCCGCGTACGCACCGGCGCTGTCGGACGTCCGGGTCCGACTCGAGCAGCAGGTCCGCGGCGGGATCGTCACCGTCGTGGAGCACCCCGTCTGAAGCTGGGCCGGAGCGGGGGTTCCACCCCGGCAGCCCGGATTCGAGCAAGCCGGGTTTCGGCCGGGCGGCGGGTAGTTCTACCGATGTCCAAGCCGTGACGGGTTCCTTACGCTGCACAGCAGAACGAGTTCGCGGGAACCAACCGGAGCAATCCTCCGGGGCAATTGGGGGGAAGTGAACGGGGCTGCGGTCAGCGGGGACCGCAGCCCCGTTTGCGTTGTCCGGGTCTGCTGCCCGCTCTCTGCCCTGCTCTGTGGTGCGGGGCGTCAGGGGGTGAGGCCGGGGGTGCCGGGGAGCCGGGCATCTGTCGGCGGCTGGTTCCACTCGATCCACCCGCCACCGGTCCGGCCATCCTCGGTGGTGACCCGAGCGAGCGCCCGTGGGAACCGGGCCTCGCGACCGTCAGGGTGGACGAGCAGCACGGGCGAGTACGCCAGCGGCTCGAAATCGAGCGTCAGACCCGCCGACTCCAGTCGGGTGCGCACCGGGAGCCGGTCGTCGGCCTCCTCCACACCCAGCACCACCTGGTCCGACTCGACGAACTCCGACGAACCCGGGTCCAAGCGGTAGGCCACACCCCAGTCGTGGCCGGGGATCAGACCACCGACGCCGTGGGTGCGGGTCCCGTCCTCCAGCCGGGCGGCCGTCCAGCTCCACTGGTTCGCCCACCAGTCCCGTGCCGCACCCCACGAGTGGTCCCGCTGGCCCCACCCGTCGAACTCGATCCGCTCGTCGCCGACGAGGATCTCGCCCTCGACCCGGCACGGAATCTCGTAGCGCGGCGTCACCGGCGGCCAGAGGTACGCGGCCCGGTCCGTGTGGAAGTCGAGCTCGAAGCCGAACGGCACGCGGTCACCGCGGGCGTCGCCGTAGACGTCCCGCGGATCGTCGAGCTGGAGGGCGAACGCCTCCAGGTTGACCGACATGTGCTCCAGCGGCGTCTCGATGTTGTGGTCCGCCCACAGGCCGTCGTGGCGGATCTCCAGCGACCTGTCCGAGGTGGGCATGGGCACCTCGTGGTCGATCACCGTCACGAGCGGCCGGTCCGGGCCGACCAGACACGCCCAGTACCAGACCCGGTTCAGGTTCGGGTAGAGGCCGATTCGGACGTAGCCACCGAGGCTCAGGTCCTCGGTGAAGAAGTCGAGGTAGTAGCTCTCGTTCCAGAGCAGCTCACCGTCAGGTTGGTGCCGGTGTTCATCGACCGGATCGGGGCGCGCCATGGGCGCAGTCTCGCACCGACGGCCCGGCGCCCGCGGGTCCACGGGCCCGGCACGAACGGCAGGCCGTCGAGGGGCCGACCGGTGCCGCGGCTCGCCAGGGCGACTCAGCGGTACGGCGGGTAGTACGTCTCGGGCCGCTCGTCGGGCAGCGAGGTCTCGCCGACCTGCTCCCCCGCAGCCACGAGCAGGTCGACGACGGGCGGCTCCAGGGCCTGCGGCACGGTCCAGTCGATCTGCTCCGCCACACCAGCGGCCTGTGCGAACGGGCGCAGGAACGTGAAGTAGACCTCGGCGCCGCAGACGACCATCTCCATGGTGTCCATGCGGGCGATGCGGCGGTACAGCGTCCGTTCGGCCGTCCGACAGGCGGCGGCCACGTCGCCGAGCTCGTCGAGGGGGACCGGCCGCAGCTCCCCCGGAGCCATCCCGTCGGTGGTGAACAGGCTGATCCCGACGAGTCGGTCCAGGTAGTCCTCGGGATCGGTGACGACGGTCCCGAAGTCGGTGATGCGGGCCCGCACGTCGTCGAGGACCAGGCCGGCGACCAGGTGCCGGTAGGGCACGTCGGCGGCGACGTCCGACCATCCGAACTCGGACGGACCCATCTGGTAGAAGTCGCGCACGATCATGGTCCGGCCCGCCGGCCCGAGGCCGAGCTCGCCCAGGTCGTAGGGGCCGGTGTCGCCGGAGCCGACCCGGGTGTCGAAGTACAACAGGAACAGGTAGCTGACCAGCGACGCCAGGTGCCGACGCACCTCGGCGCGCTCGGCGTCACCGACGGGCTGCGCCGCGTTGGCCAGTTCCTCGACGACGTCGGCGTCGTAGACGCGGATCGTTCCCCCGGTGTCGTCGGCGCTGCGGGTGCCGTCGCCGCGGAACCCCCGGGCGGCGGCGTCCCAGAACTCGAGCACCTCGAGGGTGTCCGCCGGCCGGTCGAGCGTCGGGTCGAACTGGGCCAGGATCTTGCGGCCGAGCAGATGGAAGTTCGCGATCGACCACAGGTGGACCGTGTTGATCCGTGAACCGGGCCGTCGACCGGCGGCGCCGACCTGTGCCGGGTCCATGGCCGCAGCGATCGTGCGCATGGCGTCGGGATAGCGGAGGAACGCCTCGCAACAGGCCACGAGGATGTAGCTGGTGACCGGGATCATCTGCGACTGGTAGCTGGTCCGCTCCGTCGTCAGCCGGTGTGCGAGCGGCGAGTGGTATCCGATCAGTTCGTCGACCCGCGCCAGTTGCTCGTCGGTCAGGTCGCCGTCGTGCGGGGGACCGGCGCCGTCACCGTTGCCGTCACCCACGGACGATGCCGTCCGGTCCGGAGCAGTCCAGCTCGACGGTGGCACCGGACTCCGGCACCTGCGTGAACTCGCAGCCCATCACGCACGGCAGGCCGTGCTCCCGACTGACGATCCCGATGTGGCTGCGCAACGTGCCGGCCGTGCAGATGATGCCGGCGAGCTCGTGGTAGAGCGGCGCCAGGAACGTCGCCCCGGCATCACGCACCAGGACGACCACCTCACCGTCGGCGACCACCCCGTCATCGAGCTCGTCGAGCAGGTCGATCACATCGTCACGGCTCTCCATGACCCGCAGCACACCCTGCACCGGAGGGTGGTCGAACACCTTCTGTCCACGGCCCAGCTCGTGCATCGGGCGCATCCTATGGACAGTAGGGTTCGCTCCGTGCTGAAGTACCTGTCCGACGCCTGGATGGACGCCGCCGCCGAGGCCGTCGCAGGCGACGAATCGCTCGCAGCCGCTGCAGCCGATCTGGACCTGGCGGTCGACTACGAGGTCACCGGGTCGCCGTTCGGCAAGCGGCGCTACCAACTGCGCTTCGACCACGGCAGCGTCGAGCTGGTCAACCCGCCGGTGGACGAGGCCCAGGCGGGTTTCTCCACCGACTACGACACCGCCGCCCAGATCGCCCGGGGCGAGCTGGCCGTCCAGGTCGCCTTCATGCAGGGTCGGCTCAAGCTCGAGGGCGACGTCGCGGTGCTGGTCCGTGACGGCGCTGCGCTCGACGGGCTGGACGACGCGCTCGCCGACCTTCGCTCACGCACCGAGTACTGACCGGACGCGGCCGTCCCCGGCCGCTGGTCCGCCGCAGCGGGACCGACGACCGGGGACGGGCCGGGACGAGCAGGTCGGATCAGGCGACCGGGATGGTCACCGCCAGGGTCTGCAGCGTGCCTCCCGACGCCGACCCGACCACGTACACGTTGGTCAGGACCTTGGACGACAGGGCCAGCCTGTCGACCGACAGGACCGCGGTGCGGGTGCCGGCCAGACGGACGTCCACGTTGTAGCGGAGGTACGACGGGAGCGTCAGCGTCGCAGCGTCACCGTTGGTCGCACCACGGACGACGGTCAGCTTGAGCGACGGGAACTTGCGGCTGAACGGGAGGACCCCGGCGGCCACGTCGACCGCGGGCGCCGCCGCAGCGTGGTGCAGCGCCACCTTGGCCTTGCCACGACGGGCGCTGGAGGTGTCGTTGGCGAACACGTTCAGGCCGGGCGTGCCCTGGTCGTCGATGAAGCTGGCGACCACCGAGAAGTTGCCTCCGGCGGGCACCGTCACGTCCTGCTGGATCAGCGTGGTCACACCGTCCGGGGTGCGGACCTCGATGTCGTAGGCGGCGGCCGGGAGTGTGAGCGGCCCGACGGTGTTGCCGAACAGGAAGTCGTCGATCGCCAGGGCGTCGTTGACGTAGACGTCGACCTTGGTGCCCGGGCCCAGCAGGCTGTCGAGCGGCAGGCCGTGGGTCACGTAGACCTGCGACGAGCCGGTCTCGGCGCCGGCGACGGCGGGTAGGGCGAACATGGCGGACACTGCGGCCAGCACCACAGCCAGGAACTTGCGCATGGGGTTGTCTCCTCGGGACGGGGGCGACACCAGCGTCGCCGAGGAGTTGTTCGACCGGGTTGCCCCGCGTGGATGCGCCCTGCGGCGCTGTTCACCCGCGCGTCAGATCAGACCCAGCTCCGCGACGGCGTCGCGCTCCTCCACCAACTCCGCGGCCGAGGCGTCGATCCTCGCCCGGGAGAAGTCGTTGATCTCGAGGCCCTGGACGATCGAGTACTCGCCACCGGCGCAGGTGCAGGGGAACGACGAGATGATGCCCTCGGGCACGCCGTAGGAGCCGTCGGACGGGACCGCCATCGACACCCAGTCGCCGTCGGGCGTGCCGAGGTGCCAGCTGCGGATGTGGTCGATCGCCGCGTTGGCGGCAGAGGCCGCCGAGCTGGCGCCACGGGCGTCGATGATCTCGGCGCCCCGCTTGGCCACCTTGGGGATGAACTCGTCGGCGTACCAGGCCTCGTCGCCGACGGCCTCGGCGGCGTTCCGGCCATCGACCTCGCAGTGGTAGAGGTCGGGGAACTGGGTCGTGGAGTGGTTGCCCCAGATCGTCATGCGACGTACGTGGTCGACCGGAACCTCGAGGCGCTGGGCCAGCTGCGCCATGGCGCGGTTGTGGTCCAGGCGGGTCATGGCGGTGAAGCGGCCCGGGTCCAGGTCGGCGGCGTTGCGCTGGGCGATGAGGGCGTTGGTGTTGGCCGGGTTGCCCACGACGAGCACCTTGACGTCACGCTTGGCCGACCGGGACAGCGCCTGGCCCTGCGGCTGGAAGATCCCGCCGTTGGCGGACAGCAGGTCGGAGCGCTCCATCCCGGCCTTGCGGGGCATGGCGCCGACGAGCAGGGCGACATCGGCGTCACCGAAGGCGACGTCGGGGTCATCGGTGCGGATCATGGAGTCGAGCAGCGGGAACGCACAGTCGTCGAGCTCCATGGCGACACCCTCGAGCGCGCCGAGCGCCGGGGTGATCTCGAGCATCTGCAGGACGATCGGCTGGTCGTCGCCGAGCATGGCGCCGCTGGCGATGCGGAACAGCAGCGAGTAGCCGATCTGGCCGGCAGCGCCGGTGACGGCGACTCGGAGCGGTGCGTTGGCCATGGGATCCTCCCGGGGACTCGACGTGGCGCCCCGACCCTAGGGCTGCGGCCGACCAACCGAAAAATGGACCCCACCTCACCCGGTACCACCCCACCCGTCACCCCCCTTGCCGGCCTTGTGGTGCTTGGGGAGTGGGAGTGGGGGGTCAGGCGGCGCGGGTGTTGCCGAGCCACGACTCGTAGAGCCGCCCGTACACGCCGCCTTCCGCGACCAGCTCGGCGTGCGTGCCCTGCTGGACGATCCGACCGGAGTCGAAGACCACCACCCGGTCGGCCAGTTCGGCCGTCGACAGCCGGTGGGCGATGCTCACCGTCGTCCGACCCGTCGCCAGCTTCGCCAGCGCCTCGGCCAGCGCCCGCTCCGTCTCCGGGTCCACCGACGACGTCGCCTCGTCCAGGATCAACAGCCCCGGGTCGGCCAGTTGCGCCCGGGCGAGCGACACGAGCTGACGCTCCCCCACCGAGAGCGACTCGCCCCGCTCCCCGACCGGCGTGTGGATGCCGTCGGCCAGCGAGTCGACCCACCAACGCAGTCCGAGCGCATCGAAGGCGTCCTCGATGTCCTGGTCGGTGGCATCGGTCCGACCGATCCGCACGTTGGCCGCCACGTCGGTGTCGAACAGGAACCCGTCCTGGGGCACCAGCCGCACGGCTGTCGCCCGCGACCCCCGGGCGACCTCGCGCAGGTCGCCGCCGCCGAGCACGACCTGCCCGGCGACCGGGTCGGCCAGACGGCACAGGAGCTTCGCCATGGTCGTCTTGCCCGACCCGGTCTCGCCGACCACCGCCAGGTTGATCCCGGCGGGCAGGTTGAGCGTGACGTCGCTGAGCACCGGGTGGCCGGGCTCGTAGGCGAAGTCGACACCGCGGAGTTCCACGTCGAGCGCACCGGAGGGCAGGTCGACGCCGGGCTGCGGCTCGACCACCTCGACCGGCTCGTCGAGCAGCCGCAGCACCTTGCCCCACCCGGCCAGCGCCGTCTGCGTCTGGTCGAGGATCTCGCCGAGCTCGGCGACGGGCTGGACCACCAGGTTCGTCAGGAACAGGGCGGCCACGAGCGTCCCGGCCGCCAGACCCCATCCGGGCCCCCACCACACGCCGACACCGACGACCGCCGCGAGCGCCAACCCGCTGAACACGTCGGAGACGGGGAACATGATGGCGAAGAAGAACCGGGCCCGGAGCTGTGATCGGTACTGCCGTTCGATCCGAGCCCGCATGCGGGCCCGCCTGGTCGACACGGCCCCGTAGCCGCGCAGCACCCGGATCCCGCCGACCAGCTCCGAGATGTCCGACAACGTGTCCGACACCTTGGTCCGCAGGTCGTCGTAGGCGTGGAGCTGCCGACGTTGCACGATCCGCATGATCGGCAGCACCGGGATGAGCGTGGCGAACAGCACCAGCGCCAGCTGCCAGCTGTAGACCGCCAGCGCCCCCAGGGCGACGACGATCATGGTCACGTTCACCACCCACGACACAGCACCCCAGGAGGCGAACTGGGCGAGCGTCTCGATGTCGGATGTGACCCGGGCGACCAGCACGCCCTTCTTGGACTCGTTGTGGTGCGCCAGGCTCAGCTGGTGGACGTGGGCGAACGCCCGGGTCCGCAACCCGTAGAGCACGTCCATCGCCGTGCGCATGAGCCGCACGTAGGTGAGCCGGTTCAACAGCGTGAAGCCGATCAGCGCCACGGTGGCGGCCACGCAGGTCCACAGCACGAACGGCCAGTCCGGGTCGGACGTGGCGATCCCCTTGTCCAGGATCTGCTGGATGGCGATGGGGATGATGAGCCGCCCCAGGGCGACGACGAACGCGAACGCCAGGCTGACGGCGAAGCCGCGACGCAGCTCGGGGGTGCGACGCAACCCGAGTCGGAGCAGATCGCCGGCGCGCAGCGGCGGGCCGTCGTCGTCGGGCGAGGCGGGCATCGGGTCGACCATCAGGCGCTCCCCGGCCCGGCGGGAGTGGCCGGGCCGCCGTTGCCGTCGGTCGGCGCATCGTCGTCCTCGGCGAAGTGGGCGTCGTGGTCGGCCCGCTCCTCGTCCTCGTACGCGGTGACCAGAGCCGCATAGTCGGGATCGGCGAGCAGTTCCTGGTGTGTCCCCTGGGCCCGAACCCGGCCGTCGTCCAGGAACACGACCCGGTCCGCCAGCTGGATGGTCGACAGCCGGTGGGCCACGACCAGCATGGTGGTGCCGTCGGTCCGCAGACCCCCAAGAATCTGCGCTTCGACGACCGGGTCGACCGCCGAGGTGGCGTCGTCGAGCACCAGCACCCGGGGTCGGACGGCCAGGGCTCGGGCGAGCGCCACGCGCTGGCGCTGCCCGCCGGACAGCGTCACGCCACGTTCGCCGACGATCGTCTCGAGCCCCTCGGGAAGCCTGCCGACGAACCGGCCGGCCCGGGCCCGGTCGAGCGACTCGGCGGCCACGGCGTCGGTGACGTCCCGGTCCATGCGCACGTTCCGGTCGATGCTCTCGGCGAACAGGACGCTCTCCTGGAACGCCACCGACACCGTGCTGCGCAGCTCCTCTGTGCTCAACTCGTCGACGGGCACGCCGCCGACCAGCACCCGTCCGCCGGTCGGATCGTCGAGTCGCACCAGCAGGTTCGTGACGGTCGACTTGCCGGAACCGGTGGAGCCGACCAGCGCCACCACCTCGCCCGGCTCCACCGTGAACGTCACGTCGTGCAGCACCTCGACGTCGCCGAAGGCGAACCGGACACCGTCGAGCTGCAGACCGACCGGCCCGGCGGGCAGGGCCGCTCCGCCCGTGCCCTCGGCGGCGGGGTCGGTCGGTTCGTCGAGCAGCGAATCGACCCGGTTGATGGAGACGACGGCCCGGGGGATCGACTCGAAGAGGAACCCGACGATCCGCATGGGGAACGCCAGCCAACCGAACAGCGCCACCGCCTGGACGAGCTCACCCGGTGTGGCCGCCCCGGTGTCGACCCGCCAGGCGCCGCCGACCAGCAGGAGCACGATCCCCAGATTCGGCAGCACGTCGATCAACGGCTGGAACGAGGCCGACATCCGGGCGACGCCCATGGCCTCGTCGCGGAGCTGGCCGGCCGCGGCCTCAAAGCGTTCCTGTTCAGCGGCCTCCAGGCCGAGCGTCTTGACGACCAGCGCGCCGTCGAAACTCTCGTGGGCGATCGAACTGACGACACCCAGCTGCTGTTGGACCCGCCCCGCCGGGACGTGCACCCGGTTCGTGTACCGCCGGCTCAGGATCGCCATGGCGGGGAACAGGAGCATGGCGACCAGGCCGAACACGCCGTCGGCCCGCACCAGGCTGAACAGCGAGATCCCGATGAGCGCGATCACGCCCAGCGAGAACGGCAGCGGCATGAGCATCTGGGTGGCCGTGGTGACGTCCATCTCGGCGTTGGACAGCAGCTCGCCGGTGGGACGGCGCCGGTAGCTCGACATCGGCATGGTGAGGAGCCGGTCCACCACGGAGGTCCGCAACGACCGCTGCATCCGGGCTTCGGTGACCGACCCGTACCAGCGGCGCACCACGACCGCCACGCCCCGCAGCAGCCCGACCAGGAACAGCGCCGCCACCGCCATCCAGACGGTGGACGCCTCGACCCCACCGGCGAACGCCGGCTCGATGACGTCATCGGTGACCTTGCCGAACAGCCAGGCGGCGGTGACGACCATGAGCGCCCACGCCACCCCGCCCACGAGCGACAGGGCGAACGGAACCGGGTGCATGCGGACGAACCGCACGATCTGGCGGACTCCCTGACGGGTGATCGACCCGGTGTCGGCCGTGGCGACCGTGGACGTGTCGGGGTGCGGCACCTCGTCGTCGGGCGCCTCGTCAGCGGAGTGGATGGTGGCGGTCACGGGTGCGGAGTGGCCCTCTCACGCGTCTCGGTGCGTTCGACGCCTGATCTGGCGTCGAACGCACCGAATCGCGGGCGGTGGGGTGGCGCTCAGACCGGAAGCTGGATGGCCTTGGTCTCGAGGAACTCCTCGAGGCCCCACTGGCCGCGCTCACGGGTGTTGCCAGACTGCTTGTAGCCACCGAACGGGGCGTTGGCGTTGAACGGCGCTCCGTTCACGTCGACCTGGCCGGTGCGCATGCGGCGGGCCACGGCGAGCGCCCGGTCCTGGTCGGCGGACTGGACGCCGCCGTGCAGGCCGTAGATCGAGTCGTTCGCAATGCGGACGGCGTCGTCCTCATCGGTGTAGGTGAGGATCGACAACACCGGACCGAAGATCTCCTCACGGGCGATCGTCATGTCGGGGGTGACGTCGGCGAAGACCGTCGGCTGCACGTAGAAGCCGGTCGGGAACTCCTCGGGCTGCTCCACTCCACCGGTGAGCAGGGTCGCCCCCTCGTCGATCCCGGTCTGGATGAAGCCACGCACGCGGTCCTGCTGGGCCTTGGAGGCGAGCGGGCCGAGCGAGTGGAAGATGTCGGGCTCGTCGGCGGCCGGATCGACCAGACGGACCTTGCCGACCTCCTCC
The DNA here is from genome assembly GCA_964391365.1 of uncultured Microthrixaceae bacterium. GTDB lineage: Bacteria > Actinomycetota > Acidimicrobiia > Acidimicrobiales > Microtrichaceae > SXMI01. Next base: position 1,837 of record CAYMKW010000061.1, on the reverse strand, counting down.
ACGACGGCGTCGATGTACTCCTGCGCCCGCGACTCGGGGACGAGCAGACGGGTGTGCGCCTGGCAGGTCTGGCCGGAGTTCATGTAGCACGCGAACACGGCACCCATGGCCACGGCGGCCGGGTCGGCGTCGTCCAGGACGATGTTGGCGGACTTGCCGCCCAGCTCGAGGCCGACCCGCTTGGCGGTGGAGGCGGAGGCCTTGGTGACCTCGGCGCCCGAGCGGCCCGATCCGGTGAACGACACCATGTCCACGTCGGGGTGGGCCGAGATGGCGGCGCCGACGTCGGGGCCGGTGCCGACGACCATGTTGAACACACCGGCGGGCAGACCGGCCTCGTCCATGGCCTCGGCCAGGAGGTAGGCGTTGAGCGGGGTGATCTCCGACGGCTTGAGCACGACCGTGCAGCCGGCGGCGAGCGCCGGGACGACCTTGCAGACGATCAGGTACAGCGGGTAGTTCCACGGGGTGATCCCGCCGACGACGCCGATCGGCTCACGGACGACGAGCGAGTTGCCGACCCGGGACTCCCACTCGAAGTTCTCGATCAGCGAGGCGAAGCTCTCCCACTCGCCGAGCGCCATGCCGGTCTGCACCAGGGCGGCGAACTGCTTGGGCGACCCGTTCTCGGACGTGATCGTGTCGGCGACCGTCTCGAACTTGCCCATGAGGGCGGCGCCGATGTCCCGCAGGTACTTGGCGCGGGTGTCGACGTCGGTGGTCGACCAGCCCTCGAACGCGGCCCTGGCCGCCGCAACGGCCGCGTCGACATCTGCAGCGTTGCCGGCCGGGACGGTGGCGATGACCTCCTCGGTCGCTGGGTTGACGACCTCCAGGGTGCCGCTCCCCTGGGAGGGCACCCACTCGCCGTTGATGTAGTGGTTCTCGAAGACCTGCACGTCAGCCCCCTGCTGCGTCGGTGCCGCCCGACGGAAGGGCGGCGGTGGCCGCATGCTACCGGAGGGGTGATGCGGCGGCACCCGCACTTGTCTGCAAGTTGTATTCTCACTCCCGGCGTCGGCGGACCCGCCGTCCGCCGGATGCTCGGGCCATCCGCACCCGCCCATCACCGATCGCAGAGGAGCAACCGCCATGGCCAAGATCAAGGTCCAGAACCCCGTCGTCGAACTCGACGGCGACGAGATGACCAGGATCATCTGGGAGTTCATCAAGGAGCAGCTGATCCTCCCCTACCTGGACGTCGACCTGCGCTACTTCGACCTGGGAATCGAGTCCCGGGACGCCACCGACGACCAGATCACCATCGACGCCGCCAACGCCATCAAGGAGCACGGCGTCGGCGTGAAGTGCGCCACCATCACCCCCGACGAGGCCCGCGTCGAGGAGTTCGGCCTCAAGAAGATGTGGCGCTCCCCCAACGGGACGATCCGCAACATCCTGGGCGGCGTCGTGTTCCGCGAGCCGATCATCTGCTCGAACATCCCGAGGCTCGTTCCCGGGTGGACCAAGCCGATCGTCATCGGCCGTCACGCCCATGGCGACCAGTACCGCGCCACCGACTTCGTCGCCCCCGGCGCCGGCACCGTCACGCTCACCTACACGCCCGACGACGGCAGCGAGCCCACCGCGCCCGAGGTCGTCCGCATGCCGCCCGCCGGCGGCGTGGTCATGGGCATGTACAACTTCGACGACAGCATCCGGGACTTCGCCCGGGCGTCGTTCCGCTACGGACTGCAGCGCAACTACCCCGTCTACCTGTCGACGAAGAACACGATCCTCAAGGCCTACGACGGGCGGTTCAAGGACCTGTTCCAGGAGGTGTTCGACGCCGAGTTCGCCGAGGCGTTCTCGGCCGCCGGGATCACCTACGAGCACC
>CAYMKW010000060.1:4992-17038 GCA_964391365.1 uncultured Microthrixaceae bacterium | reverse complement strand
CTCGACACGGCTGATCGCCGCGTTCGGGAGCTTCTCCATGAGGTAGTCGCGGATCTTCCAGTCCTCGGTGAGGTAGTCCACGTACTTCTCGCGCGAGGCGAACCAGCGCGACTTCCAGTCCGTGGTGACCCCGAGTCGGAACCCGTAGGGGTTGACCTTCTGACCCATCAGTCGTCCTTCCCAGACGTCTCGTCGTCCTGCTCGTCGCCGGCGGCGGCGTCCGTCGTCGTGGAGGCCGCAGCCTCCTCGTCGGCGTCGTCCTCGGCCTCTGCATCATCGGCCTCGGCGGCGTCGTTGCCCTCGGCGTCGTCGGCCCCTGCCTCGGCGGCGTCGTCCCCTGCGTCGTCGCTCGCCTCGGGAGCTTCGGCGTCCTCAACGGTCGCCTCCGTGGCGGCGTCGTCAGCGGTCTGCTCGACGGCCGTGTCCTCGGCGGTGGTCGTCTCGAGGTCGTCGTCTGCCACCTGCTCGGCCTGCTCGGCGTCACCCGTCGCCTTGGAGCGGGCGACCCGGCGGGCACGCTGGGCCGCGGCGTCGGTCTGGACCCGACCCTTGGACTCGGCCCGGGCCCGACGCTCGTCGAGCTCGGCCGGCGTGTAGCGACCGACGATCACGGTGATGTGGGCGGTGCGCTTGTTGATCCGCGTCGCCCGGCCGCGGGCACGGGGGCGCCAGCGCTTCATGGTCGGACCCTCGTCCGCGTAGCAGGCGGCGACGTAGAGCTCGTCCGGTGGGATGTCCTCGTTGTTGGCGGCGTTGGCGACCGCGGAGTCGAGCACCTTGATCACCAGGTCGGCGGCACCCCGCTCGGTGAACTGGAGGATCGTGCGGGCCTCGCCGACCGGCTTGTTGCGGATCAGGTCCAACACGACGCGGACCTTGGTGGCCGAGACGCGGGCACCACGGTGGACGGCCCGGACACCGGGACGCTCGTTGGTCTTGAGGTGGGCTGCGGTGGACATCAGCGGCGACCCTTCGCGCCCTTCTCCTGACCGGCGTGGAACTTGAACGTCCGGGTCGGAGCGAACTCACCGAGCTTGTGGCCGACCATCGCCTCGGTCACGTAGACGGGGATGTGCTTGCGACCGTCGTGGACGGCGATGGTGTGACCGACCATCTCGGGGATGATCGTCGAACGGCGGGACCAGGTCTTGATCACGCTCTTGGAGCCCGACTCGTTGAGTGCGTCCACCTTGCGGAGCAGGTGGTCGTCCACGAACGGACCCTTCTTCAGACTGCGGGGCACGAGAACTCCCTCCTCACCGGCGCGAGCCGCGGGTACGGCGGCGACGCACGATGAGTTGCTGTGACGGCTGCTTCTTGTTGCGGGTTCGACCCTCTGGCTTGCCCCACGGCGAGACCGGGTGACGACCACCCGAGGTCTTGCCCTCGCCACCACCGTGCGGGTGGTCGACAGGGTTCATGGCCACACCACGGGTCTGCGGGCGGACACCCTTCCAACGGTTCCGTCCGGCCTTACCGATCTTGATCAGGTCGTGCTCGGCGTTGCCGACCTCGCCCACCGTGGCCCGGCAGTCGATCGGCACCCGACGCATCTCGGTCGACGGCAGACGCAGCGTGGCGTGATCGCCCTCCTTGGCGACCAGCTGCACGCTGGAGCCGGCGGAGCGGGCCATCTTGCCGCCCGCCCCCGGCTTGAACTCCACGTTGTGCACCACGGTGCCGACGGGGATGAAGCGGAGCGGCAGGGCGTTCCCGGGTCGGATCTCGGCACCCTGGCCCGACTGGACGGTGTCGCCGACCTGCACGTCCTTGGGGGCGAGGATGTAGCGCTTCTCGCCGTCGAGGTAGTGCAGCAGGGCGATTCGACAGGTGCGGTTGGGGTCGTACTCGATGGCGGCGACCTTGGCCGGCACGCCGTCCTTCTTCCGCTTGAAGTCGATCACGCGGTACTGCTGCTTGTGCCCGCCGCCGCGGTGGCGGGAGGTCTTGCGCCCGTAGCTGTTCCGGCCACCGGTCTTGGACTTCTTGGCCAGCAGCGACTTCTCGGGTGCCGAACGGGTCAGCTCCGAGAAGTCCGAGACGGTCTGGAACCGGCGACCGGGGCTGGTGGGCTTGCGCTTCCGGATGCCCATGTCACTTCACCTCGAACAGGTCGATCTGGTCGCCCGAGGGCGACAGGGTCACCAGCGCACGCTTGGCGTCGGAGCGCTGGCCGTAGGTCAGGCTGCGTCGGTTCCGCAGCCGCTTGCCGCGACGGTTGAGCGTGTTGACGCTCTGCACCACGACGCCGGGCCAGATGGCCTGGACGGCGTCGCGGATCTCGGGCTTCGAGGCATCGGTCGCCACCTCGAAGGTGTAGACGCCCTGGTCGAGGAGCCGGTAGGACTTCTCGCTCACGACCGGTCGGAGGATGACGCTCCGCGGGTCCTTGCGCAGGTGGGCGGCGCTCACGAGTCGGCCTCCTCGGTGGCATCAGTGGGATCGGCAGCGATCTCCGGCTCCGGGTCGATCTCCGGCTCCGGCTCCGGCTCCGGGTCGGATGCGACCACCGGCTCGGGTGCTGCCTTCACCTCGGGCTCGGCCGACTCGGCCGGCGCCGCGGTCGGGAGGGTGTCCGAACTGAAGACGACGACGTCGCTGACGAGCACGTCGTAGGTGTTGAGCTCGCCCGGCGTCAGCACGTGGACCTCGGGCAGGTTGCGGAAGGTCAGCTGGGCGGTCGTGGCCTCGGCGGGCACGACCACGAGCGCACGACCCTCGACACCGAGCGCCTGCAGGCACGCCACACCGTCCTTGGTGCGGGGCGCTGCGAAGTCCCAGTCCTCGACGACGATGACCTTGCCCTCGGCGGCCCGGTCGGACAGGGCCGAGTGCAGTGCCAGGCGCTTCATCTTCTTGGGGGTCCGCTGCACGTAGCTGCGGGGCTTCGGGCCGAGCGCCACGCCACCACCACGGAAGTGCGGGGCGCGGATGGAGCCCTGACGGGCCCGACCGGTGCCCTTCTGGCGATAGGGCTTGGCGCCACCACCGGCGACCTCGGCGCGGGTCTTGGTCGACTGCGTACCCGAGCGGCGGGCCGCCAGCTGGGCGGTCACGACCTGGTGCATCACGGGCACGTTCGGCTCGATGCCGAACACGCGGTCGTCGAGTTCGACGGTGCCGACCTCGGCACCGGCCCGGTTCCGGAGCGGGACGCTGGGCATCAGGACTCCCCTCCTGCGTTCGTGCGGGCCTTCACGGCGTTGCGGACGACGACGACGCCGCCACGAGGTCCGGGCACTGCTCCCTTGACCAGGATCACGCCCTGCTCGACGTCCACCCGGACGACCTCGAGGTTCAGCGTCGTGACCTGCTCGCCACCCATGCGACCCGCCATGCGGACACCCTTGAACACCCGCGACGGCGTGGCGCACTGGCCGATCGAGCCGGGCATGCGGTGCACTCGGTGCGCACCGTGCGAGGCACCCTGACCCTTGAAGTTGTGTCGCTTCATCGGGCCGGCGAAGCCCTTGCCCTTGGACACGGCGGTCACGTCGACGGCGTCGCCCGCCTCGAAGGTGTCGGCGGCGATCTCCTGGCCGACCTGGAACTCCGAGACGTCCTCGAGCCGCAGCTCGAGGAGTCGCTTGCCCGGCTGCACCCCGGCGGCGGCGTAGTGGCCGGCCAACGGCTTGGTCAGCTTGGCGGCGTCGCGGTGGCCGTAGGTCACCTGAAGCGCGCTGTAGCCGTCACGTTCCGGGGTCCGGAGCTGGACGACCCGGGCGGGGTCGACGCGCAGCACCGTCACGGGCACGGCGCGGTTCGACTCGTCCCAGATCTGGGTCATGCCCAGCTTCTCTCCGACGATCGCTCTCTTGGCCATGGTGGCTCGATTCCTCCGGAGGCCCCATCGAGGAACCTCCATTCACGCGAACGCTCCGCTCGGGCAGGCCCGGCGGAGCGACGACTCGGTTGTGCCGACCGGTTCCCGGAGGCCTGGTCGGACGTCGGTTGACCCGCAGCCCCGACGCAGGGCGGACCCTGCAGCCGTCGGCGGGATCCTGCAGGCGATGACCCGCAGCGACCCGAGGACGCTACCAGCGTCCCCCGGTCGAACGCCAACGGGGACTGATCAGGCGTTCTGGATCTTGATCTCGATGTCCACGCCCGCCGGCAGATCCAGCCGCTGGAGGGAGTCGACGGTGTTGGACTTGATGTCGACGATGTCGATGAGCCGCTTGTGGATCCGCATCTCGAAGTGCTCGCGGGAGTCCTTGTCCTTGTGCGGCGAACGGATCACCGTGAAGCGGTGCTTCTCGGTGGGGAGTGGCACCGGTCCACGGATGGTGGCCTGGGTGCGGGTGACCGTCTCGACGATCTTCTTGGTCGACTGGTCGATGACCTCGTGGTCGTAGGCCTTCAGGCGGATCCGGATCTTCATCTCTGCGGCCACGCTGGCTCCTCTGCGTCCACGCCCGTCCGGGCGCTCGGGGACCGTTCAGACCGGTCCGGGTCATCGACTGTCAAGTACCTGCCGGGGATCCGGCGAGGTGCAACCGTAGGCGGTCGCCCCGTCCCGGTGCCAGTCCGGGTCGACCGACACCGTCTCATCCGTCTCACGGCCGGGGAGTCCGGCCCGTAACGCCGGAGGCTCCCGACACCGGCCCGTGGTGCCGGGAGCCTCCGAGCGACTCCGTGTGCTCCGGCCCTGGGGCCGGTGGTGGATGCACCCTCAGGCGCACCCCATCACTTCAGGATCTTCGTCACCCGACCCGCACCCACGGTCCGGCCACCCTCACGAATCGCGAACCGCAGACCCTCATCCATCGCAATCGGAGCAATCAACTCCACCGTCATCTCCGTGTTGTCACCCGGCATGCACATCTCCGTGCCACCCGGCAACTCCACCGAACCCGTCACATCCGTCGTCCGGAAGTAGAACTGCGGCCGATAGTTCGAGAAGAACGGCTTGTGACGACCACCCTCCTCCTTGGTCAACACGTACACGTTCGCCTCGAAGTTCGTGTGCGGCGTGATCGACCCCGGCTTCGCCAGCACCTGACCCCGCTGCACATCGTCCTTGTCGACACCCCGCAACAACGCACCGATGTTGTCACCGGCCTGACCCTCGTCCAACAGCTTGCGGAACATCTCCACACCCGTGCACGTCGTCTTCTGCGTCGCCTTCAACCCGACGATCTCGATCTCATCACCCGTGTGGATCACACCCTGCTCCACCTTGCCGGTCACCACCGTCCCACGACCCGTGATCGTGAACACATCCTCGATCGGCATCAGGAACGGCTTGTCCAGATCACGCTCCGGCTCCGGCACATAGGAGTCCACCGCCTCCATCAACGCCATCACCTGATCCTGCGCCGCCTCATCACCCTCCAGCGCCTTCAACGCCGACACCGGGATCACCGGACAGTCATCACCATCGAACTCGTAGTCGGAGAGGAGCTCACGCACCTCCATCTACACCATCTCCAACAACTCCTCGTCATCGACCATGTCGACCTTGTTCAACGCCACCACGATCGCCGGCACACCCACCTGACGAGCCAACACCACATGCTCACGCGTCTGCGGCATCGGACCATCCGTCGCAGCCACCACCAGGATCGCCCCATCCACCTGGGCCGCACCCGTGATCATGTTCTTGATGTAATCCGCGTGACCCGGCATGTCGACGTGCGCATAGTGACGATTCGCCGTCTCGTACTCCACGTGCGACACGTTGATCGTGATCCCACGCTCACGCTCCTCCGGAGCCTTGTCGATGTTCTCGAACTCCGTGAACGAGTTCCCCGGAACACGATCCGCCAACGTCTTCGTGATCGCCGCCGTCAACGTCGTCTTCCCATGGTCGATGTGACCCATCGTCCCCACATTCACGTGAGGCTTGTTCCGCTCGAACTTCTCCTTCGACATGAGAAGCAACCTTTCCGATTGACTCGTGGCAGGGACTGCCGTGGGGTGGATCCGCAGCAATGGCGGCTGGATTGTGGGTAGCGGCGGTCGGACTCGAACCGACGACCCCTCGATTATGAGCCGAGTGCTCTCACCAACTGAGCTACGCCGCCGGTGACGATCACCGAGGTGACCGCGGCGAGCCCCCTGTCAGAATCGAACTGACGACCTTTTCCTTACCATGGAAACGCTCTGCCGACTGAGCTAAGGGGGCGTGCCGACGGAACTGCCGCCGGGCGAGCGCCAACCATAGCGATCGGCCCGAGGCCCGGACAACCGACGGCGGGCCCGGAGGCGACACCGGTGCCGCATCGGCGCCCGTTCCTCAACCGAACCTCAAGGCATCGGGCTCGGCGGCCGAAGGGGACCCGTGCGTTTCGAGCGACTCGTCCTGTCCGACGCCGGCAACCGCGTGGCGGTGGACCTGCATCCCGGCCTGAGTGTCCTGGCGGGCCTCGGCCACGTGGAGCGCGACGGTGTCCTCAACGAGTTCGTCGGAGCGCTCGGGACCTCCAGATCGGGGGTGCACCTCGAACTGAGGGCGGACGACGGCCACCGATTCGCCGTGTTCCGGCCCACCAACGGCGCCCACCGGGTCGTGGACGTCGACGCCCGGGCCGACGTGACGGCCGAGTTCACCGACGACCACGGGGCCATCGACCTGTTGGCGCGAGCGGGTCTGGACGAGCGCAGCGCCCGTCGTGCGGTGCGGATCTGCGACGAGGACCTGGCCGGCGCCAGCGAGACGAGCCGACGGATCCGGGCACTGGCGGCCTGCGACCAGCCCACCCTGTGGCGGGCCGCCGACGAGGTCGTCGCCGCCACCCGCCAACTCGAACAGACCGCCGAGGCCGTCGGGAGCCGGGTCGAGGACGCCGAGGTGATCGCAACCATCGAGGATCGTCACGAGCGGTTCGAACACACCCAGGCCGAGTCCGAACAGGTCCGACGGGTGACCTTCCTGACCGCCGGCATCGCCGCGCTGTCGTCGGTCCCGTTGGTCCGCGTGGTCGGCGATGTCGTCGTGCTCCCCCTCGCACTGATCGCCGCCGCCGCCGTGGTCGCCTCGTTCGTCACCTGGCGACGATCCGAACGGGCCCGGGCCGACGAGGCCAGGGCACTGGCGGTGGCCGGGGCCCAGAGCTACCTGGGGTTCCACCTCCAGCGGGTCAACACACTGCTGGCCTCGGATCTGGGGCGACAACGACTCCTCGCCGCGGCCCAGGCCCACCGGGACGCGCAGCGGCGATGGAGCGAACTCGCCGGCGACGTGAGCACCGACTGGGCAGTCGACCGGCGCCGGACCGTCGAGGCGGCGGCCGCCGCAGCCGCCCACGCCCAGACCTTCACCGGAGGTGCCGACCTGGACACCCGAGCCACCGAGGCACTGGCCGGACTGCTCGACCGCCTCGTCGGGCTCCGCACCCTCGGGCCCGGCGGCGAGAGCTTCCCCGCGCTCCTCGACGAGCCGTTCTCGTCGATCGACGACGCACACCTGCCAACCCTGCTCGAGGCGCTCGTCGAAGCGTCACAGGACCAGCAGGTCATCGTCCTCACCGACGACCCCCGGGTCTCGGGATGGGCCCGGGCCGAGTCGATCACCGGTGCGGTGCGGGTCATCGAGCTCGCGCCGACCGGAGCGCTCGAGGACGCCTGAGTCGACGGTCCGCTCCCCCGGCACCGGGGCGGCGGTAGCGTCACGCCGTGCGCACCCGACCCGCCACGGTCGACGACGCCGCCGACCTGCTCCGGATCTACAACCACGAGGTCGAGCACTCCGTCGTCACCTTCGACCTGGTACCCCGGACGCTCGCCGAGCAACGGAACTGGATCGCCGACCGATCGGGGGCGCACGTCGTGCTCGTCGCCGAGCGGGACACTCCCGATGGCCCGCAGGTCGTCGGGTTCGCCGCCCTCTCGCCCTACCGGGACCGACCCGCCTACGCCACCACCGCCGAGACGTCGATCTACGTCGACCTCGACGCCCGGGAACAGGGTGTCGGCCGGACACTGCTCGCCGAACTGGTCACGACCGCCCGAGCCCACGGGTTCCACGCCCTGATCGCCCGGATCGTCGGGGGCCACGAGGCGTCGATCGCCCTCCACGAGTCGGCCGGATTCGAGGTCGTGGGCCACGAACGGGAGGTCGGCCGGAAGTTCGGTCGGTGGCTCGACGTCACCCTGGCCGAACTCCTGCTCTGAGGACCTGCAGAACAGGGGCCCGGACGCGAACAGCACCCCTGCAGAACAGGGGCCCGGACGCGAACAGCACCCCTGCAGAACAGGGGTGCTGCGCATCACACGTGGGCCGGGAAGGATTCGAACCTTCGAAGGCATACACCGGCAGATTTACAGTCTGCTCCCTTTGGCCGCTCGGGCACCGACCCGGTGAGTCGCTCACGATAGCGTCCGGGTCGGTACGGCCGGAACTCCGTCCGCCACCCGCCAGCCGCCCCGGCACGACCGGGCCCACCACCAGGAGCGACCTGTGCCCAGCTTCGACATCACCTCCGAGATCGACCACCAGGAGGTCCGCAACGCCGTCGACCAGGCGGCCCGCGAGATCGCCAACCGCTTCGACTTCAAGAACACCGACTCAGGCGTCGAGCTCGGCGACACCGGGATCACACTGCGTTCCTCGACCGAGGACCGACTCCGGGCCGTGCGACAGGTCGTCGAGGAGAAGTTCGTCAAGCGCGGGCTGTCCATGAAGGCGCTCGACTGGGGACAGGTCGAGGAGGCATCGGGTGCCACCGTCCGTCAGCTGGGCAAGCTCGTGGCCGGGATCGACAGCGACAAGGCCAAGGAGCTCAACAAGTTCATCAAGTCGCTCGGCCTGAAGGGGATCCAGTCGCAGACCCAGGGCGAACAGGTCCGGGTGATCGGCAAGCAGCGGGACGCCCTGCAGGAGGTCATCAACGCCTGCAAGGAGCACGACTTCGACTTCCCGCTCCAGTACGGCAACTTCCGGGACTGATCGGCCCCGGGGCCGGGCCGCTGACCCTGGGCCCCGGAGCCCGGTCAGGGTGGGCGGCTGCGCTCAGACCCAGACGCCGGTGCGCAGCCGGGTGATCCGCTCGGCCGCCGGCGGGTGGGTCGAGAAGAGCCGGCCGAGGCTCCGGCCGCTGAGCGGGTTGACGATGTAGGCCGAGGCCTCGGCCGGGTTGACGTGCGACGGGATCCGGTGCGCCGTGGCGTCGAGCTGCTCGAGCGCCCGGGCCAGCGGCTCACCCGTGCCGAGCAGGCGGGCCGCCGAGGCGTCCGCCTCGAACTCGCGGCTCCGACTGATCGCCGCCTGGATCAGCGCCGCCGCCACCGGTGCCAGCACCACCATCAGCAGGGCCGCCAACGGGTTCTCCCGGTCCTCCGAGCGACCACCTCCGAAGATGAGCGCCCACTGCGCCATGTTGGCGAGGAACGTGATCCCCATCGCCACCGCCGCCGCCACCGAACCGATGAGGATGTCCCGGTTGCGGACATGGGCGAGCTCGTGGGCGAGCACTCCCTGGATCTGCTCCCAGTCGAGCGTGTGGAGCAGGCCCTCGGTCACGCACACGGCGGCGTTCGCCGGGTTGCGGCCGGTGGCGAAGGCGTTCGGCTGCGGTTCCGGCGAGACGTAGAGCCGGGGCACCGGGAGATCGGCGCGAGCGCACAGTTCGGCGACGATCCGGTGGTACTGGGGCATCTGCTCCGCCGTGACGGGCACCGCCCGGGCCGAGGCGATCGCCAAGCGGTCCGAGAACCAGTACGAGCCACCGCAGACGACCAGTCCGATGACCAGGCCCACGACCACGCCGCCGCGACCCCAGAACGACCCGATGAACATGCAGAGCCCGCCCAGGCCGGCGAGCAGGATCGCTGTCTTGGCGTTGTTCGCCACCGAACACCCGCTCCAGTTCCCGGTGGTCCGTCCAGGTCCGGGGACCGGCCACCGACCCGGACACCCGACACGAGGATCGTACGTCCGTCCGTCGACGACCGACACGACGCGGACGCCGACGTCTGAACCCGGGCTCAGCGCCCGCGACTCACTCGTAGTAACCGGAGTGGATGTACACGCAGGGCACACCCTGTGTGTGGAACATGTGCACGTTCCTCGGGTCGTCCTCGAACGCCAGTCGCAGATCGAAGTCGCGGCTCCGCAGTTCGGCCACCGTGCGCTGCTTGAAGGTCCTCGCCGCCATGTAGTCGCCGTACTCCCGCATGATCAGCACGTCCCAGCGGAGGCCGTAACGCTCGAGCCAGCCCAGCGTCTGCGGGCGGACCCGGATCGGCCGAGCCGTCAGCAACACGATCCGGAGGTCGGCGTCGAGCACCTCGAGCAGGCGGGCGACCTCGGCGATGAGGTCGTCGTCCCCACAGGCGTGGAAGAACGCCTCCCAGTCACGGTAGGGGTGCTCCAGGTAGTGCTGCCTGGTGCTGGCATCGGACAGGACGCCGTCCATGTCGAACACGACCGCACCGGCACCGGGGCGCGGCTCCTCCCGCCACAACCAGTTCTCGAAGTCCGCATCCTCGACCGGCACGATCCCGGAGCCTACCGACCCTCGGCGATCGACACGGCGGGCCACTCCCGACGCAGCTCCGCCAGGTCCGCATCGCCGGGACGACCCCAGCCCGGCTCGTAGCCGGCCAGCTCGCCCAGAGTGGACGAGCGCTGGAAGGAATCGAGCATCTCGACCTGGTCGGCGCCGACGCGGGCCGGGTGGTCGTGTCCGCAGGCCCGCGCCAGTCGGAGCAGCTCCTGGCGGAGCGTCGCCAGGTAGTTGGCGACGCGGACCGACTTGTGATCGGGGTCCAGACCCCGCTCGAGCCTCGGGGACTGCGTGGCCACCCCGGTCGGGCACCGACCCGTCTGGCAGCGCTGGGCCTGGATGCAGCCGATGGCCAGCATCGCCTCACGGCCGACGTGCACCACGTCGCACCCCAGGGCGAACGCTGCCAGCGCCCTGTCGGCCAACCCGAGGCGAGCGCTCCCGATGAACACCACCCGGTCGGTCAACCCCAACTCGGCGAACGGCCGGTAGGCCCGCGGGAAGGCCCGGAGGAACGGGAGCGACACGTGGTCGGCGAACACGAGCGGCGCCGCCCCCGTGCCGCCCTCGCCACCGTCGATGGTGACGAAGTCCGGCCCCGACCCGGTCCGATCCATCCGCTCGGCCAGGTCGACCCAGAACCCCTGCTCCCCCACCGCGGACTTCACTCCGACGGGGAGCCCGGTGGCCTCGGCGAGGAACTCGACGAAGTCGACCAGGCCCTCCACACCGTCGAAGGCCGAGTGGCGGTTCGGGCTCCGGCAGTCCTGTCCCTCCGGGATCCCCCGGATCCGGGCGATCTCGGGGGTGACCTTGGCGGCCGGCAGCAGGCCACCCAACCCCGGCTTGGCCCCCTGCGAGAGCTTGATCTCCAGGGCACGGACCGGGGCCGAGGCGACCGTCTCGAGCAGCCGGTCGAGCGAGAACGAGCCGTCCGGGGTCCGGCAACCGAAGTAGCCGGTCCCGATCTGGAGGACGAGGTCGCCACCGTGACGGTGGTGGTCCGAGATCCCACCCTCGCCCGTGTTCTGGTAGCAGCCGGTGAGCGCCACACCCCGGTTGAGCGACTCGATCGCAGCGCCCGACAACGCCCCGAAGCTCATCCCGGAGACGTTGACGATCGAGGTCGGACGGAAGGCACCGGAGCGTCGGTCCCCACCGAGGACCTTGGCGCACGGGACCGCGAAGTCCCAGCTCGGCACGTTCGGCTCCCCCGGCAGCGGCGGCTCGGGGAACGCAGCGTGCGCCACGATCAGGTAGTCGGTGGTCGTCTCGATCTGGTTGTCGGTCCCGAACCCGAAGGTGTTGTCCCGCTGGTAGGCCGAGGTGTAGATCCAGCGGCGCTGGTCACGGCTGAACGGCTTCTCCTCGTCGTTGCTGGTCAGGATGTACTGCCGCAGCTCGGGTCCGAACGACTCCAGCACGTAGCGGAAGTGCCCGACGACCGGGAAGTTGCGCAGGATCGCATGGCGGCGCTGGGTCACGTCGTGGACGGCCACGGCCAGGACGACCAGCACCACCACTCCGAGCACTGCGAGGAACCAGCCCACCCTCCGACGCTAGCGGCGCCGACGCCCGGAACGCCCGGTCCTGCGTCG
>CAYMKW010000060.1:0-4892 GCA_964391365.1 uncultured Microthrixaceae bacterium | reverse complement strand
GTCGTCGGTCGTCGTCAGTCGTCGTCGCCGGCGGCAGCGCCCTGACGGATCGCCTCCACGACGTTCGCGTCGGCCAGCGTCGTCGTGTCCCCGAGCTCACGACCCTCGACGACGTCCCGGAGCAATCGCCGCATGATCTTTCCCGAACGGGTCTTGGGCAGGTCGGGCACGATGATGACGGCGCGGGGACGCGCGATGGCGCCCAGCTTCGTGGCCACGTGCTGGCGGACCTCCTCGCGGAGCTCGGGAGTCACGTCGATGCCCGACCGGACGATGACGTATCCGACGATCGCCTGGCCGGTCGTGTCGTCCGAGGCACCGACGACGGCCGCCTCGGCCACCGCGTGGTGGTCGACCAGCGCGGACTCGACCTCGGTCGTGGAGATCCGGTGGCCGGAGACGTTCATCACGTCGTCGACCCGGCCGAGCAGCCACAGGTAGCCGTCCTCGTCCACCTTCGCCCCGTCACCGGCGAAGTACCGGCCCTCGAAGCGTGACCAGTACGTGTCCCGGTAGCGATCGGGGTCACCCCAGATCCCCCGGAGCATCCCGGGCCACGGGTGGGTGAGGGTGAGGTACCCGCCCCCCTGGGCCACCGGCTCGCCGTGGTCGTCCACGACCTCGGCCCCGATCCCCGGGAGCGGGCCGCACGCCGAGCCCGGCTTCGTGGTGGTCAAGCCGGGCAGGGGGCTGATCATCTGCCCGCCCGTCTCGGTCTGCCACCAGGTGTCGACGATGGGGCAACGCTCGCCGCCGATGTGTCGGTGGTACCACATCCATGCCTCCGGGTTGATCGGTTCGCCGACCGAACCGAGCAGGCGCAGGCTCGACAGATCGTGGCGGTCCGGCCACTGCGATCCCCACTTCATGAAGGTGCGGATGGCTGTCGGCGCCGTGTACAGCTGGGTGACCCCGTAGCGCTCGGCGATGTCCCACAGCCGATCCTTGTCCCAGACGGCCGGGTCGTCGCCCACCCGCAGTTCGGCCCGGGGCGTGTCGGGCGTCCCCTCGTAGAGGACCGACGTGGCCCCGTTGCAGAGCGGCCCGTAGACGATGTAGCTGTGCCCGGTCACCCAGCCGACGTCGGCGGCGCACCAGTAGACGTCGGAGTCGGGTCGCAGGTCGAAGACCGCACGGTGGGTCCACGCCACCTGCGTCAGGTAGCCGCCCGTGGTGTGCATGATGCCCTTGGGCCGGGCGGTGGTTCCCGATGTGTAGAGCAGGAAGAGCAGCTGCTCGCTGTCGACACTCACCGGCGGCACCCCGACCGGTGTCGCGGACATCAGGTCGTCGTACCAGTGGTCGCGTCCGTCGGTCATGTCGACGTCACCACCGCAGCGATCCACCACCACCACGCTGCGGACCGTCGGACACGTCGCAACGGCGGCGTCGACGTTGGGCTTCAGGAGGAACGGGGCACCGCGGCGGTAGCCACCGTCCGCCGTCACGACCACGACCGCCCCGGCGTCGACGATCCTGTCGGCGAGCGAGTCCGGGCTGAAACCACCGAAGACCACGGAGTGGGCGGCGCCGATCCGGGCACAGGCGAGCATCGCGACGACGGCCTCGGGGATCATCGGCATGTAGATGCAGACCCGGTCGCCGAGCTCGACGCCCAGGCCGCGGAGGACGGCGGCGAATCGAGCGACCTCGTCGAGCAGCTCCGCGTAGGTGATCGTGCGCTGATCCCCGGGCTCGCCCTCCCAGTGGAAGGCCACCCTGTCCCCCAACCCTGCCGCCACGTGTCGGTCCAGACAGTTGTAGGACACGTTCAGGCGGCCGCCGACGAACCAGGAGGCGAACGGCAGCTCCCACTCCAGGGCGGTGTCGAACGGCTGGTCCCAGTCGAGCAGTTCCACGGCCTGGTCGGCCCAGAACGCAACGGGGTCCGCCGCGGCCGAGGCGTAGACGGCCGGATCCGACACGACCGCAGCGGCGGCGAATTCGGCGCTCGGCGGGAAGGTCCGCTCCTCGCGGTAGTAGTCCTCGATGG
The DNA here is from genome assembly GCA_964391365.1 of uncultured Microthrixaceae bacterium. Lineage (GTDB taxonomy): Bacteria > Actinomycetota > Acidimicrobiia > Acidimicrobiales > Microtrichaceae > SXMI01. The sequence continues at coordinate 2,899 of CAYMKW010000060.1, read as the reverse complement.
TCACGTGTTCATCGGTCACGGTCGGTCCCCCCGCTGCTCTGTCCGGAACCATCGGTCCGAGGCCGTGATCGTAGACCCGCCGGTCCGCATGCCCCCCGCCCACTCGTTCGCCCCCTTCCCCTGCCCCTCCCCAGCTCTGTGGGTCAGGGGACGGTCAGGGGAGGTGCCACTCCAGGACCCGGAAGGCACCGAGGCCGCTCGGGTCCACCAACGCCTCGGCCTCGGCCACCCGGCTCCGGCCACGCAGCGCCTCCAGGTCGCCCAGACCGGCGCCGGCCTCCCAGGCACGACGGCCCTCGTCGACGAGTGCCTCGATCCCCCAACGCCGGAGCCAGTCGGACTGCGACTCGTCGACCGAGGGCTCGCGGACCGTCGACAGCTGGTCGATGGCGACCTCGACCGTCACGTCCTGCGAACCGGGACCGTCGAGGGGACCCCCACCACGCCCGTGCCCCACGTAGGTCCGCACCCACTCGGTCCACGGGCGGGCGGCCAGCTCTGCGCTGGTGGGGACCGCGTAGTCGACGACGAGCACCGATCCCCGATCGATCACACCGAACGCCGACCGGAGCCAGCCACCGGCCTCGTCCTGGAGGGGCACGCGTGCTCCCACGGGGGCATCGGGGACGAGCCGGTCGGCCCGGGCCGCCGTCGCGTCGTCCGCCGGGACCAACAGCTCCGCCAGACCAGAGCCACCTCCGGCGGCGGACCCGGGAACCGCCCGATCGGGTGCGGCCCGGACGACCCGGACCTCGGCCCAACCCGTGTCGGTCCGCTCGAGCAGCCGGAACGGCAGGTTGTCGAGCAGTTCGTTGGCGATCACCACACCGGTCACCGGCTCGGCCGGCAGGTCGGGCAGTGACACCACGATCGGACCCACCGCCCCCGCCCGGGCGAACTCCGGTGCCGACCCGGACGATCCGGACGATCCGGACGGGCCATCGTCCGACTCTGCGCCCTCCCGTGAGGAACCCAGCACGACGAACGGTTCGGCGAGCGGAAGGTGCTCGGCCTGTCGGGCCCGCAGCACCGGCGACCGCTCCACCAGGACGTAGCGCAGGGCCGGAGCGCATGCCGGCGCGGCTGCGAGGACCGACAGTGCGAGCGCCCCCCGACCGGCCGCGGCCTCGACGACCACGAACTCCTCCGGACGATCGAGCCGCTCCCAGGTGTCGTCCAGGTAGCGGGCCACGACCGCACCGAACAGTGGTCCGACCTCGGGGCTGGTCAGGAAGTCCCCGCCGCGGCGTCCGGCTCCGCCCCCGTCGGCGTAGAAGCCACCCGGGCCGTACAACGCCACCTCGACGAACTCGTCGAAGCGGATCGACCCGGACCGGTCCAGCCGGTCGAACAGGGCGGTCACGACCGCCCGCGCCGAATCAGGGTCAACGACCGCCGATGGCGATCGGCCCGTACTCCGTCACGTCGGTGATCAGGCCCGGCAGGATGCCCAGGACGAAGGTGACGACCAGGGAGAGCACGACCGCTGCAGTGAGCGACGCCGGCACGGCGACCGGGGCGACGTCGCCGTCGGGTGCGTCGTCGAACCACATCGCCTTGGCGACCTTCAGGTAGTAGTAGGCGGCGATCGCGGTGTTGACCGCCATCACGATCGCGGTCACCAGTCCGAGCGGCGTCTCCGCCTCGATGAGCACCGAGAACACGCCGAACTTGGCGTACCAACCTCCGAGCGGCGGGATGCCGATGAGCGAGGCCAGGAACATGGTGAGCGCAACCGCCATGGCCGGCATGTAGGTGAACAGTCCTCCGAAGGAGTCGATCTCGGCCGACCGGGTCTTGCGGGCCACGGCGATGACGACGGCGAAGGCACCCAGGTTCATGGCGGCGTAGATCACCAGGTAGATCACCACCGCCTGCCGGGACTGGACGGGCAGCTCATCGGCAACGACGAACGGGGCGAGCATGAAGCCGGCCTGGGCGATGCCGGAGTAGGCCAGCATCCGGACCACGTTGGTCTGGCGCAGGGCGATCAGGTTGCCCACCGTCATGGACAGGACGGAGAGCACGAAGAACACCGGCTGGATCACGTCGGGCCGGACGATGAAGCAGAAGTAGACGATCTGGATGAGTGCGACGAACCCGGCGGCCTTGGACGCGACCGCCAGGAACGCGGTCACGGGGGTGGGCGCGCCCTCGTAGGTGTCGGGCGCCCACACGTGGAACGGCACCGCCGAGACCTTGAAGGCGAAGCCGATGAGCGTGAAGAGGATGGCGAGGGTGACGACCGGCACGCCCTCCGAACCGATGTCGGTCAAGCGGAGCGCGATCACGTCGAGTCGGGTGGAGCCGCCGACCCCGTAGATGAGGGACATTCCGTAGAGCAGCACCGCTGAGGCGAAGACCCCCATCAGGTAGTACTTCATGCCGGCCTCGTTCGACTGCGAGTCGCCCTTGCGCCAACCCGCCAGCATGTAGGCGGGGATGGAGAGCAGCTCCAGAGCGACGAAGATCCCGACGAGGTCGCGGCTCGACGCCATGACGACCATGCCGAGCACGCTGCAGGCGAGCAGGGTGTAGTACTCGCTCTCCCAGTAGTCGCCCTCGGCCACGTAGTTGGTCGACAACAGGATGACCACGTAGCCGCTGACCAGGAACAGCGCCTTGAGCAGCAGCGACATCGGGTCGACCACGTAGGACCCGTCGAACAGCACCCGGGTCGTGCCGTCGACCGCCAGGGTGATGACCGGGATCAGCGCGCCCAGCAGGATCAGGTTGGCGAGCGCCGGCATGTACGCCTTGGCCCGGTCGAGCTTGAACGAGTCCAGCAGGATCAGCAGGCGGTCGCCCACCGCCACCACGATCTCCGGCGCGAGCGCGTGCCAGTCGAGCGTCGGCGTCTGGAACCCCGGATCGGGCAGGAGTTGGGCGAGTACGGCGA
>CAYMKW010000059.1:9104-17054 GCA_964391365.1 uncultured Microthrixaceae bacterium | reverse complement strand
TCCCGTTGCTCCACGATCGCGCCGGACCGCTCGGCCGTGCCGTCGGCCAGCACCTGCTCGTTGGCCAGCACGGTCTGGTCGACCGGGTCCCAGTTGACCGTCGCGTGCCCCCGGTAGGCGAGACCCGCCCGGTAGAGGCGGAGGAAGATCCACTGGGTCCAGTGGATGTAGGCGGGGTCGTGGCTGCGCACCTCGCGACGCCAGTCGTAGACGCCGCCGATCCGGGTGATCGAACTGCGGAGCTGCTCGATCCGCTCGTCGGTGAACGCCCGGGGGTGGCGCCCCGTCCTGATCGCCGCGTTCTCGGCGGGGAGCCCGAAGCTGTCGAACCCCATGGGGGACAGCACGGCGTCGCCCTGCATGGTCCGGTAGCGGGTCAGCAGGTCGCCGAAGGTGTAGTTGCGGACGTGGCCCATGTGGGCGGCCCCGGACGGGTACGGGTACATGCACAGCACGTAGGAGCGCGGCCGGGGGTCGTCGTTGTCCACCTCGTAGGTGCCGTGCTCCTGCCAGTACGACTGCCAGTGCGGCTCCAGGACCGTCGGGTCGTAGCGCTCGAGGTCGCTCGTCTCCTCCGCTGGTTCCCCGGTCGGGGTGTCGGTGTCCGGTCGGGGCACCGGCGCATCGTAGGCGACGCACCGTCGCCTCCCCCGATCGGTGGCGGGCTCGGGGCAGGGATTCGTCGCACGCCGGTGCGGGGGCTAGTGTCCCCGTTCGCTGCGGGGCCGTAGCTCAGTTGGGAGAGCGCTTCCATGGCATGGAAGAGGTCGTGGGTTCGATTCCCATCGGCTCCACTCACCGCACGGGCGTGATCGCCCGGGCGCACGTCCGCAGTCAGCCGTCCGTCGTGACCCCGACCGTCGGGCGGACACGACGGGAGGCCCGAATGGGCGAGCAGTCCGACGCCACGACCGCCGACCGGGACGCCGCCGCCCGCACCCGGCTCGGCGCCTGGATGGTGATCGCCGGGACCTCGGGGACGGTGCTCGCACTGCTCACCTACGTGGACGTCTGGCAGGTCAGCGACTCCCGGCCGACGGCCTGGGCCGTCGTGGCTGCGGCGTGTGCGGTGCTCACGCTCGCCGGCGCCGCCATGCTCTGGTCCGGGATCACCCGGCGGGCCCGGTCGGCCGCCGGAGGCGGCACCCGGAGCGACTGACCGTCCCGGGGCGGTGGTTCAGTCCGCCGGTTCCGGTGGACTGACGGAGGGTTCCCAGGCGACCCGCGGCGCATCGCCGTAGAGGCGCTCGAGCCGGTAGGTCGAGCGCTCCTCCTGCTGGAACACGTGGACGACGACCTCGCCGTAGTCGATCAGGACCCACCTGCGGGCGTCCGCCCCCTCGACCGCCAGGGGCCGACGATCGAACCGCTCCGCCACCCGGGCCTCGACGTGGTCCACGACCGCCCGGACCTGCCGCTCGTTGGCCGCCGTGGCGACCACGAAGAGGTCGCAGATGCCGAGCACCGGCCCGACGTCCAGGATCACCACGTCGGAGGCCGACTTCTCGTCGGCGGCGGCTGCGACGAGCACGGCGAGCTCGACCGACGGATCGAGGCTCACCCGGTGCTCCCCGATCCGACCGTCACGATCACGTCCGCCCCGGTCGGTGACACCGCCGACGGCCCGGCGGTGACACCGAGCTCGGCGGCGATCGCCTCGGCCGCCGGGCGCGCGGCCTCGCTGACCCACTCGACGAGCGTGACCGTCTGGTCGAAGGACGCGGCGTTTCCGACCGATGCGACGAGGCCGCCCGCCTCGACCACCTTCGGCCCCACCGGTCCGGCCGCCGCCGGATCGGTCGTTCCGTTGAGGATCCGGGTCCGGGCCCGCTGTCCGGGGAAGGCGGAGACCGGAGCGGCGATGAGCCGGGCGGTGAACGACGGCAGGACCGACGGGTCCGGCACCGTGATGGTGAAGATCGAGTTGGGCTGCGGGAGCGTCGTCGTGGGGAGCTGTTCGAAGCGGACCTCGCCGGCGAGCACGTCGGCGAGGAGCGGACCCAGCGAGCCACCGGCCGATCCGGCGTCCTTGCCGACGAGCGCGGCCGAGAGCGCCTCCCAGGCCTGCTGCTGACGGATCGCCCGGTTGTCGACGCTCTCACCGCGACCCCGGATGGTGAGGTACGCACCGAACTCGTCGGGGCCGAGGGTGATGGGCCCCGAGCGGTAGACGATCTCCACCTGGTCCGGCGCCAGCACGGGATCGGTCAGCGCGGGAGCGGGCGAGAGGTTCTCGAAGTTGTCGAGCGAGATCGGGCCGGCCACCTCCACCACTCGCGTCAGGTCGTCGGCTGTGGCCTCGGTCGCGGCGGTGAAGCCGAACCCGATCGCCTCGCCGAGCCGGGACCGGAGCGACTCGAGGCCGCCCTCGGCGTAGATCTTGTCGAGCTCGAGCTGTGGGGCCGTCGCCGAATCCGGGACGAAGAGCTGGGAACTGACCGGGACGACCGTCCCGCCCGACCCGTCCGGTTCGGAGATGACGATGAGCACGGTGCCGAGCTCGCCGGCCTCGTCCTGGACCGCCACCAGCTCCACCGGAGTCGGCTCCACCTCGGCGACGTAGTTGGGGGCGCTGGGGTCGGTGACGGCGGGCGTCCCGCCGGTGATGCGCAGGCTGGCCCGCCAACCGACCCAACCGAGGGCGGCCAGCGCCACCACGGACAGGACCGTCGCCGCCGCCCACCACCCGGTCGTCCGACGGCGCACGACCCGCTTCCTCCGTCGGCCGGACGGACCAGCGGCGGCCTGCCGCCGCCGCACGACCGGGACGACGGCGTCGTCACCGGTGACCGGAGCACCAGCGGCCGGTTCACCGACCGGCGGACCCTCGTACGACATCGGCCCCACCCTAGGTTCCGGCCGTGGCCGGCGGGACCACTCCGTCAGTCGCGGAGGTACAGCCCCTCGCCGGCGATCATCGCGGCGACGGCGTCCGGCACGAGGAAGCGCACCGACCGGCCGGTGCGGGCGCGTCGGCGCAGGTCGGTCGACGAGACGTCGAGCGAGGTCACGGCCACCCGCTCGGGGGGTGGCGACCCGGCGGGAAGTGGCAGCCGCACCGGAGTGCCCGGTCGGTCGACGACCACCAGGGTGCAGAGGTCGAGCAGGTCGTCGGCCTCGTGCCAGGTGTCGAGCCGGGCTGCGGCGTCGGCACCCAGGATGAGGAACCACTCGGTGCCCGGCTCGTCGGCCCGCAACGATCGGAGGGTCCGGGTCGTGTAGCTCGGCCCACCGTGTCGGACCTCGACATCCGACACGCCCAGTCCGGGCACGTCCCCGACCGCCGCACGGGCGAGTCGCAGTCTGGTCCCGGCCGGGGTCACGCGCCGCAACGCCGACTTCTGCCAGGGGTCGTTGGCGACCACCAGACGGACCTCGTCGAGGCCGAGCGCCTCACGCACCTCCACCGCAACGACGAGGTGGGCGACGTGCGGAGGGTCGAAGGTGCCCCCGAGGAGCCCGACACGCCGTGAGGGCATCGGCGGAGGGTACCGGCAGCGAGGAGCGATTCCTCGGAAAACCTCCACCGAATCCTCAAGTCCCCGGATGGAGGGCCGATGGATGCGTGTCCGGCGCCACACCGCGCTCCGGGCCCGGCGAACGCCGGTACACCCTCGAACACCAGAGGAGCTCGACGATGAGCGATTCAGTGGGCATGTACCTCAACGAGATCGGAGCCGTCCCGCTGCTGACGGCCGATGACTAGCCCGAGCTCTCACAGGTGATCGAGGCCGGGGCCCGCGCCGCGGCGGCGAAGGCCGCCGGCGAGCGGGGACGGGCACTGGACCGCCGGATCGCCGCCGCCGCCGCCGCCAAGGACCGGTTCATCCGGGCCAACCTGCGGCTCGTCGTGAGCGTCGCCCGGCGTTACCCGCTCCCTCAGGGCATGGACCTGCTCGACCTGATCCAGGAGGGCAACATCGGCCTCGAGCACGCCGTCGACAAGTTCGACTGGCGCAAGGGGTTCAAGTTCTCGACCTACGCCACGTTCTGGATCCGACAGGCGATCGGCCGGGCACTCGACCAGAAGGCGTCGCTGGTGCGTCTCCCGGGCGACCGCTCCGCCAGCCTGCGCGCCGCCCTGCGGCAGGTCGCCGGGGACGGCGACGAGCTCAGCGACGAGCACGCCCGACTGCACCGCCTGGCCACGCCGACCTCGCTCGACCGGACGGTCGGTGACGACGACAGCAACGAACTCGTCGACATGCTCGCCGACCAGACACCCGGCCCGGAGCACCGTCTGCTCGACGACGAGCACCGGGCCTGGCTCCACGACCTGCTGCAGGTGCTGGACCCCCGGGCCCGCTCGGCGGTCGAGCAGCGGTTCGGGTTCGCCGACGGCCGCAAGCGGAGCTACCGCGAGGTCGGCGACGACCTCGGGATCACCGCCGAGGCGGCCCGACGGCTGGTCAAGCGATCGATCTCGACCGTGCGCACCCGGGCCGTCGCAGCCGCCTACTGACGAAGCAGCACTCGGTCGACCCAACCGGCTTCGGCTGCGACGGTCGGCACGGTTAGCCTGACGGCGTGAGTGAACCGCCCGCGCCGAGCACCTGGTCGCCCTCCTCCTGGCGTTCCCGACCGGCCGCGCAGCAACCCGACTGGCCCGACTCCGCGGCGCTGGACGCGACGTTGAAGCAGCTCGCCGGCTACCCGCCGCTCGTGTTCGCGGGCGAGGCGAGGGACCTGACCGCAGCGCTCGGACGGGTGGCCGCCGGCGAGGCGTTCCTCCTCCAGGCCGGCGACTGCGCCGAGTCCTTCGAGGCGTTCTCGGCCAACTCGATCCGCGAGCGCCTGAAGATCATCCTGCAGATGGCGGTCGTCCTGACCTACTCCGCGGGTGTCCCCACGGTGAAGGTCGGACGGATCGCCGGACAGTTCGCCAAGCCCCGGTCCGCCGACACCGAGACCGTGGACGGCGTGAGCCTGCCGAGCTTCCGCGGCCACATGGTCAACGACGTGGCCTTCGACGAGTCGTCCCGGCGGCCCGATCCGGCCCGACTCGTCGAGGCGTACCACCAGTCGGCGGCGACGCTGAACCTGCTGCGGGCCTTCACGAAGGGCGGGTTCGCCGACCTCAGCCGTGTCCACCACTGGACCCAGGAGTTCGTCCGGTCATCGCCGGAGTCGAGGCGCTACGAACAGCTCGCCGACGAGATCGACCGGGCGCTGCGGTTCATGCGGGCCACGGGGCTGGACCCCGCCCGGGTCCCGAGTCTCCACGAGGTCGACTTCTACACCAGCCACGAGGCGCTCGTGCTGGGTTACGAGGAGGCGCTCACCCGCGAGGACTCGCTGACGGGCGACCACTACGACTGCTCGGCACACATGCTCTGGATCGGCGAGCGGACCCGGGGACTCGACGATGCCCACGTCGAGTTCTTCCGGGGCATCGCCAATCCGGTCGGCTGCAAGCTCGGACCGTCGGCGAGCGCCGACGAGACCGTGGCGCTCTGCGAGGCCCTCGACCCGGACCGGGTCCCGGGCCGGCTGACGCTCATCACCCGGATGGGTGCCGAGCGGATCGGCGAGGTGCTGCCGCCCCTGATCCGGGCCGTGCGGGACAGCGGCCACCCGGTCGTCTGGGCCTGCGACCCCATGCACGCCAACACGTTCACCGCCCCCAGCGGCCGCAAGACCCGTCACTTCGACGCCATCCTCACCGAGCTCCGCACCTTCTTCGAGGTCCACCGTGCCGAGGGGACGTGGCCCGGCGGCGTGCACGTCGAGTTGACGGGCGACGACGTCACCGAGTGCCTCGGCGGCGGCGAGGCACTCGCGGACGACGATCTGGGGCTGCGCTACGAGACCATGTGCGACCCTCGACTGAACGGCCGGCAGTCGCTCGACCTGGCCTTCGGAGTGGCGGAGATGCTCCGAGGCGGAACGGCCTGATCCGGAGCGCCTGAAGCAGCTCCCAACTGCATTCGTTCGCACGGAGACGTCCGAACGGATGCGCTCCCGGGATGGAGAGATGTCACCCCGCCCATCCGGGCGACCGGGGAATCAGCCGTGGCCCCCCGACGGTTGCCTCGTGCATGTCAGCTCCCCCCGAACCACGTGTCGTCGCCGCTCCCGAGGCCCTCGACGAGGCGCGCCGGCGGGTCGACGCCAGGCTCGCCCAGGTGCTCGGCGACGAGCACCGTCGCTGGTCCGCCGTGGACACCCTGCTCGACGAGCCCCTGGACCGACTCAGGTCCTTCACGGTCCAGGGCGGGAAGCGGCTCCGTCCGGCCTTCTGCCACCTCGGCAACGCCGCAGCGGGCGGCGAGGCCGGGGACCTGCAGGTGCTCGACGCAGGTGCGGCCCTCGAACTCCTCCACGTGTTCGCACTCATCCACGACGACGTCATGGACGGCTCCGTGCTGCGCCTGGGGGAACCCACCATCCACCATCACTTCGCCGAGGTCCACGGCGCCGGCGACTGGGCCGGGGAGTGCCGTCGGTTCGGCGAGGGCGTCGCGGTCCTGGTCGGCGACCTGGCGCTGGTGCTCGCCGATCGCCTGTTGACCGGCGCCCCGCGAGCGGCCTGGGACGTGTACAACGAGCTCCGGGTGGAGCTCGTGATGGGCCAGATCCTCGACGTCTCGTTCGCCGCCAACCGGGCCGCCGACCCGGCGACCTCCCGCAAGATCTCGCTGTTCAAGTCGGCCAAGTACACCGTCGAACGGCCGCTCCACCTCGGGGCGGCGCTGGCGGGCCGCCTCGACGACCTGTCGAGCGCCTTCACCGGCTTCGGGCTCCCCGTCGGTGAGGCCTTCCAGCTCCGCGACGACGTCCTGGGCGCGTTCGGCGACGAGGCCGTGCTCGGCAAGCCGGTCGGCGACGACTTCCGGGAGGGCAAGCCCACCCGGCTCGTGCTCCATGCGATCGACGTGGCCGAGCGCCAGCAGCTGCGCCCGGCCCTCCGGGTCCTGTCGCACCTCGGCGACCCGGCGCTCACGCCGGCACAGGTGGTGGAGATCCAGGAGGTCATCGAGGCGACCGGGGCCCGCACGGCTGTCGAGCAGCGGATCGACGACCTGCTCGGTGAGGCCATCGATGCCCTCGCAACCGCCGACCTGGAGGCCGACGCCCGCAACGACCTGATCGACCTGGCCGTCTACTGCATCCGGCGCGACCGGTGATCCCTGTCGCCCGACCGACCGAACCAACCGACACGAACCGGAGGACGACGTGGACGTCGTGATCGTCGGCGCAGGCCTCGGAGGCCTGTCCGCCGCCTGCCACCTGCAAGGACTGGGCCACGACGTGACCGTGCTCGAACGGGCGAGCACGCCCGGCGGCCGGGCCGGCCTGCTGGAGCTCGAGGGGTACGCCTTCGACACCGGACCCACCGTCATGACCATGGTCGACCTGCTCGACGACGCCTTCGCGGCCGTCGGCGCCGAACGCCGCGACCACGTCGAGCTGACCCGACTGGATCCGGCCTACCGGGCGCTCTTCGCCGATGGGTCCGAACTCCACGTCGCCGCCGGACGTGAGGCCATGACCCAGGAGATCCGGGAGCGGATCGGTTCCAAGGACGCCGAGGCCTTCGGGCGGTTCGCCGACTGGCTCGCCGAGCTCTACGAGCTCGAGCTCCCCAACTTCATCGACGCCGACCTGTCCAACCCGCTCGACATGCTGCGTCGACCGATGGCGCTGGTGAAGCTGCTCCAGCTCGGCGGACTGCGCAAGCTCCACAAGGTGGTCGGCGAGTACTTCGACGATCCCCGCCTGCACCGGATCTTCTCCTTCCAGGCCATGTACGCCGGACTCTCGCCGTTCGAGGCGCTCGCCATCTACGGCGTGATCACCTACATGGACTCGGTCGCCGGCGTCTACGGCGTCCAGGGCGGGATGCACTCGGTCCCCCGCGGCCTGGCCGACGCCGCCGAGAAGGCCGGCGCCCAGTTCCGCTACAACGAGGTCGTCGAGCGGGTCACCACCGATGCATCGGGCCGGGCC
>CAYMKW010000059.1:405-9094 GCA_964391365.1 uncultured Microthrixaceae bacterium | reverse complement strand
CCGGTCGCCTACCGTCAGCTGCTCGGTGCCCAGCCGCCGCTGGTGACCCGGGTCGGCCGGTACTCGCCGTCCTGCGCCGTCTGGCTCGCCGGTGTCGACGGCGACCTCCCGGAAGGGACCACCCACCACAACATCCACTTCGGCGACCAGTGGGACGAGGCCTTCACGGCGCTGCTGCAGGACGGCACGCGGATGCCCGACCCGTCGATCCTGGTCACGGCCCCCACCGTGACCGACCCCCAGCTCGCCCCCTACGGCAAGCACATCCTCTACGTGCTGGAGCCCGTGCCGAACCTGGACGGGAAGGTCGACTGGCACCGGGAGCGCGACGTGATCCGGGACCAGCTCGCCACCAAGGTGCAGGACCTCGGCTACCCCGGTGACGTCCGTGTCGAGCACCTGACCGATCCGCTGGACTGGCAGGCCCAGGGCATGGAGCGGGGCACGCCGTTCGCCCTCGCCCACCGCTTCTTCCAGACCGGCCCCTTCCGCCCCCACCTCGAGGACCGGCGGCACCCCGGCGTCGTGTTCGTCGGATCCGGGACGATCCCCGGCGTCGGCATCCCCATGGTGCTGATCTCGGGCAAGCTCGCCGCCGCCCGTGTCGACCGGATGGCCGCAGGCTCGCGGAGGTTCCGATGACCGCCGCGGTGCGGACGGCCCCGGCCCGGGGGGCGGTCGGAACGCCGCGGACGTCGGTCTCCCTGCAGGAGAGCTACGCCCGGTGCCGGGAGCTGAACAAGGCCTACGGAACCACCTACTACTGGGCTGCCCAGGTACTGCCCCGGGTGGTCCGCCACCACGTGCACGCCCTCTACGGGTTCTGCCGGTACGCCGACGACATCGTCGACGACCTGGGCCCGGTGCCGGTGGACGTGCGGGCCAAGGCGCTCGGCGACTTCGGGGACCGGTTCTTCGAGGACCTGGAGGTGGGCGACTCGACGGACCCGGTGCTGAAGGCGGTCGTCCACACCGTGCGGGCCTTCGACCTGGACCCGTCCTACTTCCGGAGGTTCCTCCGGTCCATGACCATGGACCTCACCGTGGACCACTACCGGACCTGGGACGACCTGCTCGTCTACATGGACGGGTCCGCCGCCGTGATCGGCGAGATGATGCTGCCGATCCTGGGGCCCGAGGACCTGGCGGCCACGCGGCCCCATGCCATGGACCTGGGCAACGCATTCCAGTTGACCAACTTCATCCGGGACGTCGGCGAGGACCTGGAGCGGGGCCGGGTGTACCTGCCCCTCGACGACCTCGAGCGGTTCGGAGCCGACCCGTGGGCCCGACGGGTGACCCCCGAGTGGGTGGCGGCCATCCGATTCCAGATCGAGCGGTGCGACGAGCTCTACCGCTCGGCCGACATCGGGATCTCGATGCTGCCGCCCGAGTCGGCCGTGGCGATCCGGACCGCACGGATCCTCTACTCCGAGATCCTCGACCGGGTGGTCGCCCAGGGCTACGACGTCTTCTCGGAACGGGCGAGGGTCCCGACCGCACGCAAGCTGGTCGTGGCGGCCCGCAACCTGGGCGGCGGCACGGTCCGTCGATGGCGCGACGAGCGGAGCCACTGACCCCGTGCGGCTCGCGCAGTTCCAGTACCTGATCGTGATGGCCCTGTGCCTCGTCGTGACGCTCCCACTGGAGTTCGTCCTGGACGCACGCGTCTACCGGCGTCCCCGTCGACTCCTGCGTTCGCTGCTGCCCACGTTCGCCGCATTCGTGCTGTGGGACGTCGCCGCCATCCGACTGGGCCACTGGACGTTCTCGCCCCGGTTCACCACCGGTTGGCGCATCGGCAACATCCCGGTGGAGGAACTCACCTTCTTCCTCGTCATCCCGATCTGCGCGCTGTTGAGCTACGAGGCGGTGGGCAACGTCCTGCGTCTCGGCTGGATGGGCACGCTCCGGGCCGGGTCGCTCGGGAGGTTCCTGCCGGCGGCCCAACCCGCTGGTGCACCAGCGGCGGATCCGCCGGTCGACCGGGAGCTGGTCTGATGCCCTGGTACAGCGTGCTCACCGTCGCCGCCATCGTCCTCGTGATCGCGGCCGAGCTGCTCTGGATCCGTTCGGGGATCCTCCGCCGGCCGGCCTACTGGCTGGCCGTGGGGATCTGCGCCCTCTTCCAGATCCCCGTCGACGGTTGGCTGACCAAGCTGAGCTCCGTGATCGTGATCTACAACCCCGAGGTGTTCTCGGGCCTGCGGATCTTCTGGGACTCGCCGATCGAGGACTGGGGGTTCGGGTTCGCACTCATGACGCTGGCGCTCGCCCTGTGGGCCCGACAGGACCCCGACGAGCGCGTCGACGACCAACGACCGCCCGTCGACGCCGACGCGAACCGGGTCGGGCCGTGAGCGTCACCGAGGAGCAGGTGGTCGTGCTCGCTGCCGACGGGACCGAGCGCGGCACCATGGGCAAGCTCGCCGCCCACCAGGGGGCCGGCACGCTGCACCGGGCGTTCAGCGTGTTCCTGTTCCACCCCGACGGACGCATGCTCGTGCACCGGCGGGCATCGTCCAAGCACCACTTCCGGGACCTCTGGACCAACGCGTGCTGCAGCCACCCGCGACCCGGCGAGTCGATCACCGCGGCCGCCTCCCGCCGGGTGGGCGAGGAGCTGGGGATCAGCGCCGGGCCGGAGTCGTTCCGGGAGGTCGGCGCGTTCGTCTACCGCGCCACCGACCCGGACTCGAGGCTCGTCGAACACGAGTGGGACCACGTCGTGGTCGGCACCGTCGACACCGACCCCGACCCGGACCCCGCCGAGGTGGGCGACTGGCGCTGGGTGCCGGTCGACGAGCTGCACGACGAGGTCCGGGACCACCCGGACCGGTTCACACCGTGGTTCCCCATGGCCTGGACGGTGCTGCAGGATGCCGCCGACCCGGGTGATTCTTGACCCGTTGAGTCAGCTTTGGGAAACTTGACCGAGTTGGTCGGTATTCACCGATCCGGTCCCCCTGGAGCACCCGTGACGACGATCGAGATCGACACCGACGGCCACCCGACCCTGGACGGCGTGCCGATCGACCCCGACATGGTGGCGGACATCCAGAAGTTCGAGACCCAGCTCGGCCGGTACCTGGCGGGTGAGCTCGACGAGGACGTGTTCAAGGTCTTCCGTCTGGCGAACGGCATCTACGGCCAGCGCCAGGGCGGCCACAACCAGATGGTGCGGATCAAGGCGCCGTACGGGGCCATCCTCCCCCACCAGCTCGACCGTCTCGCCGACATCTCCGAGCGCTACAGCCGCGGCTGGGGCCACCTCACCACCCGGCAGAACGTCCAGTTCCACTTCGTGCAGCTCGAGCAGGTCCCGGACCTGCTGTGGGAGCTCGCCGCCGTCGGGCTCACCACGCGGGAGGCCTGCTCGGACACCGTCCGCAACGTCATGGGCTGTCACCTCGCCGGCGCCTGCCCGCACGAGGTGCTCGACATCCAGCCCTGGGCCGAGGCGACGTTCCGCCACTTCCTGCGCAACCCGGTCGCCCAGCGACTGCCCCGGAAGTTCAAGATCAACTTCTCGGGCTGCGTCACCGACTGCGGTCAGGCCATGTTCAACGACGTCGGCGTCGTCGCCGTCACCCGACGGCTCGACGACGGCACGATCGAGCCGGGGTTCCGGGTGTTCGTCGCCGGGGGCCTGGGCGCCAACCCCCACCCGGCGCTGGCCCTCGAGGAGTTCACCTCACGGGACGAGCTGCTCCCCACGCTCGAGGCGTGCGTGCGTGTCTTCGAGCAGGCCGGTAACCGGGACAACAAGCTGCGAGCCCGCATGAAGTGGCTGGTGGACTCCCTCGGATTCGAGGAGCTCCAACGGCGGATCGTCACCTCCCGGAAGTTCCTGCTGGCGTCCTCGTCGTGGCCGGGCGGGATCCCCACCCAGGTCGCCGAGGCCGGCGACGCCCCCGCCGGCGCCGGCACGGGACCCGTCACCGCCCTGGGTCAGGGCGTGCCGGTCGCCCTGACCGGCACCACTGCGTTCGCCCGCTGGGAGCAGGCCAACGTCGTGCGGGGTGCGGCCAACGGCACCGTGTCGGCCATGGCCTGGTCCCGGCTCGGCGACGTGACCGCCGAGCAGTTCCGAGGCCTGGCGGCCCTCGTCCGCGACCTCGACTGCGAGATCCGGATCACGAACCGCCAGAACTTCGTGCTCCGTCGACTCGCCGAGTCGGACCTGCGGACCGTCTTCGAGCGGCTGGATGCCATCGGCATGGCCGAGCCGGGCGCCGAGCTGTCGCGGGACGTCGTCGCCTGCCCCGGCGCCGACACCTGCAACCTGGCCGTCACCCAGTCGCGTGGGCTCGCCTCCGCCATCGGCGAGGCGCTCGAGGCCGCGGGCCTGGCCGAGGTCGACGGCGTGCGGACCAACATCTCCGGTTGCACCAACTCCTGCGGCCAGCACCACATCGCCGACATCGGCTTCTTCGGAGCCGAACGCCGGGCGAAGGGGCGCAGCGCTCCCGGCTACCAGCTCCTCCTCGGCGGTTACGTCGGCCAGGAGCAGATTCACTTCGGCCAGAAGGCCCTGCGGCTCCCTGCCAAGGCCGTCCCCGAGGCCGTCGTCCGGCTCGTCGCCGCCTACCGGGACGAGCGGCAGGTCGGCGAGGACTTCCGGACCCACCTGGAGCGGACCGGGGGCGCGGCCGGTGTCGCCGAGCGGCTGGCGGACCTGGCCGAGTTCCCCGACCCGGAGACGCACCCCGAGTACTACGTCGACTACGACGAGACCGGACCGTACGAGGCGGCCGTCGGCGACTCCGAGTGCGCCGTCTGATGTCGCTCCACCTCGACGTCCGCGGTGAGTCGTCCGGCCACGACCCTGCGCCCGGACCGTTCACGCCGGCCACCTTCACCGACGCCCAGCTCGCCGATCTGTCGGCGTCCTTCGAGTCGGCACCGGCCGAGGAGATCGTCGACTGGGCCGTCGCCTCGTTCGGACCGCTGCTGTCGCTGACGGCCTCGATGACCGACGCCGTGCTCATCGACCTGGCCGTGCGGGTCGCACCGGCGATCGAGGTCGTGTTCATCGACACCGGTTACCACTTCCCCGAGACGCTCGAGACGGTCGAGGCCGTGCGGCGCCGCTACGGACTGAACCTGCGGATCATGACGGTGGCCCCGCACGACGAGGCGCTCTGGGAGGTCGACCCCGAGAACTGCTGCTCGGCGGTCAAGGTGGGTCAGCTCGACCGGGCGCTCGCCGGGAAGGCCGCCTGGATGTCCGGACTGCGACGCGACGAGGCGTCGAGCCGCGCCGGGGCGCCGATCGTCGGCCGGGACCTGCGAGGCCTCGTGAAGGTCAGCCCGATCGCCAACTGGGACGCCGCGACGGTCGCCCGGTACATCGCCGAGCACGAGGTGCCGGTCAACCCGCTCACCCTGCAGGGCTACCCCTCCATCGGCTGCATGCCCTGCACGCACCCGGTCGCCGACGGCGACGATCCCCGCTCGGGACGCTGGGCGGGGCGCGCCAAGACCGAGTGCGGACTGCACCTCGACTGAGCCGGGGTCCGGATCCGGGACGGGCCGCCGGTCAGGGGATCGGAGGCGACCAGTCCGGGGCCGCCAGCTCGAAGCCGTCCTCCCGGAACTCGGGCACGACCACGCAGGTCACCAGCGTCCAGTCCGGACCTCCAACGGCCCGCTGCCACACACCGGCGTCGACCACGAACTGGGGTGTGGCCGTGTCGTCGGCGGCGTCCCCGAGCCGGATCCGGCGGACGGCCGCGTCACCTTCGGCCCAGGACTCGAGCACCAACGGCCCGCCCGATCCGTGGATCCAGACCTCGGCCGCATCCACCCGGTGCCAACGCGAGGTCGTCCCCGCATCGAGCAGGTAGAGGATCGCCGACCCGGCGGCCCGGCCGGCCGAAGCGGACGACTCCGGCCCGGACGGGGATCCCGCTCCGAACGGGTCGGGATGGACCCAGGTCCTGGCGAACCAACCGCCCTCGGGGTGCGGTTCGAGTCCGAGCCGCTCGACGAGGTCGCCGGGACCGGTCAGGAGTCGGCCCCGGGCAGCTCACGGGGCAGGGTCTCCGGAGTGGCCGGACGGCCGTCGGGACCGGTCGGGTGGTCGGTGTCGAACCACTCGGGCCCGTTCCAGAACCAGTCGTCGGACACGACGGCGTCGAGGGGGGCCTTCGCGAAGCCCTCCGGGTGGTGGTAGTCGCGGGCCAGGTCCCCCGACCGTGGCCGGCCGGGCATCTGGAAGCCGTCACCGGAGTGCCGACCCCGCTTGGAGAACGGGCCGAACTTCGGATGGTCGGACCCCGGCACGACGGTCACCCAGAACGGGCCCACCTCGACCTCCTTGATCTCCTGGACCGCCCACATGCCGTAGATCAGCTCCATCAGACCGCGGGACGCCTCGTTGTCCTTGTGGGCGTAGCCGTAGACCCACCGCTTGTGGGGGTAGTACTCGTCGAGTGCGGCGCCGAGCTCGTAGGCGACCGAGAACGCGACCGCCTGGCGGCGGAAGTCCGGGTGCGTCCAGATGTCCAGGATGAAGCACTCGTCCCGGGCCAGGCGGATCGGCAGCAGGCCGCGCTTGGCGTCGGAGGGCTGCGGCGAGTGGGTCAGCATCCACATCTTCGACACCGTCCGGTCGCTCGGCTCGTGGATGGCGAGCATCACGAACGACCCCTGAGCGAAGAACGGTTTCATGAGCTCGAGCCGCTCCGGGGACTCGATCTGCGCCAGGTACGGGTCGTTCGGGTCGAACACGGCCCGGAAGGAGAAGTCGTCGCCGGCGGGCGGCTTCTCGTCGGCGATCAGCGGGAGCGGCCGGGCGAAGATGACGCACTCGGTGACCCGTGGCTTGTAGCGGTCGACCCGCCCCGTGATCCGATCGGCCAGCGACACTGTGCCCTCCTGTGACTCACGTCGATGCCCCGTGCCCGACCGCCTCAACGTAGCGGCCGGCGAGGAGATTTCAGACGAGGTGGTCCACGAAGCGTTCGAGCTGACGCAGGTTGCGGCACTCGAAGGTGCCGTCGCAGTGCACGCCGTACTCCCCCACGATCGAGTCGCCGGTGTCCCAGTAGGCCCGGGGCTCGGGATTGAGCCAGTAGACGTGCCGGGCCCGGTGTCGCAGTTCCTTGATCACCCAGGCGTTCGAGGCGTGGTAGTTGTTCCGGGCGTCACCGAGCACGATGACGGTCGTCTTGGGGCCGACCTCCGTCCCCCACCGCTGCCAGAACACCTCCAGGGCGTGGCCGTAGTCGGAGTGGCCGTCCACCCAGACGACGTCGGCCTCGGTGTTGACCCGGTGGACGGCCTCGACGATGTCCTCGGTCCCCTCGAAGAACCGGGTCACCTCGTCGATGCCGTCGATGAACACGAACGACCGCACCTTGGAGAACTGCGAGGCGATGGCGTGGACCAGGTGCAGGGTGAACCGGGCGAAGGCCGCCACCGATCCGGAGATGTCCGCAACGACGAAGATCTCGGGCTTGGACGGGCGCGGGTAGCGGAACTTCGGCTCGGCCGGAACGCCGCCGTAGCTGAGCGAGTGCCGGACGGTGCTGCGGAAGTCGAGCGGCCCCTTGCGACCGTGGCGCCGCTTGCGGGCCAGACGGACGGCCAGTCGCCGGGCCAGCGGCTGCAGGGCCTTGCGCAGCGAGATCATCTCCTCGCGGCTGGCGTGCATGAAGTCGATGTCCTCGGGCAGCGGCTTGCGCAGGGTCCGGGCCATGGCCTCGACACCACGGTCGGCGACCAGCCGTCGGCGGATCTCGGCCTCGATCTCCTGCTTGAGCTGGTCGATCCGGTGCTCGAACTCGTCGTGCTCGAGGCGTTCCTCGAGCGGGGTGAGCGGCTCGGGCGCCTCCTCACGCGACTGTTCCATCAGGCGTTCGAGCATCCCGTCGAGGTCCAGGTTCCGCAGCGTCCGGTACAGGTAGTACGTCCCGCCGACCGGGCGCCCCGGTTCCATGCCGGCGTAGCGGCGGACCGCCTGGCGGGCCATCGCCCGCATCATGGCGTCGTCACCCTGCTGGAGCGCCCGGTACAACATCTGGGCGAGCTCCTCGGGCGTGAGCGCGTCGCCGGGGCCGCCCTGCGCCGGGGCCTGTCCGGCGCCGGTCGCGCCCTCGCCCTCGTCGAGTTCGTCCGGCGTCGGGCCGGCGTCGCCCTCGTCCAGGGCGTACTCGGCGCCCCGCAACGAGAAGTAGACCTCGAACACGGTCGAGAACGCCCGCCAGTGCGCGTGGTGCTTCACCATCGTGGCGGCCAGGGCGTACTTGAACGCCTCGCGGTCGTCGAGGGGGATGCAGCTGACGGCCTCGACGGCGTCGAGGTGCTCGGTCAGGCTGACGGGGAGGCCCGCCTGACGCAGCTCGGCGACGAAACCGCCCAGCAGGTCGACGAGCGCGTCGCCCGGACCGGGGTCGCCGCCGCCGGGTGCGGCCTCGACGACGGGGGTGTCGGTCACCGGCGCCCGGCGGCGGGAGCGCCGGCGGGTCGGCCGGGACCGGGCTGGTCGGCGGACAGTTCCTTGGCCGCCTTGGCGATGTCCGACTGGTACTTGAGCAGGATGTTCAGGGTGGACGTGGCCGTCTCGGCGTCGACGTGCTCGACGCCGAGCAGCAACAGGGTGCGGGCCCAGTCGATCGTCTCCGACACCGACGGCGCCTTCTTCAGCTCGAGCTGGCGGATGGACCGCACGATCCGGGCGATC
>CAYMKW010000059.1:0-395 GCA_964391365.1 uncultured Microthrixaceae bacterium | reverse complement strand
ACGCCGGGCACCTTGGTCAGCACGATCTCGCGTTCACGGTCCATGTCCGGGTAGTCGACGTGCAGGTAGAGGCACCGCCGCTTGAGCGCCTCGGACAGCTCACGGGTGTTGTTCGACGTGAGGAAGACCATGGGGATCTGGCGGGCGGTCACCGTGCCCAGCTCGGGGATCGACACCTGGTAGTCGGAGAGGATCTCCAACAGCAGCGCCTCGGTCTCGACCTCGACCCGGTCGACCTCGTCGATGAGCAGCATGACCGGGTCCTCGGCGCGGATCGCCTCGAGCAGCGGCCGCTCCAGCAGGAAGTCGTCGGAGAAGATGTCGTCGGAGATGGCCTCCCAGCCCTCGCCGTCACCGCCGGTCGAGTCGGCCTTCGTGGCCTGGATGCGCAGGAG
>CAYMKW010000058.1:1825-17133 GCA_964391365.1 uncultured Microthrixaceae bacterium | reverse complement strand
ACCGACCTGGACCTGCTCGCCGGCGGTGGGAGCGGAGCCGCCGCGCTGATCCGCACCGACAATGGCGTCCGGCTCCGGGTGGACCTCGCTGGCCTGACGCCCGCCGAGGCCGCCGACTTCTACGAGCTGTGGCTCCTGGCCCCCGACGGGTCCAACCCGCAGGCACTCACCAAGTTCGACCAGACCGACGGCGTCGTCGAGGTCGTGCTCCCCGACGACCTGTCGACCACGGAGTTCCCGGTGGTCGACATCTCCGGTGAGCTGAACGACGGCGACGAGTCGCACTCGGGCAAGAGCATCCTCCGCGGCCAGCTCGCCTGACGCCGGGCGGCGGCCGGCCACCGGGTCGTGCGGCGGTCAGCGACTCCGATTCAGAGGTAGTCGTGGTCCAGCAGGTCGCGGAAGGCGACCCAGCCCGGGACCGCCGGGACGAACGTGGCCGTGACCTGGTAGGCCAGCGACGCCGCCACCGCGACCTCCTGGGACGCCCCTGCGGCGGCGAGGGCGCCGGCGATCCCCACCGACGAGACCGCCGTCGACCCGCCCGGCACGGGCACGGCGAACGCGAGCGTCGACACGCCGGTGTTGATCAACAGGATCGTCCAGAAGTCCACCGGTGGGCCGAACGCCGCGACGCAGGCGTACAGGACGAGTGCGTACAGGAGAGCATTGCCTGCCCAGCCCAGCACCAGTTGACTGAGCTGCCGCGGCGAGCGGGCGACGCTGCGGACGATGCCCCAGGCACTGCGGGCGGGTTCGACCACTCGCCGTCGGATCGCCGGCACCCCGAACACGACGGCGCAGACGAGACCCACCACGGCGGCGGCGATCACGAGCAGCCCGAAGAGCGACGACGGCGACACGCTGTCGAGCTGCAGGCTGATGGGTGAGAGCACGAGGGCGAGCAGACAGACGGCGCTCGTCACCGTCACGTTCGCCACACCCGAGACCACTCCCCCGGCGGCGACCGCGGCCGCCAGGTCCACGCCCTGCTTCTGCAGGTAACGCACCTGTGCTGCCAGACCACCGACGGACGGGATCGCCAGGTTGGCGAAGGTCAGCGAGAGCTGGAGCTCGGTGGTGCGGACGAGTGGGATGCGGATGGGAACGCTCCCCATCAGCGCCACGGCCGTCGTCACGTTGGTCGACAGCGACACGACGAGCGCCAGGACGATCCACCACGGCGAGGCCTGCGACATGGTGTTCCAGAGCTCCGCCGGGTCGCCGACCTGACTGAGCAGGGCCGCCACCCCCAGGAACGTGCCGATGACCAGGAGCAGCGTCGTCCCGGAGATCCGGTGCAGCTCGGTGAGCCGGGGCGGCTCGACGTCGACGGCATGGGCCACGACGGTGCGCAGGTCCGCCACGTCGGCCGCCACCGCCTTGCGCTCGGTTCGGCCGTGGCCGCGCAGTGTCGGCGGCAGGACCGCTGTCTGCAGGAGTGGCAGTACGTCGAGCAGCCGCTCCCGACCGAGCGCGAACGCCGCTGCGGCGACCGCGCGGTCCGCTCCGACCAGCCGGGTGGTGGCCACGAGCAGCGACGCGACGTCCGCATCGGCCGCCCCGTCGAGTCCGGACGCAGCGGCGGCACCGAAGCCGACGAGCGCCGGACCCGCGTCGGTGAGCACCACCCGTGCTGCGGTCAGGTCCAGGTGGGCGACGTTGGCTGCGTGGAGGCGGGCCACCTGCTCCCAGACCTGCTCGAGCAGCGCCTCGTCGATCCGGTCGGGCGACGCCTCGGCCAGCGTCACCCCGACGATCGGCCGTTCGACGTAGACCGCCGCGCCGGGCCCGGCGGTTCCGGTCACGACCACCTCCGGCACCCGGACCCCCGCCTGGGCTGCTCGCAGCACGCAGTAGGCCTCGTGCTCGACGTCCTCGATCCGTGACAGGAACAGCCGACCCGGCGACGAGCGGTAGAGGATCCGGTGCCAGGCCCGGGAGATGAACTGGGAGTCGGCCTCGTCGCGGCCGAGCACCCGGATCGCCAACCGGGACCCGTCGGCATCGGTGGCCGTCATGGTGGTCGACGTGCCCGCCTGCACGTCGTCGAGCCGGAGGTCGGTGACGTCCACCCCCAGTTCGGCGAGGGTGGCCCGCATCTGGTCGAGCGTCGGCCGCCCGCCGGGCGAACCGAACCCCAGGTGAATCCCGGCGGCGACACCAACACCGACCATCCACGCCACGACCGCCGCCCAGGGCGTGGCCGCCCCCAGGTACATGCCCCCCAGCACGGTCACCAGGACGAGCACCAGCCCGATCCTGCGGCTCGGTCGAGTCAGGTACGGGGCGGCCGAACGGACGACCGCCGTGACGACCGCGACGCGCACCGCCGGAAAGGACGGAGAGACACTCCCGACGCGGGTCGTCGACTCGACCAGCCCGGTCGGGTCCGAGTTGCCCTCGACCGCGAATCCCAGCCCCCGGGCGACGAGCCAGGCGACCGCGCCGGCGAGCGCCAGGTCTCGAGCCAGTCTCCAGCGACGAGCGACCAGGGCGGCGGCCACGACCAGCCCGGCGGCCCACAGGCTCCCGAGCGAGTAGAGGAGCCGGATCAGGTCGGCCGGACCGGACGGCAGCGAGGTGAAGAACCGACCCAGGTCTGCGAGCGGACCCGACGGCCGCACGTCGGTGACGAGCGCCCAGGCCACCACGAGGGCCGAGGCCAGGAGCAGCAGACCGTCCGACAGCCGACGCCGGTAGGGCTCCTCGGCGGCCGGGCCGAACGTGCTGTGGCGCAGCGAACCGATCCGCTCCCGCCACCCGTCCGGCGTCGCGGACTCCTGGGTGCTCACGGTCACCCGAGGAGCGTAGAGGCGCGTGTGGTGGGCCGGGTGGGAATCGAACCCACGACCGAGCGATGATGAATCGCATCTGAGCTGTCCGTTCGAGCCGCCAAGGTGCAACCACGCCTGCGAAGTCCTGCGGCGAATCCGGCCCATGCTGTCGGGCGGCGGCGGGTCACCCTCAGTTCGTTGGATGGAATCCTGGCTGCGGTCCGCTCGAGACACAAGCGTCGCTAGGCTCGTCGCATGCAGAGGATCGTCGCCGTCGCCACCAAACGACGTCTCGGTGACCCCGACGACTCGTGGATCGACCACTGGCGGACGCGACCCGCCCAGGAGCGCCTGGCGATGGCGACCGAACTCAGTCTGGAGTGCGCGGATGAAGTTCCTCAGTCCGGACTTCGTCGAGTTCATCGAGTGCTGCGACAGGCGTGAGGTCCAGTTCCTCATCGTCGGCGGCTATGCGGTCGCTGCGCATGGACACCCCCGGGCCACCAAGGACCTCGATGTGTGGGTGCTCGTGGATCCCGAGAACGCGGAGCGACTGGTTCTGGCGCTCGATGACTTCGGCATGGGTTCGGTCGGCCTGACGCCTGCCGACTTCATGGAGCCGAACGTCGTCGTCCAATTGGGTTACCCGCCGCTGCGCATCGACCTGCTGACGTCGGTGACCGGCGTCGCCTTCGCGGACTGCTGGGAGAACCGGGTGATCCTGGACGTCGGCGGCGTCGATGCGGGCTTCATCTCGCTGCCTGACCTGATTGCGAACAAGCGGGCCGCGGGCCGGCCGCAGGACATGGTCGACGCCGACATCCTGGACGAGCGACGCCTGAGCTGATCAGACCGCCTCGTGGTGGGCCGGGTGGGAATCGAACCCACGACCGAGCGATTATGAGTCGCCTGCTCTGACCATTGAGCTACCGGCCCGGCCGGAGCGTAGGTCGTGAGGCCTCAGGTCGTGCCGTCCCGAACGATGGCCGCCACGACTCGGAGCATGAGGATCGTCCCGAGGAACAGGCCGCCGGCACCCAGCAGCACGAGCAGCCGGGTGTCGCCGCCCAGCGTCGGTCCGACCTCCAGCCCCATGGCGAGCACGGACACGATCGCCAGCACCGCACCGACGAACGCCATGGTCGCCCGGTTCCAGAGCGTCCGCTGGAGCCGGTCATCATCCTCGGCCTGCACCGTCCGGAACTGCAGCGAGCCGCGGGACGCGAGCGCCAGCGTGCGGGCGACGTCGGCGGGGAGCCGCCGCAGGACGGGCAGCTCCTCCATGAGCGCCTGCTGGATCAACTCGTTCGGATCGCCGGCCTGGTCGCCCGCCGCCTGCTGGGCGAGCTCCTTGCCCGCTGCGACCACCGAGAACCCGGGGCTCAGGACGCCGAGCGTGCCGTCCAACGTGACCAGCGCCCGCATGAGCACGACCAGGTCACCCGGGAGGGTGATGTCGAACTCGCCGAGCACCGGGATCAGGTCGGAGAGCGCCCGGACGTCGACATTGCCACCGGCGGTGACGTTGTCGGTGAGCAGCCGGGCGAGGGCCCGGTCGAGCCGGTCGCGGGACACGTGCGCGCCCACGTCGGCGACGCGTTCCACGCCGTCACGGAGCATGCTCGCGTCGCGACGCACGAGCGCCACCAGCATGTCGACGACCGCCTGCTCCTGGATGGAGTCGAGCCGCCCCGTGGCGCCGTAGTCGATCATCGCCAGGCTGTCGTCGTCGAGCACCATCACGTTGCCGGGGTGCGGGTCGGCGTGGAAGACGCCGCGCTCCAGGATGTTGGTGATGTTCACCGACAGCAGCTGACGGGCGAGCGCCGAGCGGTCGAGCGACCGGTCGGCGGGGACCTCGGACAGCGGCACACCGTGGAGACGTTCCTGGACGATCACCCGGCGGGTGCACAGCTCGCGATGGACCGACGGGACCCGGATGGGCGAGTCGTCGGCGACGGCCATGTCGTGCATGAACGCCGTGGCGTTGGCCTCCTGGGTGAAGTCGAGCTCCGAACGGAGGCTGCGGCCGAACTCGTCGGCCAGCTGCGACACGCGCAGGTCGCGACCGGGTGCGGTCCGCCGCTCGGCCAGTCGGGCGAGCTGGCCCAGGGCAGCCAGGTCGCGCTCCATGGCCGCGTCGATGCCCGGCCGCTGGACCTTGACGACGACCTCGTCGCCGGTGGCGAGCACGGCGGTGTGGGTCTGGCCGATCGAGGCCGCCGCCAGCGGTTCCCAGTCGAACGAGGCGAACACGTCCTCCACGGGTCGACCGAACTCGCCCTCGAGGACGATCCGGACCTGTTCGGCCGGGAACGGTGTCGAACGGCTCTGGAGGCGGCCGAGCTCCTCGCAGACGTCGGCTGGCAGCAGGTCGATCCGGGTCGCAGCGATCTGTCCCAGCTTCACGAAGACCCCGCCCGCCTCCTCGAGCGCCTCACGGAGCCGGACCGCCGCCGGCGGGAGGTCGCCGTCGCGGTCGCCGTGTCCCCGGACGCGACCGATCAGTTGGTGGCGACGCAGGATCCCGATCAGCTCGCGGTAACGACTGATCGGAGCGAGTTGGGACCGCACACCCGACAACGGTCGGGGCGCCTCGATCAGCCCGGCGCGGTCGCCCCGCGCCAGGCTGCCGGGCGGGGCCAGCAGGTCGAGTCCGACGAGCAGCGCCATGGTGGTCGGCACGGCCAGCAGCGCCGTGAACCCGGCCAGCGAGTCCTCGCCCCAGTTCCAGTCCAGGAGCGCACCGGTCACCAGGAGGGCCACCGTCCAACCGAGCACACCGGCGACGACCGTCTGGAGCCAGCCGCGTCGGACGCCCAGCAGTCGGACCCCGACCATGGTGGCCGCGACCGCCACGATGAACCCGACGACGAGCGCCGCCAGGTCGCGCAGCCCGGTGCTGAGTCCCAGGAGTTGGCTCATGCGACCCCGCCCCCGTCGCCGGCGACGGCGTCGGAGCCTCGGGGATCCGACGGGACCGCCGCCGGTTCGACCCCGACGGCCAGGTTCCAGATCATCGCCAGGAGGTGACCGAGCGCAGCGCCGCCGACCACGTCGAGCGGGAGGTGGGCGCCGACGTGCATCCGGGCGAACCCCACCACGGGGGCGAGGGCACGCAGCAGGAGCCCGGGCCCGCCGGGCAGGGCCGGGGCGGCCACGCCTGCGGTGGCGAAGGCCACGGTGGCGTGACCGGAGACGAAGCCGAACCCATCCCGGGGTGTCCCCCACCGGAGCACCACACCGGAGAGTTCGTCATCGGGCCGGCCCCGACGGACCGCCCGCTTCACCACGGAGGCGAGCCGCCACGCCGTGACACCCACCACGACCGTCCCCAGGGCGGAGCGCCAGGAGCGGTCGCGTCGCCAGATGATCGCTGCGGTCACGAAGGGGCCCCAGAGCGAACCCAACTGCATGGGTAGCCACAGCGCCGCCTCGAGCCAGTTGGGCAGACGGTTGGCGGCGGCGAACACGCGGCCCTCCGTCGCCGAGGTCCCCTGCCGGGCGAGGGCACCCGAGGCGACCAGTACGCCGGCGGCCAGCACGGCCTGCACCAGGTCCTCGCCACGTCGTTCCACCGGCTCCGGCGGCGTGGCGAGCTGCAGGTCGACGGAGGTCATCGGTCGATCACCCTACCCATCGTCCGGCGGGGCGACCCGCGTCGTCACAACGCCGAGACGATCGACCGGTCAGTTGCCGACCGGGACGACCCTGCCCCTCGAACCCGCGCCGTCCCGGCCGCCGCCGGAGTGGCCTGCTGCGAGTTCCAGCATCCGGATGGTCGTCGCCCCGTCCACCGGCCGGGAGAACAGGTGGCCCTGTCCGTGACGGCAGCCCAGGGCGACGAGGACGCTCCGTTGCTCCTCGGTCTCCACCCCCTCGGCCACGGTCTCGATCCCCAGCGCGTGCGACAGGTCGAGGACCGCCCGGATCAGGGCCTCGCCCACTCCATCGGTGATCGTGGAGACGAACGAGCGGTCGATCTTGAGCACGTCGATCGGGAACCGCTGCAGGTGCGACAGCGACGAGTACCCGGTGCCGAAGTCGTCCATGGCCAGTCGGACGCCCAACTCCTTCAGTTCCTCGAGCCGCCGCTGGGCGGTCGCCGGGTCGAGCGTCAGCGCGCTCTCGGTGATCTCGAGGGTGAGTCGCCCGGCCGGCAGGCCCGTCGACTGCAGGTGCGCCCGGACCCGGTCGACGACACCGACGTCCTGGAGCTGGCGCGGCGCCAGGTTCACGGCCAGTGCCGGACGGTCGACCCGGCCGGGCTGGGTCGGCCACGACGCGGCCTCCAGGCACGCCCGGTGCAGGACGTGGGCGCCGATCTCGTCGATGAGGTCGGAGTTCTCGGCGATCGGGATGAACTCGCCGGGTGCCACCAGGCCCTCCTCGGGGTGGTTCCAGCGGACGAGCGCCTCGAGCGACTCGACCTCCCCGGAGGCCAGGTCGACGACGGGCTGGTAGTGGACGACGAGCTCGCCGCGGGCAGCAGCGCCCCGCAGCTGCGAGTCGATCTCCAGCCGTCGCAGCGCGGCGGCGTGCAGCTCCGGTCGGAACTCGTCCGCCCGGTTGCGTCCGGCGGCCTTCGCTGCGTACATGGCCGCATCGGCGTTGCGGAGCACGTCGTCGACGACGTCACCCGGACCGGCGACGGCGATGCCGACGCTGGCGGTGGTGACGACGGTGCGCGAACCGACGGGCAGCGGTTCGGAGACGACCGCCAGGATCCGGCGGGCGATCTCCGCGGCGTCGTCGGCGGTCCGCAGGTCCGAGACGAGCACGGCGAACTCGTCGCCTCCCATCCGGGCGACGGCGTCCAGGTTCCGCACGCACCCCCGCAGGCGCTCGGCGACACCGATCAGGAGTTCGTCTCCGACGGGGTGCCCGAGGCTGTCGTTGATCGTCTTGAAGTCGTCGAGATCGACGAACAGCACGGCGACGCGCGGGTCGGCGCCACCGGCCCGCTCGAGCGCCCGGGCCAGCCGTTCCCGGAACAGCGACGTGTTGGCGAGCCCCGTGAGCGGGTCGTGCGACGCCTGGCGGGCGAGCTCCTGTTGGAGCATCCGGTGGGCGGTGATGTCCCGGAAGCTCCACACCCGGCCGACGATGTCGCCGGCGAGTCGGCGCGGCCGGGAGTCACGCTCGAGCACCCGGCCGTCGGCGAACTCGACGACGTCGTGGGTCTCGGCGTCGGGGTTCCGTTGCAGCTCGATCACCCGGGCCAGGAACTCCTCCGGGTCGCGCAGACGACCGACGATGTGCCGGAGCGACCGTTGCTCGGCGGGGACCGAGTCGAACTCGGCGCCCAGGTTCCACATCTCGACGAACCGCTGGTTGCAGAGTGTGACGTGGCCGTCCTGGTCCAGGACGAGCACCCCCTCGGCGGTGGCGTCGAGCGTCGCCGACAGGAGCGAGTTGGCGGCGTGCAGCTGGGCCTCTGCGTCGACCCGACGGGCGACGTCGTGGATCGTGAGCACCACACCGTGGACCGTCGGGTCCTCGAGCAGGTTGGAGGCGTGCAGGGCCACCGGCGAGGTGGAGCCATCGCCACAGCACAGCTCGGCGTCCAGCGACTCGAGCGGTTGCCCGGAGACGAACGAGTCGGCCAGCACCTCGACGGCGTCCACGGAACCCGGCGCCAGCAGCGTGGCGAAGGGGACGCCCTCGAGCGCCTCGGGGTCCCACCCGTAGGCACGGGTGACGGCTGCGGTCGTGGCGACGACCCGCCACTCCGCGTCGAGCAGGACCATGACGGCCGCGGCGTTCTGCAGCACCGAGCGGAACAGATCGTCGTCGCCGTTGGCGATCTCCCAGCGACGACGGACCGTGAGGTCACGCAGGGTCAGGGCCACCTGCTCGCCCATGGACGCACCGACCAGCTCGACGAGCCGCCACCCTTCGGCGGTGCGAACCCGCAGCTCGATGGGCGAGCCGGCGTCGCGACCCTGGATGGACTCCATGCAGACCAGCGCCAGACCGACGTCGTCCGGGTGCACCAGTTCCAGGGCCGGGAAGCCCACGGAGTCCTCGAGTCGGCGGTCGAACATGCGCTCGGCCGCCCGGTTGCCCCAGACGACCTGGGCGTCGGCATCGACCACCACGATGGGGTCGGGCAGCAGGGTGGCGAGATCCATGGAGGCGTCGGTCGGTCCGGTGTCGTCGACGGGCACGCAGCACCATCGGCCCGCCCGGGACCGACCTGAACCATTCGCCGTTCCAGCGGTTGGATCGGCCAGGCCGGCACCCCGGTACGCTCGGCCGGTGGCCCGGATCGCCTACACCATGTCCCGCTTCCCCAAGGTGAGCGAGACCTTCGTGGCCGACGAGATCGCAGCGGTCGAGCAGCGGGGCATCGACGTCGAGATCCTGCCGCTCGTGCACCACCACGACCCGGTGACGCACGCCACGGCGGCCCGGCTCGAGTCCCGCGCCCACTACGTGCGCCCGTGGAGCCCGACGGCGCTCGGTGCCCTCGCATGGTGGCTCCTGCGCCACCCGGCCCGGACGCTGGGTGCGGTGTGGACCGTCCTGGCCGGGATGATCCGCTCGCCGCGGTTCCTGATCCGGACCGTGGCGCTCCTGCCCCAGGCGGCCTGGTTCGCCCGCCACTGCGAGCAGGCCGGCGTCACGCACGTCCACGCCCACTTCGCCACGCACGCCACCACGAACGCCTGGCTGATCCAGCGCCTGACGGGAATCCCGTACTCCTTCACGGCCCACGCCCACGACATCTACGTGGACACCACCTTCCTCGACCGCAAGATCTGCGACAGCGCCGTCGCCGTGGCGATCTCCGAGTACGGGAAGGGACGGATGGCCGCGTGCGCACCCGACTGCACGTCGCGCATCCAGGTCCTGCACCTGGGGGTGGACCTGACCGAGGCCACCGCCCGGCGCGAGCGTCGGACCGGTCGGATCCCGGGGCCGGACGATGCCGCACAACTCCTGTGTGTGGCCCGGCTGGACGCGACGAAGGGCCACGCCACACTGCTCGACGCCGTGGACCTGCTCGTCCGGGACGGCCGCGACGTGGAGCTGATCCTGATCGGCGAGGGGGAGGAGCGGGCACGGATCGAGGCGCGGATCGCCGAGCTGGGTCTGGGCACGCGGGTGCGGCTGCTGGGCGCCCGGCCGCACGAGCAGGTCTTCGACGCCATGGAGCGCGCCGACATCGTCGTCTCGGCGTCGGTCGAGGCGGCCGACGGGGACGCCGAGGGGATCCCGGTGACCCTCATGGAGGCCATGGCGATCGGGGTCCCGGTCGTCGCCACCCGCACCGCCGGCGTACCGGAGCTCGTCACCGACGGCGAGAGCGGCGTCCTGGTCGATCAGCACGACGCGACCGGGCTGGCGGCGGCGGTCGCAGGGCTGCTCGACGACGCCGACCGGGCCCGACGGCTCGCCGACGCTGCCGCCCGCAGGGTGGCCGAGTCCTTCGATCGGGACCAGGTGGTCGACCAACTGGTCGACCTGCTCGTTCCCGGCCACGGGGTCGGGACGGACGCGCGGGTACCCTGACCCTGCGGATCGGGTGAGGGCCCGGGCCGAGGAGAGTTCGGGAAGTCCAGGAGGAGGGGAACCGTGGTGAGGAATCGCGTGACGCGGGCTGTGGTGGCAGCCGGGCTCGTCGCCGCTGCACTGGTGGCGACTGGGTGCCGGTCGGGTCAGGTGACCTACGTCGTGGACGGGGACACCGTTGATGTGGACGGCATCACCGTCCGGGTGCAGGGCATCGACACCCCCGAGCGCGGGCAGTGCGGCTACAGCGAGGCCAAGAACCGGGTGGCGCAACTGGTCTCGGGCCGGAAGGTGCTGGTCGCCAACGGGGGCGGCGACACCGTCGACCGGTACGGACGGGAGATCGCCTACGTCCTCTGGGAGGGCCAGGACCTGGGAACGATCCTGATCGCCGAGGGGCTCGCCAAGGCGCGCTACGACGACCTGGACGGCTACGACCGCCACAACCTGCAGGACCGCTACCGGTCGCTGGACGCGGCCACCCCCAACCGATGCGGTTGAGGCGACCTACGACGTTGCTCCGGGGGTGGGGCTCGAACCCACGACCCGCTGATTAACAGTCAGCTGCTCTGCCAGCTGAGCTACCCCGGACGGTGCCCCCCGGAGGGAGCGAGGGCAGACTAGCGGCCGGACGCAGGGTGCCCAACACGAACCGGGACGGTGCCATCCCGGCCGGTTCAGTCGGTGCGCAGGTAGTCCTCGAGCTTCTGCTTGCGCTGCGGGTGGCGGAGCTTCGCCAGCGTCTTCGACTCGATCTGGCGGATCCGCTCCCGGGTCACGCCGAACTGCCGGCCCACCTCCTCGAGCGTCTGGGGGTGGGCGCCGTCGAGGCCGAAGCGCATCCGGACCACATCCTTCTCGCGGTCCGAGAGATCGTCGAGCGCCGACATGATCTGCTCGGACAACGAGTTGGCGGTGGCCACGTCGGCGGGAGCGATGGCCTGCTGGTCCTCGATGAAGTCGCTGAGCGAACTGTCGTCCTCGTCGCCGACGGGCTGGTCGAGCGACAACGTCTCCTGGGAGATCCGCAGGATCTCCCGGACCCGCTGCGGCTGCAGTTCGGTCTTGCGGGCGAGTTCCTCGATGGTCGGCTCCCGCTCGAGCTCCTGGGTGAGCTGTCGCTGCATCCGCTGGACCTTGTTCATGGACTCGACCATGTGGACCGGGATTCGGATCGTCCGGGCCTGGTCGGCGATGGCCCGGGTGATCGCCTGACGGATCCACCAGGTGGCGTAGGTCGAGAACTTGAAGCCCTTGGTGTAGTCGAACTTCTCCACCGCCCGCATCAGCCCGAGGTTGCCCTCCTGCACCAGATCCAGGATCGGAAGGCCCCGGCCCAGGTAGCGCTTGGCGATCGAGACGACGAGACGCAGGTTCGCCTGGGTCAACTGCTCGCGGGCCCGGTCGCCGTCCCGCCGGGACCGGTTGAGCGCCGCACGCTCGGCCGGAGCGATCTGAGCGATCTCACCGGAGGCGTTCAAGTCGGCGAGCCGCTCCTCGGCCAGGACGCCGGCCTCGATCCGCTTCGCCAGCGCCACCTCCTCGGGGCCGGTCAGCAGCGGAACCTGCCCGATCTCCCGCAGGTACATGCGGACCGGATCCGCAGTGGCCGACTCGACCGGTTGGGGGCGCTCCCGGCGCGAACGGCGTGACAGGCGGGTCCGGCGGGCCGACGCCCGCTCCTCGGCCCGATCGGCAGCTGATCCCAGGGCGTCCTCGTCGATCGTGGGTTCGACCTCCTGGTCGACCTCGACCTGCACGGTGACGCCGCGTTCGGCCCAGAACGCGACCGTCTGGTCGACGACCTCGTCGGTCATCTCCAGACCCAGGGTGCTGAGGGCGTCGTCCAGGGAGAGTGCACCGCAGTCGGTGGCCGCCCGCGCCGCGAGCATCTCGATGTCTGCGTCCTTGACGGACTGCCAGATGCTCACCCGCTACCCCGCCTCCGATGGTGGTGGACCCCCGTCCTCCCGGAGGAAGGCTACCAACTGCATCACGGTCTCCACGTCGGCGTTCGGACGTCGGAGATGGTCCAACGTCACCTTCAGCCACGACACGACCTCGACGTACGCGAGCGGGTCGGCCGAGGTACGCGCCTCGGCCTCGAGCTCGGTGAGGACACGCCGCCCGAGTTCGCTGGCGAAACGGGCCAGCACGTCGATCGGGTCCGTGTCGAGCGTCTCGACAGCCAACCCGGCGAGCACCTCGGCCACCTCGGGCGGCGACTCCTCGATGGCCCGGGCGGGTGTCCCCCAGTCCTCGAGCGCCCCGAAGGCCGCCCTCGCCGTGGGGTGGCGGAACATGGAGCGCTCCAGCGTGCCGGCCGCGATGTCGGGGTGGTGGATTCGGAGTCGCAGCGCCTCCCGCTCGACGCCGTCCGACAGTGGCGGCAACCGCCGGGGGCCGGGCGGCTCCTCCGGCGGGGCGTCGGCGTCGGGGCCCCTGCGTCGTTCACGGGGCTCGGGCCGTGGGGCGCGGCGGACCTGTTCGAGTCGCTCTCGCATCTGGTCCGGCGCCACTCGGCAGCGGTCCGCCAGGTCCATGACGTACTGGTCCCGCACGATCGCGTCCGGATGCTCGGCCACCACGGCGAGCGAGGCGTCGGCCGCGCGGGCCCGACCCTCGGGCGAGGCCAGATCCGCACCGGCCATCACCCGCTCCACCCGGAACGACAGGAAGGGGCGGGCCTCGGCGACGGCGGCCCGGAGACGCTCGGCGTCGGACCGGGCCAACTCGTCCGGATCGGCGCCGGCGGGCAGGTCGACGACGAAGACGGAGATCTCGTGGGCCTGCTCCCAGGCGTAGACCCGCTCAGCGGCCGACTGCCCGGCCTCGTCGGCGTCGTAGGACAGGACGATCCGCCGGGAGAAGCGCTTCAACGCCCGGACGTGGTCCTCGGTGAGGGCGGTCCCGCAGGTGGCGACCGCCCGGGGGACCCCGGCGCGGTCGAAACCGATGACGTCGGTGTAGCCCTCGCAGACGACGACCTCGTTGGCCTGGACGATCCCCGCCTTGGCGCGGTCCAGGCCGTAGAGCGCCTTGGACTTGTTGTAGAGGACGTTGTCCCGGGAGTTCTGGTACTTGGCGCCCTCGGCGTCGGGCAGCTTCCGACCGCCGAAGCCGATCGTCCGGCCCCGTTCGTCGGTGATCGGGAACAGGATCCGCCCCCGGAAGAAGTCCTGCTGCCGGCCCGCCCGGTTGGTGAAGCCCAGCCCCGAGGCCTCCAGGTCCTCGGGTGTCGCCCGCAGGTGGCGGGCGAGCTGGTCCCAGTCGTCGGGCGCCCATCCCAGCCGGTAGCGCTCGACCTCATCTCGTTCGAACCCGCGGCTGCGCAGGTAGCGCCGTGCCGGGGCGGCGTCCGGCGAGTTGCGCAGGCGGTCGTGGTACCAGGCGGCGGCCCGCTCGACGAGGTCGAGCAGTCGGGCCTGACGCTTGCGGCCCTCGCCCTCCTCCCGGTCGCTGTAGCGCAGCGTCACGCCGGCCCGGCCGGCGAGGAACTCCACCGCCCCGGGGAAGTCGAGGTGTTCGATCTCGCGGACGAACGTGATGGCATCGCCGGAGGCCTTGCAGCCGAAGCAGTGGTAGAGCCCGTCGGTGTCGTTGACCGAGAAGCTCGGTGACTTCTCGGCGTGGAACGGACACAGCCCGCTCCAGCGCTGACCCACCCGCTTGAGCTGCGTGTACTGGGCGATCAGGGCGACGATGTCGGTGGTGTCGCGGACGCGGGCGACATCCTCGTCGAGGATGCCCATCAGCGTGTCCCGGCGCCGAGGAGCGACGCCGCCGCGATGCGGCCGAGGGCCAGACGGGCGACCGGCACCCGGTACGGCGAGCACGAGACGTGGTCGGGCGGCACGGAGGCCAGCCGGGCCAGTGAATCCGGGTCACCGGCGTGCTCGCCACAGAGTCCCCAGTGGGCGTCGGGTGCGTCGCGCAGGGCTCCGGCGAGCAGGCCGACGACGGAGGGGTCGAGCGTCTGGAAGGGGCTGCGGTCCAGCAACCCGTCGCGCAGGTACTCGCCCACGACACTCGTCTCGGTGTCGTCCCGGCTCAGGCCGAGCGTGAGCTGGGTCAGGTCGTTGCTCCCGATGCTCAGGAAGGCCGCACTCCGCCCCAGCTCGGCGGCCCGCAGCGCCGCGGCGGGCGTCTCCACCATGGCGCCGACAGGGGGCGCGTCGACACCGAACCGCTCGGCGAGCAGCCACACCTGCTCGACGACCCGGTCCACCTCCCCGGCCCAGGCGACCATCGGCACCAACAGGCGGAGGTCGGCGCCGACGCCGTCACGGCCGGCCTGGGCGAGCGCACCGAGCAGCCCGCGGAGCTGGGCGTCGACGACCTGCGGGGCGACGACACCCAATCGGACCCCGCGG
The DNA here is from genome assembly GCA_964391365.1 of uncultured Microthrixaceae bacterium. Taxonomy (GTDB): domain Bacteria; phylum Actinomycetota; class Acidimicrobiia; order Acidimicrobiales; family Microtrichaceae; genus SXMI01. The sequence continues at coordinate 2,465 of CAYMKW010000058.1, read as the reverse complement.
ACGCCGAGCATGGGATTGTGCTCGTGCCGGTGGCGGGCCAGGTCCACGAGGTCGGCCGGCGCCCGCTCGTCGGTCGGCGACGGCAGGAACTCGTGCAGCGGCGGGTCGAGCAGTCGGACCACGACGGGGACGCCGCCTGCCGCCCGGAGCACCTCGGTGACCGCCTCGTGCTGATGACCCTGCAGGGTCTCGGCGGCGTCGGCGGCGTCCGGGCCCCCGAGCAGGAGCGCCTGCAGCGCGCCCAGGCGTTCGCCCAGGAACTGGTGCTCGGTCCGACACAGCCCCACACCCCGGGCGCCGGCGTCCAGACCGGCGCGGACCTCGTCCGCCGTGTCGGCGTTCACCCAGACGCCGGGCCGTCCGGCCACCAGTCGGTCGCACAGGTCGAGGACCTCGAGCAGGTCCCGGTCGAGGCCGTAGCCGGCCGCATGGTCGGCCCCACCGGCCCGAACCTCGCCGGTGCCGCCGTCGACGGTGATCCACTCACCCTCGGACACGCGAACCCCGTCGAACCAGGCGCCCTCGTCATCCACGCGAGCGGCGGAGAGCCCGCACACCGCCGGCAGGCCCCAGGCCCGGGCGACGACCGCAGCGTGGCTGGCGAGACCGCCCCGGGTGGTCACCACCGCGGCGGCGCAGC
>CAYMKW010000058.1:0-1815 GCA_964391365.1 uncultured Microthrixaceae bacterium | reverse complement strand
CCGTCTCGGCGACGACGAGCACCGGATCCCACCCGTCGTCGGCGGCGTCGAGCGCTGCGTCGAACGTCGTGACGAGCGGACCGCTGCCCGCACCCGGCGCGGCGGGGACACCCGTCCCGAGCAGGGACCCGGTGGCCACGGCGGTGCCGTGGAGGGCCCGCACGACCTGGTCGATCTCGACGGCCAGGATCCGCTCGGCGGCGACCCGGCGGGTCCGCTCCTCGTCGTCAGGTCCGTCCACCGGTGGTGGATGCTACCGGTCGCCGCCGGGACGGGTCGCCGGGACGGTGCGGGCCGAACGACTCAGGTCAGGCGGTCCCGGAGCAGGGACGCCACCTCGTCGACCGCCACCCGCTCCTGCTCCATCGAGTCCCGCTCCCGGATCGTGACGGCACCGTCGGTGAGCGAGTCGAAGTCGTAGGTGATGCAGTACGGGGTGCCCAACTCGTCCTGACGCCGGTACCGACGGCCGATCGACTGGGTCTCGTCGTAGTCGCAGACGAACGACGACCGCAGGGACGCCACCAGCTCCTGGGCCGGGCCGGTCAGCTCGGGCTTCTTCGACAGCGGGAGCACCGCCGCCTTGTACGGAGCGATCCGCGGGTGGAACCGGAGCACCACGCGGGTCTCGCCGCGGACCTCCTCCTCGTCGTAGGCCGCCATGAGGAACGCCATGGCGGTCCGGGTGGCTCCGGCGGCCGGCTCGATGACGTGCGGCGTCCAGCGCTCGTCGGCGGCCTGGTCGAACCACTCGAGCCGCTCGCCCGAGTGCTGGGCGTGTTGCGTCAGGTCGTAGTCGCCACGGTTGGCGATGCCCTCGAGCTCGTCCCAGCCCCACGGGAACCGGAACTCCACGTCCGAGGTGCCCGAGCTGTAGTGCGACAACTCGTCGTCGTCGTGGGGACGCAGGCGGAGCAGGTCCTCGGGGATCCCCAGGTCCAGGTACCACTGGTACCGCTCGGCGCACCAGTACTCGTACCAGCGCTGGGCGTCGGCCGGTGGCACGAAGCACTCCATCTCCATCTGCTCGAACTCGCGGGTCCGGAAGACGAACTGCCCGGGGGTGATCTCGTTGCGGAACGACTTGCCGATCTGGGCGATGCCGAACGGCGGGCGGACACGCGTCGTGTCGATCACGTTCTTGAAGTTGATGAACATTCCCTGGGCCGTCTCCGGACGCAGGTAGGCGACGGCGGCGGCGTCCTCCACGGGACCGGCCTGGGTCTTGAACATCAGGTTGAACTGGCGCGGCTCGGTGAACGTGCCCCGCTTGCCACACGAGGGGCACTGGTCCGGGTCGTCGAGCTTGTCCAGACGGAACCGCTGCTTGCAGTTGGTGCAGTCGACGAGGGGGTCGGTGAAGTTCGCGAGGTGTCCGGACGCCTCCCAGACCTGGGGCGGCGACAGGATCGAGGCGTCCAGTCCGACGACGTCACCGCGGAGCTGGACCATGGAACGCCACCAGGCGTCCTTGACGTTGCGGAGCAGGAGCACGCCGACCGGCCCGTAGTCGTAGGTGCTGCGGAACCCCCCGTAGATCTCTGCCGACGGGTAGACGAAGCCGCGGCGCTTGGTGAGGTTGACGATCCGGTCGAAGAGATCCGGGGACGGTGACGACATGGGCGCAGAGGCTACCGCCGTCGGGAGCGGTGCCCGGGCGACCCGATGCCGGGCCGCAGGCGAAACATCGCCCGAACGGTCCGCTCGCCCCACTAGCGTTCCCGCTGTCGGTTCCAGCCGACGACGCCACCGGAGGTACACGACATGAGCGACCCGAACGTCCCGCCGCCCCCCGGGGGCGACCAGCCCCCGCCG
>CAYMKW010000057.1:0-17292 GCA_964391365.1 uncultured Microthrixaceae bacterium | reverse complement strand
GGCGGGATCGTCCCGCCGCTCGGGAGCTCTGAGGCGGGGTCGTCCTGCCGGTTGGACCCGGGTTCCCGCCACCCGTAGGGTCCGGACGGGGAACACCACGGACGGCGGATCCATGCGACGAGCCGTTCGGAACCGGCCGGCGCCGGGTCGATCCGACCCGGCGCCGGCCGACTCCCGCTGCGCTCGGCTCAGACCGGCTCGGCGTAGGCGCGCACCTCGAGGTGCTCCTCGAAGCCCTCGACACCCATCTCCCGGCCGATGCCGGAGCGCTTGAACCCGCCGAAGGGGACGTCGGGCCCGTACCAGACCCCGCCGTTCACGGACATGGTCCCGGTGCGGATCCGCCGGGCGACCGCCAGCGCCCGGTCCCGGTCGTCGGAGAACACCGCTCCCGAGAGCCCGTAGTCCGAGTCGTTGGCGATCGCCACCGCGTCGTCATCGTCCTCGAAGGGGATCGCCACGAGGACCGGCCCGAAGATCTCCTCGCGGGCGACAGCCATGGTGTTGTCGACGTCGGCGAGCAGTGTCGGCTCGTAGAACCAGCCGGGCAGGTCGGCGACTTGCGTGCCCCCGCAGACGACCCGGGCCCCGGCGTCGAGCGCGCCCCGGACGTAGCCGTCGACCCGCTCGAGCTGGGTCCGGCTGATCAGGGGGCCCATCACGGTGCCGGGGTCACGGGGGTCGCCGACGGCCAACGACGAGAGCATCGCTGCGATCGCCTCGATCCCCTCGTCGTAGCGGGCCCGGGGGAGGAGCACCCGGGTCGTGAGCGCACACCCCTGACCGGCAACGGTGGCGGTGCCGAACGCCGCGTGGGCGGCGGCGGTGCCCATGTCGGCCACGTCGTCGAGCACCAGGTGCACCGACTTGCCGCCCAGTTCCAGGAACACCCGGGTCAGGTTCGACGCCGCCGCCTCCATCACCCGGGTGCCGGTGGCGGTCGAGCCGGTGAAGCTGATCAGGTCGACCGCCGGGTCGGTCGTCAGCAGCTCGCCGAACGCCTTGTCCTGCGCCGTCACCACGTTGAGGACCCCGGCAGGCAGGTCGGTGTGCTCGGCGGCGATCCGGCCCAGCGCCAGCCCGGTCCACGGAGTCTCCGGGGCCGGTTTCAGCACGACCGTGCAGCCGGCGGCGAGCGCCGGGACGACCTTGGCCAGGTTGATCTGGTTGGGCACGTTCCACGGTGTGATCGCTGCGACCACGCCGACCGGGACCTGCTCGACCCAGCGACGGGCCGGGCCGCCCAGGGTGTCCCGGACGCCGAGGTCGCGCCGGTACTCGTGGGTCTCGGCCAGATCGGCGAACCACCCCACGATGTCGAGGGGGGCGTCGACCTGGATGGTGGCGCAGGACGAACGCGGTGCGCCGACCTCGGTCGTGGTCAGCTCGGCGAGTTCGTCGCGGTGCGCTCGCAGGGCCGGTCCAGCTGACGGAGCACCCGGACCCGGAGGCCGGTGTCGTTCGCCCAGTCGGTCTCGTCGAACGCCCGCCGGGCGGCGGCGATGGCGGTTGCGGCATCGACGGGATCGGCGTCGGGGGCGGTACCGGCCACCAGGGCGGTGGCCGGGTTCTCCACGTCGAAGGTCCGTCCGCCGGTCGGAGGGACGAGCTGGCCGTCGATCAGCAGGTGTCGCGGGGCGTCGGTCTCCGCGCTGGCACGGTACCCCGGCCGCCGCCGCAGCCCGGCAGTTTCATAGGCCCGAACTATCGGATGATTCAGATCATTCCATTGGAAATATGAATGGTGGGTTCGTAGGTTGCACCACGTGGCCGGGATCGACCCGGTCGCCGACAACCGACATCATGAACAGGAGCATCAGCCACATGGCCACCATCAACTCCGAGGTGCAGCCCTTCACCGCCACCGCCTTCCAGAACGGCGACACCCTCACGGTCACCGACGCCGACATGAAGGGCAAGTGGTCGGTCGTGTTCTTCTACCCGGCGGACTTCACGTTCGTGTGTCCCACCGAGCTGGGCGACGTCGCCGACCACTACGAGGAGCTGCAGGGCATGGGCGTCGAGGTCTACTCGGTGTCCACCGACACGCACTTCGTCCACAAGGCCTGGCACGAGGCCTCGGACACGATCGGCAAGATCCGCTACGTCATGGTCGGCGACCCCAGTGGCGTCATCACCAACAACTTCGGCGTGATGCGCGAGGGCATGGGCCAGGCCGACCGGGCCACCTTCGTGGTCGACCCCGACGGCGTCATCCAGATGGTCGAGATCACCCCCGAGGGCGTCGGCCGGAACGCCGCCGAGCTGGTCCGCAAGATCAAGGCCGCCCAGTACGTGCGGGAGCACCCGAACGAGGTCTGCCCGGCCAAGTGGGAAGAGGGCGAGGCCACGCTGGCCCCGTCGCTCGACCTGGTCGGCAAGATCTGACCGGTCGCCGGCGGGCGGGTGCGATGGGGCACCGCCCGCCGGCTCCTCCGGCACGCGACCGCTACGGGAACCACCGGACGACGACGAGAGAGAGACGACACCGTGTTGGACGACACCATCAGGAACCAGCTCCGGGAGCACTTCACCAAGATCAGCCAGCCGGTCGAACTGGTCGCCTCGCTCGACGACGGGGCCAAGTCCGCTGAGCTCGCCGAGCTCCTCGACGGACTCGCCGAGCTGTCGGACCACATCACCGTGCGTCGCGCCGACGACGACGCCCGACGGCCCTCGTTCGCCATCTCCCGTGTGGGGACGGACGTCTCGGTGCGCTTCGCCGGCATCCCCGGTGGTCACGAGTTCACCTCGATGGTCCTCGCCATCCTGCAGGTCGGGGGTCATCCGGGGTCGATCAGCGACGAGGTCGCCCAGCAGGTCCGGGACCTTCCCGGCGACCACGAGTTCGAGACCTTCATGTCGCTGTCCTGCCAGAACTGCCCCGACGTGGTGCAGGCCCTCAACCTCATGAGCGTGCTCAACCCACGGATCCGCCACACGGCGATCGACGGCGCCCTCTTCCAGGACGAGGTCGAGGCCCGCGGCGTGAAGTCGGTGCCCATGGTCTTCCTGAACGGCGAGTTCTTCGAGAGCGGTCGCATGGACCTCGAGCAGATCCTCGGCCAACTCGACAGCGGCGCCGAGGCCCGGGCCGCCGCCGCCGCCGATGCGGAGGCCCCCTTCGACGTCCTCGTCGTCGGTGGCGGACCCGCCGGTGCATCCGCAGCCATCTACGCCGCCCGCAAGGGGATCCGCACGGGCATCGTCACCGAACGATTCGGCGGTCAGGTGCTCGACACCATGGGCATCGAGAACTTCATCTCGGTGCCCTACACCGAGGGCCCCAAGCTGGTCACCGCACTCGAGCAGCACGTCCACGACTACGACGTGACGGTCGTCAACCGCCAGCAGGCGGCGCGGCTCGTGCCGTCGGCGGAACCGGGAGGGTTGCACACCATCGAACTCGCCAGCGGGGCGAGCATGCAGGGGCGGACGGTGGTGCTCTCCACCGGCGCCCGCTGGCGCACCCTCGGGGTACCCGGGGAGTCGGAGTACCGGAACAAGGGCGTGACCTTCTGCCCGCATTGCGACGGGCCGTTGTTCAAGGGCAAGCGCGTCGCCGTGATCGGCGGCGGCAACTCCGGCATCGAGGCCGCCATCGACCTCGCCGGCGTGGTCGGACACGTCACCGTGCTCGAGTTCGACCACCAACTCCGCGCCGACGAGGTGCTGCAGGCCAAGCTCCGCAGCCTCCCGAACGTGGACGTGATCCTCGGCGCCGCCACCACCGAGGTGGTCGGTGACGGCGACGCGGTGACCGCCCTGCGCTACCAGGACCGCGAGTCCGGCGAGGACCGGACGGTCGAGTTGCAGGGCGTCTTCGTGCAGATCGGCCTGCTCCCGAACACCGAGTGGCTCGAGGGGGCCGTCGAGCTCTCATCCCGGGGCGAGATCGTCATCGACGAGCGGGGTCAGACCTCGGTCGCCGGCGTCGTCGCCGCCGGCGACTGCACCACGGTGCCCTACAAGCAGATCGTGATCTCGATGGGTGCCGGCGCCACCGCGGCGTTGAGCGCCTTCGACCACCTCATCCGGACCCCGGTCCCGGTGTGAACCTGCGGGACCTCCGCTACCTGGTGGCGGTGGCCGACGAGCGCCACTTCGGGCGGGCCGCCGAGGCCTGCTTCGTCAGCCAACCGACCCTGTCGACCCAGATCCGCAAGCTCGAACGCGAGCTGGGTGTCGAGCTGGTCGAGCGCAACCCCCGGCACGTGGCGCTGACGGGGATCGGCGAGCGGGTGGTGGAGCGAGCCCGGGCCGTGATCAGGGAGGTCGACGGGATCGCCGACGACGCCCGGCAGTCGCAGGATCCGGCCACCGGGACGCTCCGGCTCGGTCTGTTCCCGACGCTCGCGCCGTACCTCCTGCCACACATCGTGCCCGAGGTCCACCGCAGGTTCCCCGACCTGGAGCTCCTGCTCGTGGAGGAGAAGTCCGAGGTGCTCCACCAGCAGGTGCGTGACGGGTCGCTCGACGCCGTCCTGCTCGCCCGGCCGGTGCACGATGAACAGCTCCACGAGCAGTTCCTCTTCGAGGAGCCGTTCGTGCTGGCCGTTCCCGTCGGCCATCCGCTGGCGGCGGTCGGTGAGCCGATCCCCACCTCGGTGCTCGCCGGTGAACAGCTCCTGCTCCTCGAGGAGGGTCACTGCCTGCGCGACCAGGCGCTGTCGGTCTGTCAGCTGGCGGGAGGAGGGGAGCGGCGGGGGTTCCGGGCGACGAGTCTCGAGACGCTCCGCCAGATGGTCGCCGCCGGTGTCGGGATGACGTTGCTGCCGGAACTCGCGACGATCCCGCCCGTCGCGGCCTCGGAGGACGTGGTGCTGGTCCCGTTCGCGGACCCCGTTCCCCGGCGGGAGGTCGCCCTCTACTGGCGGCGATCCAGCGCCTTCCGGGACTTCCTGCCCGACCTGGCCGACGTCATCGCCCGCTCGTCGGGGCGATGATTCCCCGCTGGGTCCACTGGTGCGGCAGGATGAGGGCGTCATGACCGACCTCGACGCCAACTCCGCGGCGGGCCCCGCCGACGTACCGTCCGTGAACGCACCGTCCGGGGCGACCACGCCGGGGACCGACCCCGCCGCCCGGATCTTCAGCCGGTCGATCGTCATCTCCGGCACCCGTTGCCTGCTGGCCTACATCGTGTTCCCCTGGGTGCTCCCGCTGCTCGGCGTGGCCAAGGGTGTGGGGCCGATCATCGGCATCGTGATCAGCCTCGTCGCCATCGGCTTCAACGTCGCGAGCATCCGGCGCTTCTGGGTGTCCGGCCACCGCTGGCGTTACGCGATCACGGCGCTCAACGTCTCGGTGATCGTGCTGCTGACGATCCTCCTCTGGATCGACGTCGGCGAACTGATCTGAGGCGGTCGGTGTCCTCGCGACTCCGCACCGCCGCCGCCCTCGGTGCGGGTGGGTTCGCCTCGGCGTTGTCCCGGGCCACCGGTCGGGGTCACGGCGCCCAGATCCGGGGTCGGGTGGCGCTCGCCGTCGATCCCGAGGTGCCCCGCACCCTCGCAGCTGGTCGGCGGGTCGTGCTCGTGTCGGCCACCAACGGGAAGACGGCGACGACCTCGATGCTCACCGCCGCGTGGCGCGGCTCGGGTGAGGACGTGACGACGAACGCCAACGGGGCCAACCTGCTGGCGGGGATGACCTCGGCGCTGGCGGCGGATCGGACCGCCCCGGCGGCGGTGCTCGAGTGCGACGAGGCCAACCTTCCGTTCGCGCTGGACCTCATGTCTCCGGAACTGCTCGTGCTGGGCAACCTGTCCCGCGACCAGCTCGACCGTCACCTCGAGGTGCGTCGGATCGCCGAACGCTGGCGCTCGGAGCTGGCTGACCACCCGACCGCGGTGGTCGCCTCCAACTCGGATCCGAACGTGGCGTGGGCGGTCGGCGAGGTGGCCGACGTCACGTGGGTCGACACCGGGCTCGTGTCCCGGCTCGACAACGCGATCTGTCCGGCCTGTGAGGAACTCCTCGACCTGTCGGCCGACACGTGGTCGTGCTCCTGCGGCTTCGGCCGCCCCCGGGCCGATGTGGGGCTGGGGGACGGCGTGATCGTCGTCCGGGGCCGTGAGGTGCCCCTGCAGTTGCAGCTCCCATGGTCGTGGCAGCGGGCGAACGCCGCGCTGGCGCTGGCGGCCGCCGACCGTCTCGGTCTGGACGTCGGGGCGGCTGCGCTGGAGGTGGGCCGTCTGGACGAGGTGGGGAACCGCCGGCACCGGATCCCGGTCGGTGACGGCCGGTCGGCCGAGCTGGTGCTCGCCAAGAACCCGGCCAGCTGGGCGCTGATCATCGACGAGCTGGCGGGATCGGGGCGGTCCGTGGTCATCGCCCAGGACGATCAGGCCGCTGACGGCACCGACCCGTCGTGGTTGTGGGACGTGCCGTTCGAGCGGCTCGTCGGCTGTCCGATCGCCACGGCGGGGACGCGGACCCTGGACGTCGCCGTCCGCCTGCAGCACGCCGGGTGCCGACCGGTGGCGGTCGAGCCCACCGTGGAGGCGGCCGCAGCGGCGCTCCCGGGTGACGAGCTGGTGGTGGCGGCCTCGTACTCGATCTTCCGGCGGCTGGGGATCCGGTCGTGAGCGAGTCGAGCGTCCGCGTGGGGCTGGTCTACCCCGAGCTGCTGGGGACCTACGGCGATCGTGGCAACGCCGTGGTCCTGGTGGATCGGCTCAGGTGGCGTGGCCTGGATGCTGAACTGGTCGAGATCGCCGTCCGTACGCCACTGCCCGAGCAGGTCGACATCTACGTGATCGGCGGCGGCGAGGACGCGGCCCAGCTCGCTGCGCTCGACGAGCTCCGGCCGCAGGTGGACCGGCTGCGCGACGCGGTCGACCACGGGACGCCGATCCTGGCGGTCTGCGCCGGGTTCCAGTTGCTCGGCTCGACGATCTCGCTGGCCGGACGGCGGGATCCGGTCGAAGGGCTGGCGCTCTACGACGGCCACACCGCGCCGACCGGCTCCCGATGGGTCGGCGAGGCCCTGCTCGACGTGGCGCTCGACGGCGTCGGCGCTGTCGGGGGGTTCGAGAACCACGGGGCCTCCACGACGCTCGGACCCGGCGAGACGCCCTTCGGGCGCATCCGGCACCCGTCGGGCGAGCACCGCACCGACGGGGTCGTCCACGGGTCGCTCGTCGGCACCTACCTGCACGGACCGGTCCTGGCTCGCAATCCGTTGCTCGCCGACCACCTGCTCGCTCGGGTTGCGGGCGATCTGGACCCCATCGACGACGACCTGGCAGCGGAGCTCCACCGCGCCCGGCTCGACGCGCTCGGCTGATTCGGCCCGGTTCCGGCTCACGACCCGTCGTCCCCGCGCGGCCTCGGTACCCCGGAAGTTCAGGGGGTGGTCGTTTCACCCACTTGCCACGGACACCTGGAGGTCGTACCACTGGTGCATCCTCCGGGAGCAGGACGGCGTCGCAGCGGTGCGGCTCCGGACCCGGAGGCGAGGGGCGGCACGGAGATGTCGCCCGCACACAGAGGGGGCGGGTGCGATGGCGGCGGCACTGGTCGATGCGTACGGTTTCCGGCCGTTCTGGCGGGGACGACTCCACCTGATCGCAGCGTTGCTGGCCGCCCCGGCGGTGCTGGTGCTGGCGGCGACCGCCGACACCGGCCTGGGTCGGGCGGCCGTGCTGGTCTTCGGCGCAACCCTGGTCGGACTCTACGCAGTGAGCGCGTCGTACCACCGCCTGGCCCACACGCCGACAGCGGTCAAGTGGTGGCGCCGGGCCGACCACTCCATGATCTTCATGCTGATCGCCGGCACCTACACGCCGATCTGCCTGCTCGCCCTGCCGCCGGAGTGGGGGATCCCCACCCTGGTGGTCGTGTGGATCGTGGCCATGGGCGGGGTGACGCTCAAGATGGCCAAGCTCGGTGTCGGCAACGAGTCCGTGGGCTCCTGGCTCTACATCGTGCTCGGTTGGGCCGGGCTGCTGATCGCACCCCTGCTCGTGACCCGTCTGGCGTGGCCGCAGCTGGTGCTGCTGGCCGTCGGTGGCGTGCTCTACACGGTGGGTGCGGTCGTGCTCGGCAAGCGTCGACCCGACCCGTCGCCGGAGCGGTTCGGCTACCACGAGGTCTGGCACTCCATGACGATCGTGGCGGGTGGGTGCCACTTCTTCGTCGTCGCCACGCTGCTGCCCTGACCGCCCCGCCGGTTCCATCGCTTCGAGCGCTGCCGGGGTGCGGTCGGGTCCCGATGAGCCGGTTGCCTAGGGTTCCCGACGTGGTCGACCTCGGAGCGTTCGCTGCTGCCACCGCTGTCCGACCGACGGGCGACGGTGCGTTCGACGCCTCGGTCCCCGAGGGGTGGGACATCTTCGGCAACGTCGACGGCGGTCTCCTGCTCGCTCTCTCCGCTCGCGCCGGCGCAGAGGTGGCTGAACAGCCTCACCCCGTCACGGTCACCTGTCACTACCTGTCCCCGGGTCGGGCCGGCGAGCACACGTTGCGTGCCGAGGTGCTCCGGTCCGGTCGGCGGTTCGCAACGTCCCGGTCGACGCTCATCGACTCCGGGGGTCGACCGATCGTGACGACCCTCGGTACCTACGGCTCGCTCGGTCCGGCATCTGGAGCGCTCCACGTCGACGGGTCGCCGCCCGACCTGCCCCCGCCCGGGGACTGCGAGCATCTGTTGTCCCGGGGCGATTTCCCGCCGCCGTTCATGGATCACGTCGAGGTGCGGCTCCATCCGGAGGACATGGGGTTCATGCGTGGCCGGCCCACGGGGACCCCGCTCCTGCGAGGGTGGTTCCGGCTGCTCGACGATGAGCCGGTCGACACCTTCGGGCTGCTGCTCGCCGTGGACTCGTTCCCCCCGACGATCTTCAACGCATCACTGCCGCTCGGGTGGTCGCCGACGGTGGAGCTCACGGCCCACGTTCGGGCCCGACCTGCCGCCGGGTGGCTGGCCTGCGAGTTCCGCACCCGGTTCGTGACCGGCGGCTTCCTGGAGGTCGACGGCGAGGTCTGGGACGCCACCGGGTCGCTCGTGGCCCAGTCACGACAGCTGGCGTTGGTGCCGCGCGGGTAGGTCGCAGGCCGGGCCCGATCAGCGCGGTCGGGCCAGTGTCACCAGGAAGTCGCCGTCGTCGTCGCTCCACGCGGCGACCGGCGACAGCCCGGCACCCTCGAGTTCGGCGGCGACCTGCTCGGCGGTGAACTTGGTGCTGATCTCGGTGCGGATCCACCCGCCGGCCGGCACGGCGAGCTCCAGGTCGAGCGCCTCGATGTGGACCACCTGGTCCGACGCGGCGACGACGTGCATCTCGATCCGCTGGTGCTCCCGGTCGTACACGGCCCGGTGCGACCAAGCACCGGGGTCGAAGTCGGCGCCGAGCTCACGGTTCATCACCGCGAGCGCATTGAGGTTGAACCGGGCGGTCACCCCCGATGCATCGTCGTAGGCGGCGACCAGTCGGGCGGGGTCCTTCACCAGGTCGGTTCCGAGCAGGAACCAGTCGTCATCGCCGAGCGAGGCCCGAACGCTCCGGAGGAAGTCGCTGCGCTCGGCCGGTGACAGGTTCCCGATGGTGGAGCCGAGGAAGGCGAGGAGGCTCGTTCCATCGGTCGGCAACGCGCCGAGGTGCTCGTGGAAGTCACCGACGACGGCGTGGACCGCCACACCGGGGTAGCGGGCGGCGATCTCGTCGGCCGCCGAACGCAGGACGACCTCGCTCACATCGAACGGGACGACCCGTTCCAGCGCGCCGCGAGCGGCCAGCGCGTCGAGCAACAGGACCGTCTTGTCCGACGTCCCGGAACCGAGCTCCGCCAGTGTCGTGGCGCCGGTCGTGGCGGCGATCTCCGCCGCGTGCCGGGTGAGGATCGATCGCTCGGCCCGGGTCGGGTAGTACTCCTCGAGCCGGGTGATCCGGTCGAAGAGCATCGAACCCACGTCGTCGTAGAACCACACCGGCGGTGTCCACGGCGGTGATGATCGGAGACCGGTCGCGGTGGCCTCGGCCAGGTGGGTCGCCCACGCCGCCATGTCGAGTCGGACGTCGATCGTGCACGAGGGGGCGGCGTCGCCACCGACTGCGTCGGCGGGGGCGGCGTCGGTCCGGCCGGCCGGGGCGGTCACCGGTCGGCCGCCAGTCGGAGACCGCTGAACGCCCAGCGTGCGCCGGCCGGGAAGAAGTTCCGGTAGCTCGGCCGGCTGTGTCCCGGCGGGGTGGCGGAACTGCCGCCGCGCAGGACCTGCTGGTTGACCATGAACTTCCCGTTGTACTCGCCCACCGCCCCCGGGGCGGGGCGGAACCCCGGGTAGGGGAGGTAGGCGCTCGTGGTCCACTGCCACACGGCGCCCTCGAACCCGGTGGTGTCGGGCGTCCCGTGTTCGTGCGACCAGTGAGCGGAGGCGACCACCTCCCATTCGGTCTCGGTCGGCAGCCGTGCGCCCGCCCACCGGGCGAAGGCCTCGGCCTCGTAGTAGCTGACGTGGACGACCGGCTCGTCGTCCCGGACCGGTCGTTCCCCGGCCAGCGTGGCGACGTGCCAGACGCCGTCGAGCACTCGCCAGTACGCCGGTGCCTCCCAGCCGTCGCTCCGGACCGCAGCCCAGCCGTCGCTCAGCCAGAGGTCGGCCCGTTCGTAACCGCCGTCGTCCATGAACTCGAGCCACTCGCCGCTCGTCACGACCCGGTCCCGCAGTCGGAACGGTCGGAGCAGCACCTCGTGTCGTGGCGACTCGTTGTCGTAGGCGAATCCGATCCCGTCGTGGCCGATGGCCAGGGTTCCGCCGTCGTGGTCGAGCCAGTCCCCGCCGCCCGGTGACGGTGCGGGATGCGGCCCCGCCGGGTCGTACGCCGGTCGGGCCGGGTGCTGCGCCAGGAGGTGGGCCGCGTCCATCAACAGGAGCTCCTGGTGCTGCTCCTCGTGGTGGAGGCCGAGTTCCAGGATCGACCGCACCCCGTCGGTGTCAGCGGCGTCCTCGGCGAGCAACGACTCGACGCGCTCGTCGACCGCGGCGCGGTAGTCGGCGACCTGGCCGACGGTCGGTCGGGTGATGAGTCCGCGTGCCGCCCGGGGCTGCCTTTCTCCGACCGCGTCGTAGTAGCTGTTGAACAGGTACCGGTGCGAGGGATCGACCGGCTCGTACCCGGGCACGAACCCTGCGAGCAGGAACTCCTCGAAGAACCAGGTGGTGTGCGCCCGGTGCCACTTGGTCGGGCTCGCATCGGGCATCGACTGGACCACCTGGTCCTCGGGGCCGAGCGGCTCGGCGAGCGCCTCGGTCCCGGCCCGAACGGTCCGGTAGGCGGCGAGCGGGTCGTCGATCGACCACGGTCTCCTCACCCGGGAAGTCTGCCAGACGGTCTGCGCCACGGTGCGATGATGTGGCCGGTGACCACGCCGGAAGCGACCGACGACACGCCGCCGGCGCCGACCGCCGGCGGCACCGCTGCGCCCGTCGTCCCGGTGCTCCTGGGGGCCGCCGTCATCAGCTGCGGGGTGGGCCTGATCTTCCCCCTGCTCGCCGAGTTCCAGGACACCTTCGGGTTCTCCACCGCCGGACTCGGACTGATCTCGGCGGCCACCTTCGTGGCGTCACTCGTCGCCGGTCTGCTGCTCGCCGGCCTGGCCGACCGCGGCCACGCTCGGCTCCTGCTCGTCGCCGGTCTGGTCGGCACGGCCGGGTCGCTGGTCTGGTTCTCGCTCGGGACCGAGCTCTGGCAGTTCGTCGCCGCCCGAGGGCTCGAGGGTCTGGCGGCCGGGGTCTTCGTGCCGGCGGCGCGCAAGGTCGTGACCTCCGGCGACCCGCTGGGCGCCGGTCGGCGCCTCGGCCTCCTCACCAGCGCCGAGCTCGCCGGGTTCATGCTCGGCCCGGTCGCCGGTGCGGCCCTGTCGGGGTTCGGCCTGCAGGTTCCGTTCGTGGTCGTGGGCGCGTTGGCGATCGCCCTGGCGGTGGTGCTCGCCACCGTGCGGCTGCCGCCGCTCGCCACGGCGACGGAGCGGCGTTCGGCGTTCGAGTCGTTCCACCTCCTGCGCCGCCGTCGGGCCGCCGGGGCCGCCCTGTTGTCGCTGGCCCTCTTCCTCCCGGTGGGGATCTACGACGCGATGTGGTCGCGGTACCTGACCGACCGGGGCGCATCGACCTTCCTCATCGGCCTCGGGCTCTCCCTCTACGCGGTCCCCGTGATCGTCTTCGCCCCGTGGGGTGGGCGGCTCGCCGACCGGTACGGCGCGGTCCGGGTCGCAACGGTCGCCCTGTGCGCCGTGGTGCCGCTGACCGTCGGGTACGGGTTCCTGACCGTCCCGGTGCTCATCACGGTGCTCGCCGTGGTCGAGGGCGTGCCACAGGCCATCGCCAATCCGGCGGTGCAGGCGGCGATGCTCGACGCGTGTGAGGCCGACGAGGTGGCCGCAGGGCAGGGGCTGGCCTACTCGGTCAACCAGGTCGGCGCCGGGGGCGCGGCCCTGCTCGGACCGCTCGTCTACGCGGCGTCGGGACCCGAGGTGCTGTTCGCCGGGGTGGGTTTGCTCATGGGTGCGGTGTTCGCGGCAGGTGCGTGGCTCAGCAGACCTGCCGTACCCTGACCCGATGGGCGGTTCGGTGGACAGGCGGAGGTTCCTGCAGGCGGGCGCGGTCGGCGCTGCGGGGTTGGTCTCGGCGAAGGTGCTCGCCGGCTGTGCGCCGATGCCCGGGGCGACGAGCATCCCGTTCGTCGACCCCGTGTGGGACTGCGGCGTCGCCTCGGGGCTGCACTCCGCCGACGCCGCCGTGCTGTGGACGCGCTGCGCCCCCGCCGCCTCGGCTGCGGTCGACCTCACCTGGGAGGTCTCGACCACCCCCACGTTCACCTCGGTGGTCGCCGACGGGGTCGTGACGGCGGATCCCGACCGGGATGGTTGCGCCAAGGTGCTCGCGGGCGGGCTGGCCCCGGGGGCCACCTACTGGTACCGGTTCCGGATCGGTGCGGAGTCCTCACCGGTGGGCCGCACCCGAACCCCCGCGGCCGCCGGGACCACGCCCGACAGCGTCCGGCTCGCCGTGGCGAGCTGTCAGAACTACCAGTCCGGCTTCTACAGCGCGTGGCGGGACCTGGCGGCCACCGACCTCGACGCCGTCGTGTTCCTCGGTGACTACATCTACGAGAGCGGGTCGTCGCGGACCGGCGTGCGACCCGACCCGGTCGGTGCGGCGACCGATCTGGCGACCTACCGGGCCAAGTACCGGCTCTACCGGTCGGACCCGCAGCTGCGAGCCGCCCACGCCGCCCACGCGTTCGCCGTCGTCTGGGACGACCACGAGCTGGTGAACAATTGCTCCCGGGCCACGATCCTGGACGATCCGGCCCGCGCCGAGGCCGCCTATCGGGCATGGTTCGAGTACCAGCCCGTCTGGCCGATCGACGGCACCCGCACCTATCGCCGGGCCAGGTTCGGCGACCTCGTCGACCTGTCACTGCTCGACACCCGGCAGTACCGGGACGCGCCTCCGGGCGAGGGCACCGGTGTCGGTGGGTACATCGTCCCGGGCGGGACCGGACCGGAGATCTACCGTTCCGGTCGGACGATCCTGGGCGATGCGCAGCGCGGGTGGCTGGTGGACGGGCTGGCAGCGGCCCAGGCCGACGGTGTCCGCTGGAAGCTCGTGGGCAACCAGGTGATGATCGCCCCCACGCGGTTGATCGACCTGGACGAGCCCGCACTCCGGGCGCTGCAGCCGGACCTGCCGGAGCACGCCGGGGTGTACCTCAACGAGGACGCCTGGGACGGCTTCCAGGCCGAGCGGGACACGGTGCTGGAGTCGGCCCGGACCAACGGGGTGACCAACCTCGGGTTCCTCACCGGTGACATCCACTCCTTCTGGCAGGCGGCGCTGCGCGCCGACTTCGACGACCCCCGCAGCCCGGTGGTGGGCCAGGAGTTCGTGTGCGGGTCGGTGTCCTCGAGCGGAGTGGACCTGGCGGGCTACGAGCTGGCCCGCGCGATCGGCGACGCCGCCAAGCAGCTCAAGCCCGGGTTCCGGTACGTGGACCTGGCCCGCCGGGGGGTCGGTGTCGTGACCTGCACCCCGGAACGGGCCTCGGTCGAGTTCCGCGTGACCTCGGCGGCCGGACCGCTCAGCGAGGTCCGCCGCGGCAGCGTGTTCGACTGGCAGGCCGACACGGCGAACGTCGCGCTCACCCCCGGTTGAGCAGCGGGGCCACGGCGCCGTAGCCGCCCAGTACGTCCGAGACGTCCGCGAACCCGTGGGCCCGCAGCATGCTGGCCGCCAGGGACGACCGGTAGCCGCCGGCGCAGAAGACGACGACCGGCGCGTCGAGGTCGTCGCCGATCGCACTGATCTCGTCGCGCAGCCGCGCCACCGGGACGACGTCGGCACCGTCGACACTGCCGAGGGCGTGCTCGCCGTGGGTGCGGACGTCGACGATCCGGAGGCCGGACACCTCGCGGGTCCGGGCCAGGAACTCCTCGGCGGTCAGCCGGGAGGCCCTTCGGACCACCTCCGGTCGATCGGCCAGCGCGACGTAGGGGTCGGCCAGGTAGCCGGCGAGTCGGTCGAAGCCGATCCGGGCCAGTCGGACCCGGGCCTCCGCCTCGTCACCGGGTTCGGCGACCACGACCAGGGTGTCGGTGGGAAGCGCCACCGAACCGGCGAACTCGGCGAACCGGCCGTCCAGCGCCACGTTCAGCGAACCGGCCAGATGGCCGGCGGCGAACGTGGCCGCGTCCCGGGTGTCGACGACCACCGCGCCGTGCGCCTGCAGATCGAGCACCTCCGCGAGCGTGAGCGGTGCGGCCGGAGCGTCCTCGTCGAAGACCAGACGGTCCGACTTGTTGAGCGTGGCGTCGTAGCTGAAGTAGCCGGGGGCGGCGGGCTGACCCTCGGTGACGACCTCCAGGAACTCCTCGACGGTCATGTCGGCGAGGGCGTAGTTGCTCGTCCGCTGTTCACCGATCGTGGACACCGTCTCGGTCGACAGCTGTTTGCCGCACGCTGACCCGGCTCCGTGCGCCGGGAAGACCTTGGTCGCATCGGGGAGGGTGAGGAGCTGCTCCCGCAGCGATGTGTACAGCGATCGGCCGAGCTGCTCCGCCGTCACACCGACGGAGGCGAGCAGGTCCGGCCGGCCGACGTCGCCGATGAAGAGCGTGTCGCCGGTCAGGACGCCGTAGGGGACCTCGGTGTCCGCCGCGAGGTCCCAGACGACGACCGAGATGGACTCGGGCGTGTGACCGGGGGTGGCCCGGATCTCGAGCACCACGTCGCCCAGCTCGATCCGATCGCCGTGCTGCAGCGCCCGGTGGGGGAACTCGGCGTCGCCGGCGGCACCGACACCGATCGCCGCGCCCGTCGCCTCGGCCAGCTCGAGGTGGCCCGACAGGAAGTCGGCGTGGAAGTGGGTCTCGATCACCAGTTCGATGGTGAGCCCGTGCTCCTGCGCCGAGGCCAGGTAGTCCGCGACGTCGCGGCGGGGGTCGACCACGACGGCGCGTCCGGTTCGCTCGTCGCCGATGAGGTAGGAGGCCTGGGAGAGGCAGTCGAGGTAGTGCTGTTCGAAGATCACGGTGGCTCCAGGGTGGTCGGGTCGGTCGGTCGGGTCGGGTCGGTGGGTCAGGTTGCGGCCAGGGCGACGGCGGCGTCGATCCCGGTCCACACGGCGACGGCGAGGACGAGCACGCCGAGCGCGGCGGTCAGGTGGCGGGTGGGGACACGGTCGGCCACGGCGCGACCGGCGAACACACCGAGGACGGCGGATGCGGTGAACGGGGCGACGACGCCCCAGTCGACGGAACCGAGACCACCCCGGAACGCGAGCGCAACGCCGGCGTTGAGCGCGATGACGAGCAGCGAGGTCCCGGTGGCGATCGACATCGGGAACCCGAGGACCAGCACCAGGGCCGGCACGATGACGAAACCGCCGCCGACGCCGAACAGGCCGGTGAGGAACCCGACGCCCGTGCCGGTGGCGATCAGGAGCGCCACGCGCCGGCCATCCCAGGCCGGTCGGGCCGCCGGCGCACCGACGGTGACCGTCGCACCCGCACCGGCACCCACCCCGTCGGGCGTGCTGACGTAGCGGTGGAGTCGGGCGCCGTCGCGGTAGCGGGGCAGCCCGGGTGGTCGTTCGACCGGGACCGGATCGGGGCGGAGGCGTTCGAGCGGTAGGTCGTCGACGGGGAGCGCGTCGGGTCGGCGGAGGCTCTGCAGCATCCGGGCACCGACGACGACCATCAGCGCGGCGAACCCGAGGAGCAGGACGTCACCGTCGATCCCCTCGTTGAGTCGCGTGCCCACGAAGGATCCGACGACGCCGGCGGCGGCGAAGCCCAGTCCCGCCCGCAGGTCCACCCGGCCCGCCCGCGCGTGGGTGGCGACGCCGACGAGCGAGGCGACCCCGACCACGACCAGTGACGACGACGTGGCCTGTTCGGCGGTGAGGCCTGCGACCCCCACCAGGACGGGGACGGCGAGGATGCTCCCGCCGCCGCCGACCGCACCCAACGACAGCCCGATCAGCAGGGCCAGGATGCTGGCGACGATCAGGTTCACCGACTCATCATCGGCCCGGGACTCCGTCCGCGTCAAGTACCCCCGGGGGTATCTGACTCCAGCCGTCAGGCGGTGCGGATCGCCTCCAGGACCTCGACCCGGACCGCCCGTCGGGCCGGCAGCACCGACGCCAGGACCCCCACCAGCAGGCCGACCACCACGATCGCAGCGAGCCGCGCCCCGTTGAGCGCGAGCGGCACGGACCCGCCACCCAGCGACCCCACGAGCACCCAGCCGACCAGGACCCCGCATCCGACCCCGATGGCGGTGCCGAGCGCAGCCACCAGCACCGACTCGAGCTGCACGGTGCGCGCCACCTGCGACCTGGTGGTGCCCAGTGCCCGCACGACACCGAGCTCCTGACGTCGCTCGTGGATCGAGAGGGTCGTCGTGTTGACGATCCCGATGAGCGCCACCACCACGCTGATGCCGAGCAGCGCATTGACGGCGCCGATCAGGAAGTCCAACACCTGGCCCACGATCTGCCCGAGGAAGTTCCCGGGGACGACCTGCACCCCCGTGTAGTCGGCGAGCAGCTCGTCGAGGGCCAGGCCCACCTGCTCGGCGGCACCGGGTTCGGTGCGCACGTAGACCAGGTTCACGGGTTGCTCACCTGCCAGATCCAGGAAGGCCTCCTCCGAGACCAGGACCCCGAGCGAGAGCGAGTCGATGCGCGCCCGCAGGGTGGCGGCCACGGGGAAGGACCTGACGTCGCCGTCGGGGAGCACCACGTCGACGGCGTCACCGACCCCGGCGCCGCCACCGAAGGG
>CAYMKW010000056.1:0-17333 GCA_964391365.1 uncultured Microthrixaceae bacterium | reverse complement strand
GTGCCCACGGGACGGCCGTTCCGGGTCGCCCCGAAGCTCTGGGCGGCGTCGGCCAGCAACCACAACCCCGCCGGCTCGGCGACCGCCGAGATCGCCTCGTAGTCCGCCGGCTGGCCGAACAGGTCGACGGGCACCACGCCCACGGGGCGCAGCCCGGCGGGCGGTGCGTCGACCGCGCGGGCCAGATGTGCGGGATCCAGGTTGAACGACGTGGCGTCGACGTCGATGAACACCGGCGTCGCCCCCAAGAGGGCGACCGACTCGGCGGTGGAGGCAAAGAAGGTGAAGCTCGGGACGAACACGGCATCGCCCGGTCCGACACCGAGCGCCATCATCGCCATGACCAGCGCATCGGTCCCGCTGGCGCAGCTCACCACCTGCGGCGCAGCGCAGAACGCGGCGAGCTCCGCCTCCAGCTCGGCGACCTCGGGCCCCATGATGTACTTGCCGTGGTCGAGCACCCCGGCGATGGCCGCGTCGATGCGCTCACGCAGCACGGCCTGCTGGGCGGCGAGATCGATGAACTGCACGTCGTCCTCCGGTCTGGTTCGTCGTGGGTCGGCTGAGGGCGGGGTCAGGGCCCGTCGACCGGCCGGAGCCGATCATCGACCAGTTCGTAGCGCCGCCCGCTGCGGGGGCAGACGAGGTCGTCGCCGAGTCGCTCCCCCTCGTGGCTCATCCACCCGATCCGGCGTGCCGGCGTCCCCACCATCAGGGCGTGGGCCGGGACGTCACCCGTGACCACCGCACCGGCGGCGATGAACGCGAACTCGCCGATCTCGTAGCCGCAGACGATGGTGGCGTTGGCTCCGATCGTCGCCCCCCGCCGGACGATGGTCGAGCGGAACTCGTCCTTGCGGGACACCTCGGCCCGAGGGTTGTAGACGTTGGTGAACACGCACGACGGGCCACAGAACACCCCGTCCTCGAGGGTGACACCGTCGTAGACGCTCACGTTGTTCTGGATCCGGCAGCGGTCGCCGACCGTCACCCGCGGTCCCACCACCACGTTCTGGCCGAGTGCGCAGTCGCGGCCGATCGTCGAACCGGACAGGACGTGGCTGAAGTGCCAGACCTTCGTCCCGGCTCCGATCTCGACGTCGTCGTCGACGTAGGCCGACTCGTGCACGACGACGCCCGGGAACCGGCCGGCCGGATCACCCGGGCCGTCGCGGGAACCGTCGGGACGGGTCGGCTCGGCGTCGCTCAGCGACTGCTGGGCCGCCGAGAGGACCCGGAGGACCCGGAGCCCCTCACGGCCGTCGGTCCGCGGCGGCGTGCCGTCCCGGACGCTCGAGAGGAAGTGCTCGCACTCGAGCCGCAGAGGTTCGTCGCGGCGGAGCGCCACCGGTTCACCGTCGGCCTTCACGGGAACCGGGACGTCGCCGTCCCACTCCACACCGTGTCGGTAGACGACCAGCTTCGAGTCCCAGGGCTCGACGTCGTCGAGCACCGCCATGGCGTCGGAGCCGACGACCACCAACCGCTGCTCCTTGAACGGGTGGAGCCACGACACGAACACGTGCGCCTCGGGCCCGGACGGGAACCGGAGGTGCGTGGTCGTCACGTCCGGCACGCCGGTCGACAGGAACGTGGAACCGACCGCGACGACCTCGTCGGGTTCCTCGCCCACCAGGGCCAGGAGCATCGACAGGTCGTGCGGGGCGAAGCTCCAGAGGATGTTCTCCTCCCGACGGATCTTCCCCAGGTTGAGCCGATTGGAGTACAGGTAGCGGAGGTCGCCCAGCTCACCGCGCTCGACCAGGTCGACGAGGGCCAGGAACGCCGGGTGGTACTGCAGCAGGTGGCCCACCATGAGGGTGACGCCGGCGGCATCGGCGGCGTCCACCACCTCCTCGGCGTCCTCCACCCGCAGCGCCAGGGGCTTCTCGACGAACACGTGCTTGCCGGCCGCGATCGCCGCCAGCGCGAGCTCGGCGTGCTGTCGAGCAGGAGCGGCGATCGCCACGGCCCGGACCTCCGGGTCGGCCAGGACATCGCCCAGTTCCCGAGCACGCGCGCCGTGCTCGGCGGCGAGGGCGGCAGCGACCTCGGTCGCCGGGTCGACCACGGCGACGAGCTCGCCGAGCTGGGCGAACGTACGGACCAGGTTCCGACCCCAGTAGCCGCAACCGATCACCGCGACCCCGGTCGTCGGACCTCCGGTGGACATGACTCACTCGCCCCCTGTGACGCTCGCTCCAGCCCGGTCAGTGTACGGGTCCGGGCGATGATTCCTCCCGACGCTCAACCGGAGGTACCGACGACGGACCGGAGCACGCTCCACCACTCGCCCGCCACACCGTGCGGATCGTGGTCCCGCCGCACCGCCTCGTGGAGCGACCGTCCGAGCTCCCGCGCCCGGTCCGGGTCGGCGAGGAGGCCGTCCACGGCATCCACCAGGCCGACCACGTCACCCGGGTCGACGAGCAGGCCGCGTCCGGCGTCGAGGAGGTCGACGAGCCCACCCGTCCGCATCGCGACGACCGGCAGCGCCCGGGCGCCCGCCTCCAGGACCGCGAGCGGGAGGGGATCCTCCCGGCTGGGTACGACCACGACGCGAGCCTCCCCTGCCGCCGTCCACGGGCTGGCCGAGGACGGAACCCACGACACCGCCGACGGCGCGTCCACCCACGCGGCCTCCCGACCCGAGGGGCGGCCACCCACCCAGCGGACGTCGACGTCCCGGTCCCGACGGGCCAGCTCGGCGGCGATCGCCTCCATGCGGTCGGCCCCCTTGCGCCAGTCGGGCGTCCCGATGCCGAGCACTGCGCCGGTGGGCCCCGGACCGGCGGGTTCGTCGATGACCAGGTCCGGCACGCCGGGCAGCACGACGACCGGCCCCTGCCATCCGCAGAACCCCGACAGGGCGTCCCGGACGGATGGGGCGACGACGGCGACCGCGGCCGCCCGATCGAGGACCCGGCGGAGCAGTCCGGGCTGCACACACCGACCGAGCGCCGTCTCGAGTTCGTGAACGTGGACGACGACCGGCACCTCGGACGGCGAAGCGCCCGGGACACCCACGGCGCCGGCGCCGTGCAGGACCACCAGGTCCGGTCGGGGCAGGCGACGAGCGGCCCGCCGGACATCGACGCCGAGAAACCGGCGTGCCGGTCGCGAGGCACCGAGGACGCCGAGGCCGCCCGCTGCGACCCGCCCGGGTGATCGCCGACCCGCGGACCACACCACCGACACGGGGACTCCCATCGACTCCAGCTCGGCGCGGAGCGGGCCGTCGTGGGCGGCGAGCACCGACAGGCACTGCCGGGCACCGTTCGGGGCCGCCGCCAGGTAGCGGAGGAGCACCACGGGCACACCGGTGCGCCCCAGGTCGTGGACGACGATCCGCACCATCGGGTCCGACGGCACCCTCCTCACGCACCCTCGACCATCGCGGACCACCACTGCGGACCGACGACGGCGGCCCCGTGGTCCTCACCGACGGTCCGTCGCAGTTGCGCTCCGACCCGACCACGGCGGACCTCGTCACCGAGCAGTTCGGCGACCCGATCCCGGAGGGCCAGGACATCGCCCTGACCCACGACGAGATCACCGAGTCCCGCCGACCCCAGGACGGTGCGCACCCCGCCGGAGTCGGTCGCGACGACGGGTCGACCGCTCGTCGCCGCCTCCAGGACGACCAGCGGGTACGGGTCCTCGCGCGCGGTGGAGACCACCACGTCGGCCGCCTCGATCCACGCCCGCGCGGACGGTGTGGACGGGACCAGGACCAGCCGGTCCCCGAGGCCGGATGCCTCCCGGTCGGCACACAACTCCGACCAACCGAGCGATCCCGGCGTCCCGCCGACCCAGACCCCCACCGGAGCGTTCGGGCCGTCCGGGAACGACGCGATGAGGTCGACGAACCGGTCCGAACCCTTGCGGGCCGAGGCCTCCCCACACGACAGGACGATCGGCCGACGACCGCCGGCGACAACTGCCCGCCGCAGCGCCCGGACCTCCTCCGGGTCGACCGGGACGTCGGCGACGAACTCCGGCACGACGAACACCCGATCCGCTGCGACCCCCCACCGCTCGATCAGCATGGTCGCCACCGCCGGACCGGCAGCGAGGAACCGCTCCACCCCGGCCAGCGCTCGGCTCCGACCGGGACCGGGGGGGAGGACCCGCTCGGCGACACCGTCGAGTTCGTGGACCACGACCACCCGACGAGCCCGCTGCGCCGTGCGACGGGACGCGACGTCGAGCGCGACGAGCGTGTTGACGAGTTCGACGTCGGCATCCGACCGACCGACCACCCGTTCGGCCACGATGGCCCCGAGCACCGAACCCGGCCGGGACGTCGAGCCGGCCGACGCCAGCACCGATGCGGCACCACGCCCGACGGGGCCCGGGGAGCGGACCGGACCGACGCTCGCGAACTCCCGGAGCAACGGGCCGCCGCGCACGAGCGACGTGTGGATCCGGACGCCGGGTCGGTGGTCCCGCACCCAGCGGAGGAACGTCAACAGCGACTGCGGCGCCCCCGTGCGGGACGCGTCGTGGCCGACCACCCGGAGCGAGCGAACCTCCACGGCGAGAGTGTGTCACCCCACGCCGGGGTGGAGCCGGTTCCGCCCCGGTGAACGGAGCAATGCCGACCTCCCGGTGGACTCAGACGTCGCCGGGCGTGCCCTCACCCGTGGGTGCACCCGCCGGCAGGTCGGCCAGGGGGGTCTGGTTCGGCTCCTGGCTCAGGTCGATCAGCGAGCCGACCGCGAAGGGGTCGGCCATCCGGGCCGAGGCCGCCGTCAGGGGCGGCACGTCGACTGCGGCGATGAGCTCGTGTCCGGAGTCCGTCGGCTGCTCCTCCGGGCTGAACAGCACCTCGTGGAGCTTCTCGCCGGCCCGCAGGCCCGTGTAGACGATGTCGACCTTCCGGGGCGACTCCGCGATGAGCCGGCGGGCCAGGTCGTCGATGCGCACCGGCTCGCCCATGTCGAGGACCAGCACCTGGCCGTCCCGGTCGAGCGCACCCGCCTGGATGACGAGCTCGCAGGCCTCGGGGATGGTCATGAGGAACCGGGTCACGTCGGGGTCGGTCACGGTCACGGGACCACCCGCCTCGATCTGGGACCGGAACAACGGGATCACCGAACCCCGGCTGCCGAGGACGTTGCCGAACCGGACGCTCAGGTAGACGCCCGAGTGGTCCAGCGAGGCCTGCGCCGTCAGCCGCTCCGCGAACCGCTTGGTCAGGCCGAGCACCGAGGTCGGCTCGGCGGCCTTGTCGGTCGAGATGTTGACGAAGCGCTCCACGCCGTATCGACCGGCCAGGTCGAGCATGTTCTGGGTGCCCCAGACGTTGGTCTTCCAGCCCTCCTCGGGGTGCATCTCGAGCAGCGGCAGGTGCTTGAGCGCTGCGGCGTGGAAGACCACCTCCGGTCGGTGCTCGTCGAAGATCTCCCGCATCCGATCGGCGTCGCGGATGCAGCCGACGACCAGGTTCCGGGAATCGAGCAGGCCCCGTCCCTCGATCGAGATCTGGACGGCCTGCAGGGCCGATTCGTCGCGGTCCAGCATGATCAACTCCGCCGGGGCGAACCGGTGGATCTGGCGGCACAGCTCGGAGCCGATCGAACCGCCGGCCCCGGTCACGAGGACCCTCCGGCCGGTGAGGTAGTCGGCGACCGAGTCGATATCGAGGTGCAGGGCCCGCCGACCGAGGAGGTCCTCCTCCTCGATGGGGCGGATGTCGCTCAGGCCGACCGAGCCGATCAGGTCGTGCACGGCGGGCAGCACGTAGATCTCCACCGACGAGCGGTCCGCCTTGGCCGTGATCGCCCGCAGTGTCTCGCCGCTCGCCGACGGGATGGCGATGAGCACCTTGGTCGCTCCGGTCAGCTTGGCGACCGTGCCCAGGTCGTCGGTCGAACCGAGGACCGACACGCCCTTCACCCGGAGGTTGCGGAGGTCCGGATTGTCGTCGAGCAGGGCGACCGGCTCGTAGGGGCCGGCCTTGAGCATCGAGGAGACGATCCGACGTCCGGCGTAGCCGGCACCGACGATGACGATCGGCTCGCGGTCGGCCTCGGCTCGGCTGCACCGATCGAGACGGACCCGCCAGGCGAACCGACCGACCATCATGAAGAACAGCGCCACGAAGGCGGAGCTGACCGCAACGCTCAGCGGCAGCGCCCGGCCGGCGATCGGCAGGACGAGGTTGACGAGGACGACGAGCGCCGTGGTCACGCCGACCGACTTCACGACGGCGGCCACCTCCTCGAACGCACCGTAGGCCCAGCGGTGGACGAAGAGGCCGAAGCGGAACCCGACCAGCGTGTAGACGGCGGCAGCGAGCACGGCGAAGGAGGCGACAGCGGCCCACGGAACCTCACCGGGCACGAAGTCGAAGCGGAACAGCGCGGCGACGGCCAGACCCACGGCCCAGCAGATCGCGTCGAAGCTGACCTGGAAGAGGAAGCGGAACCGGATGAACAGCTCACCCAGTCGTGCACCCGTGATCGTCTTCATCAGTCTCGTGACCCCCTCGAGACGGTCCCCCGGGAAAGTGAACCAGACTCACCCCCTGCGGGCAACCGGCCCTGGATCCATACTGACGGATCGCCGGGCGATCGGGGCTGGGCAAACCCACCTGCCCCGTCGCAGGACCCACGGGCTCGGTCCCGGGAAGATCCACCCGGCCGGTTCCGGCCCCGGCGTGGGTAGGGTGCACATCGCACATCCGTGGAGGTGAGACGCATGAAGGTCGTGGTCACGGGCGGAGCGGGGTTCATCGGGGGCAACCTGTGCCGGTGGCTGAGCGACGCTGACGAAGTCGACGAGGTGGTCGCACTCGACAACCTCGCCACCGGGTTCCGGGAGAACCTCGACGGCACCGCAGCGACGCTCGTCGAGGGGTCGATCCTGGACCCTGCGGCGCTCGACGAGTGCTTCGCCGGCGCCGACTCGATCATCCATCTGGCCGCACGGCCGTCGGTCCCCCGATCGGTCGCCGACCCGGAGCCCTCGCACGAGGCCAATGCGACGGGCACGATGAACGTGCTCGAGGCGGCCCGTCGGGCCGGTGGCGTCCAGGTGGTCGTGGCCTCGTCCTCATCGGTGTACGGCGGCAACCTGACCATGCCGAAGTCCGAGGACCTCGCCTGCCGGCCGCTCAGCCCGTACGCAGCGTCGAAGCTGGCGACCGAGTCGTATGCGCTCGCCTGGCAGTCGAGCTACGGACTGCCCACGTTGGCGTTCCGGTTCTTCAACGTCTTCGGCCCGCTGCAGCCGCCCCGGCACGCCTACTCCTCGGTCGTCCCGGCGTTCCTCGCCGCAGCCATGGAGGGCCGGCCGCTGCCGGTCCACGGTGACGGCGAACAGTCGAGGGACTTCACGTTCGTGGACACCGTGTGCGAGGTGCTGACCATCGCGGCGATTCGGGGGATGAGCGACCCGGGTCCGCTCAACCTCGCCTACGGGAGCAGGACCAACCTGCTCGAGTTGATCGCACATCTCGAGCGCCTGCTCGGACGGCAGCTCGAGGTCGAGCACGTGGCGCCCCGACAGGGCGACATGCGCCACACCCAGGCCGACAACAGCCGGCTCGTGAGCCTGTTCCCCGACGTCACCCCGGTGTCGCTCGAGGTCGGCCTCGAGCGGACCATCGAGTGGTTCCGGTCCCGGCCGGACCTGCTCGAGATGGCGACGAGCGGCTGAACCGGGTGCCGTTCGGCCCGCGGGCCGAACGGGGACGTTGACCGGGGAGGGGTCACGTCGACAGACTGATGGACGGGGGAGAGGACCGAGACGTGTGGGGCAACGTGACTGGTCGTATCGAGGGGCGCGTCGTGGTGATCGGGCAGGGCTACGTGGGCCTGCCCGTGTCCATGCGTGCCGTGGACGCAGGGTTCGACGTCGTCGGCTTCGAGGTCGACGAACGGAAGTGCAACATGTTGAACGCCGGCCGGTCGCCGGTGGAGGACATCTCCGACGAGCAGCTCGAGGCCGCCCTCCGGGCTGACCGCTACCGGGCCACCACGAACCCGATCGACATCGCGCACTTCGACGTGGCCGTCGTGTCGGTGCCGACGCCCATGGCCGAGGGCGCTCCGGACCTGAGCTACATCGAGTCGGCGGCCGAGACGCTCGCCCCGCACGTCCGAGAGGGCTGCACGGTCATCCTGGAGTCGACCACCTATCCGGGGACGACGGAGGAACTGGTCGCACCGCTGCTCGAGGCCGGGTCCGGCCTCCGGGCCGGACAGGACTTCCACCTGGGCTACAGCCCCGAGCGGATCGACCCGGGCAACCCGACCTGGAACCTCGGCAACACCCCCAAGGTGGTGTCCGGTGTCGACGAGGCGTCCCTCGCCGCCGTCCAGGGGTTCTTCGACCGACTCGTCGAACGAACCGTGCCCGTGTCCGGGACGCGTGAGGCAGAGATGACGAAGCTGTTGGAGAACACCTTCCGCCACGTCAACATCGCCCTGGTCAACGAACTCGCGATCTTCGCCCACGACCTGGGGATCGACGTGTGGGAGTCGATCGACGCGGCGTCGACGAAGCCGTTCGGCTACATGCGCTTCACCCCCGGACCGGGCGTCGGGGGCCACTGCCTCCCCATCGACCCGTCCTACCTGAGCTGGCAGGTCGAACGGTCGTTGGGCCAGAAGTTCCGATTCGTCGAACTCGCGAACGACGTGAACGAGCACATGCCCGACTACGTGGTCCGGCGGATCCAGAACATGTTGAACGACGAGGGCAAGGCGGTGCGCGGGTCGAAGATCCTCCTGTACGGCCTGGCCTACAAGGCCAACACCGGTGACGCGCGGGAGACCCCGACCCGGCCCATCATCGAGCAGCTCGTCGAACTGGGCGCCGACGTGATGGTCGCCGACCCCCACGTGGACGCTGCGCTCGTTCCCGAGGGAATCACGACGGTGGTCGGGGACCAGGCGGACATCGACCGGTCGGACGCCATCGCCTACCTGGTGGACCACTCGGACTTCGACCGTGCAGCCGTGGCGGCCGCCGCCGTGCCCGTCCTGGACTGCCGCAGGGTGCTCGAGGGTCCCAGGGTCGAACCGCTCTGAACCCCGGCCGGATCCCACCGATCGGGCCCCGGGGTCGCCGGCCGGCTCCCCTGCACTTCAGTTGGCGACCACCGAGACGGTGTGCCACCCGCGGGCGCCGTCAGGGGCCACATCGGTCACCTCCGAGGTCTGGGTGACCCCGTCCGAGTCCGTCGCCCGGACCCGGATCGTGTGCTCGCCCGCTGTCGGCGTCCACGGCAGCACCCACTGGCGCCAGGTGGTCCGTTCGTAGGCCTCACCCAGCTCGGCGTCCCGCCACGGGCCGTCGTCGACCTGGACCTCGACCCGGGTGACCTCACGCAGGACCGCCCACGCCACCCCGGCGATCGGTGTCGGCTCACCCGCTGTCAGTCGGGCACCCGCCCGCGGAACGTCGATGCGGGACTGGGTGAGGATCGGGGCCTCGACGGCCCAGCCCCTCGGGATCCAGTAGCCCTCGAACTCGTCGAACCGGGTGAGGCGGATCTCGCTCAGCCACTTGGTCGCCGAGACGTAGCCGTACACGCCGGGGACCACGAGCCGGGCCGGGAACCCGTGCTTCGCCGTGAGCGGTTCTCCGTTCATCCCGACGACGACCATGGCGTCCCGACCGTCGAGCAGCGCTGTCGGGAACCCAGCGGTGAAGCCGTCGACCGAGACGCCCACGATCTGGTCCGCCCCGGACTGGATGCCCGCCTCGGCGAGCAGGTCGTCGAGGCGACAGCCCAGCCAGCGGGCGGTGCCGATGAGGTCGCCGCCGACCTCGTTCGAGACACAGGCGATGGTGACGATGCGCTCGATCATCGGTCGGGCCAGCAGCTGCTCGTAGGTGATGGTCACGGGACGGTCCACCCGACCGGTGATCTGCAACGTCCAGTCCTCGGAACGGACCTGCGGCACGACGAGCGCCGTGTCGATCCGGTAGAAGTCCTCGGTCGGGGTGACGAACGGTGCGACACCCGGCACGTCGAGCGACACGGCCGCAGGTACGGGCGGCGCCGGACTGGCCGGGGCGGGGAGCAGGACACGGAGCCGCTCAACCGTCACCGCTGCCTGTCGCTGCATCCACCGCCCGGCCCCCGCCACCGCCACCGAGGCCGCACCGACGCCGGCGGCGACTCCCAGGAACCGGCGACGGCTGTCGGCCTGGAGGGCCCGCATGGAGACCGCCCGGTCGTCGGCGAGAGCAGACCCGGAAGCGGCGATCAGCTCCGGCGTCCCGACCCAGCCTCGTCGGGCCGTCGTCGCAGTCCACCAGAGCACCGCAGCGGTGACTGCGCCGCCGAGGATGCTCGGCGCGACCGCCACGACTCCAGCGCTCCCCCGGCCGAGCGACGCGACCGCTCCGACCAGGGTGAACACCGCCACACCCGACCACGCCGCCCGCCAGCGACCCTGCGTCGCCCAGACGCCGACGACCACCGCTGCGGCCGACAGGATCACGAGCGTCCCGGCGAGCAGGACGGCCTTGTCGCTGGTTCCGAAGGTGTCGATCGCCCAGTCCTTGACCGACGGTGGCACGGCGTCGACGACCCGGTCGCCCACCGCAACCACCGGCGACCGCCAACTGCTCCACAGGCCGGCGAGCAGTTCGCCGATCGCCAGGCCGGCGCCCGCCGCCACGATCCCGCAGATCGCTCCGACCCACACGGGCGGGCGCGTCGCATCATCGGTGCCGGTGTCGGACCCCTCGACACGATCCTCGGGATGGAACACGCTCACGCCCCCAGCATGCCCCGAGGCGAACGACGGGGGGCGCCGGGGATCAGGGGGCGGCGACGACGAGCTGGGCGACCGCGTCGTTCGCCCAGCTGCTCACCGGACCGGGTACCACGCCCAGCAGCACCACGCCCAGCACCGACAGCGTCAGCGCCAAGGCCGTCGCCGGAGGCACCCTGGGCGCGGAGGCCCCCTCGGGGGCCTCCCCGAAGTACATGGTCGCAACGATCCGCAGGTACATGAACGCCGACACGACCGCCGTGAGCATGGCGACGACGGCCACCCAGTCGAAGCCCGACTCGACCGCTGCGGTGACCACGTAGAGCTTGGCGAGGAACCCGACCGTGAGCGGCACACCGGCCTGCGACAACAGGAGCACGGCGAAGGTCAGTGCGAGCCCGGGCCGGACCGAGGCCAGGCCCCGGTAGTCCTCGAGCGACTGGCGGTGCTCGCCGGTCCGGGCGACCACCGACACCACCGCGAAGCTCCCGGCCGCCATGAAGGTGTAGGCGAGCAGGTAGAACAACGCCGCCTCGGTCCCCGCTGCGGACGCCGCGAGGACGCCCAACAGGATGAAGCCGGCGTGGTTGATGGACGAGTACGCCAGCATCCGCTTGACGTTCTCCTGCGAGATGGCCCCGAAGGCGCCCACGACGAGACTCAGGACGGCCAGGGCCGCCACCACCGGCTGCCACTCCTGTCGGTAGGCCGGTCCGACCGCCACCACGAACACCCGCAACAGTGCGGCGAAGGCGCCCACCTTGACGGCGCCGGCCATGTACCCGGTGATCGGCGTCGGCGCTCCCTGGTACACGTCGGGGGCCCACGAATGGAACGGCACGGCCGCGACCTTGAAGCCCAGGCCGACGAGCATCAGCACCAGGCCCCCGAGCAGGAGGGCGTTCTGCGTCACGACCTCCCGGGCGAGGAACGACTGGATGTCGGCCAGGTTGGTCGAGCCCGTCGCCCCGTACGTGAGGGCGATCCCGTAGAGCAGGAACGCCGACGAGAACGCCCCGAGCACGAAGTACTTGAGACCTGCCTCCTGGGACGAGACCCGGCGCCGGTGCATCGCGGTCAGGACGTAGACGGCCACCGAGAGGATCTCGAGCCCGACGAACAGGACGATCAGGTCGTCGGCCGAGGCCATCGTGACCGCTCCCGAGGCCGACAGGAGCACCAGCACGTACCACTCCGGCGAATCCAGCGCCTCCCGTCGGAGGTAGTCCGACAACAGCAGCGCAGCGAACACCACCGCGATGCAGACGATGACGGTGGCGAACAGCGAGAACCCGTCGAGGCCGACGGCGCCCCCCATCAGGGACTCGGGTCCCGTGTCCGCGAACCTCTGCCACAGCGGGACCACGGCGCAAGCGGCTGCCACGGCCGCCGAGATCGTCCAGACGGCCGGGAACCAGACCGGCAGCCGCTGCTTCAGCACCGACACCACGGTGAGCAGCAGCACACCACCCAACATGAGGATCAGGTTCGGGGCGATCCCCGCCCAGTCGATCGACGGCGTGTCGATGCCGCCGGCGGCGTCGACGAGGACGTCCTGGAGGCCGGCGGCGAAGGTGGTCACCGGGGTCATCCTCCGCCTCCCCCGTGGCCGCCCGACTCCGACTCGGCCTCACGGGCCTGCGGTCCGACGTACTCGTAACGGGCCTCGTCGAAGCCGTCCACGGCACGGTCGACGTGCTCGACCAGCGAGCGGACCGACGGCTCCATCCGCTCGATCATCAGACCCGGGAACAGACCGAGCACCACGATCAGGACGATCAGCGGGGCCATGACGCCGAGCTCGGCCGGCCGCATGTCGCGGATCCGGGCGTTCTCGCCCGTGGGCGGCCCGTGGAAGGTCCGCTGGTAGGCCCACAGCAGGTACAGCGCCGCCAGGATCACACCGGTGACGGCGATCACGCCCCAGACCCGTGAGGTCTCGAACGCACCGAGGAGGGCGAGGAGCTCGCCCGGGAATCCGTTCAGGCCGGGCAGCCCGATCGAGGCGAGCACGACGAGCGTCATCACGGCGGCCAGGACCGGCGCCGACTTCTGCAACCCGGACAGCTGCGAGATCTCCCGGGTGTGGCGTCGCTCGTAGACCATGCCGACGAGCAGGAACAGTGCTCCCGTGGTGATTCCGTGGTTGACCATCACGAGGATGCCGCCCTCGATGCCGACCACCGTGAGGCTGAAGATGCCCAGCACGATGAACCCCATGTGCGCCACCGACGAGTACGCGACCAGCCGCTTCAGGTCGGTCTGCATCGTGGCGACGATGGCGCCGTAGACGATCCCGAGGACGGCCAGGGTGAGGAGCACCGGTCGGGCCCACACGGCGGCCTCGGGGAACAGGTAGATGCCGAAGCGCAGCAGCCCGTAGGTGCCGAGCTTCAGCATCACCGCTGCCAGGATCACCGATCCGGCCGTGGGTGCCTGGGTGTGCGCGTCCGGCAACCAGGTGTGGAGCGGCACGAGCGGGACCTTGATGGCGAAGGCCAGGGCGAACGCCACGAAGATCAGGCGGGCCGCTTCGACCGAGATCCCGGGGTTCCTGGCGATCTCGACCAGGTCGAAGGTGAGCTGACCGCCGACACCCCGCTGGTGCAGCACGGCGGTGGCCACCAGGGCGACCAGCATCAGGGCGGAGCCGAACATGGTGTAGAGGAAGAACTTGGTGGCCGCTGCCGTCCGCTCGGCGTAACCCCAGAGCCCGATCAGGAAGTACATGGGCACGAGCACGAGCTCGAAGAACACGAAGAACAGGACCAGGTCGAGTGCGGTGAACGCACCCATGGACGCACCCATCAGGACGCACAGCCACGCGTAGTACGGCTTGGGGTCGTGGTGCGGGACGGACCCGAGGATCGCGATCGGGAAGATCACGCCGGTCAGCACCACGAGGAAGAGCGAGATCCCGTCGACGCCCAGCGTCAGGGAGATCCCCAGGTCGTCGATCCACGGCTGACTGACCGCGAACTGGAATCCGGCCTCGCCACCGTCGAACTGGGTCAGCAGGTAGACGGCCAGCACGCCCGTGGCGGCGGTGACGAGCAGGGCCACCGGCCGGAACAGGTCGCTACGGCGCGCGGGCAGGAGCGCCAGGATTGCGGCTCCGGCGAACGGGACCAGGATCAGGGCGGGAACGAGCCACGCCACAGAGGTCTGTGCACCGATCACAAGCTCATCCTCACGACGGCGAAGACCACCAGGGCGACGGCACCGAGGCCGATCCCGAAGGCGTAGCTGCGGACGAAACCGGTCTGCAGGCCCCGGAGCGAGCGCCCCAGCCCGAGGGTGCCGGCACCGACACCCCGGACGGCGCCGTCGACGACGTCGTGGTCGAAGTCGGCGGCGGCCTGGAACGAGGCCTCACCCGGACCGCCGACGACCTCGGCGTAGGTCTCGTCGATGTACCAGGCGTGCGCCAGGACCGGACGCTCGAGACGCTCCCGCTCGACGCGGTGCTGCTGGTACACCCGCCAGGCGAACCAGACACCGAACAGGGCGCCGGCGATCGAGATGAGGGCCAGGATCCACTGGACCGCACCGGGAGGCAGCTCGCCCTCGCCCTCGATGACGGGCTCGACCCAGTGCTCGAGGAAGTGGAGGCTCTTGGCGAACGGCAGGTTCAGGATGCCGGCGGTGGCCGCGAACGACGCCAGGACCACCAACGGCGCCAGCATGAGCGCCGGCGACTCCCTCGGCGTGTGGTCCGGGGTGAGGTGGTGGTCGTGGTGTGCGTCGTGGTCGTCGTGGCCCCCGTCGGCGTGCGCACCGTGCTCGTCCTCGTCCGGGATCTCGGGCAGCGACTCCGAGGACTCGTCCCGCCAGCGTTCGGATCCGCCGGCGAAGGTCATCAGCATGAGCCGGGTCATGTAGAAGGCCGTGAGCACGGCAGCGACGATCCCCACCACCCAGAGGAGCTGTCCGGCCGGCTGCACCGTGAACGCCCCGGCGAGGATCTCGTCCTTGGACCAGAACCCGGAGAACGGCGGGATCCCGCTGATCGCCAGCCAACCGACGAACATGGTCCCGAAGGTGATGGGGAGGTACCGGCGGAGCTGTCCGTACCGGCGCATGTCCTGTTCGTGGGCCATCGAGTAGATGACCGCACCCGCTCCCAGGAACAGCAACGCCTTGAAGAAGGCGTGGGTGATCATGTGGAAGAGGGCGCCGACGTAGTTCTGCGAGCCAACGGCGATGAACATGAACCCCAACTGGGAGACCGTCGAGTAGGCGAGCACCTTCTTGATGTCGTTCTGCGCCACGGCGGCCCCGGCGGCGAGGATCGCCGTGATGGCCCCCACCCAGGCGATCAGGTCGTTCGCCCAGCCGGCCGCCTCCAGGATGGGGCTGAGCCTGGTGAGGAGGAACACGCCGGAGGTCACCATCGTCGCGGCGTGGATGAGCGCCGACACCGGGGTCGGGCCCGCCATGGCGTCGGGCAGCCAGACGAACAGCGGGAGCTGGGCCGACTTGCCGGTGGCCGCCAGGAAGAACAGCAGGGCGATGGCCGTGGCGGTGCCCGCAGCGACACCCGGCGCGGCGGCGTCGATCTCCAGGTAGTCGACGGTGCCGAAGGTGACGAAGACCAGGAACGTCCCGAGCATGAACCCGAAGTCGCCGATCCGGTTCGTGACGAACGCCTTCTTGCCCGCCGATGCGTTCGCCGGGTCGGTGAACCAGAACGAGATGAGCAGGTAGGAGCAGGCGCCGACTCCCTCCCAGCCGAGGAACGTCATGATCAGGTTGTCGCCGAGCACCAGCAGGAGCATGGAGGCGACGAACAGGTTCAGGTAGGTGAAGAAGCGGGGGAAGTCCGGGTCCCCGCGCATGTAGGCGATGGCGTACAGGTGGATGAGCGCTCCGATGCCCGTGATGAACAGGCACATGAGCATGCTGAGCTCGTCGGCGAGCAGGCCGAACGACACCTGGAACGAGTCCGCTGGGATCCAGTCCCAGAGCGTCTGGGTGATCTGACGGCTGCCCTCCGGCTCACCGAGGAGCGAGATCCAGACCAGGACCGACACGACGAACGAGGCGGCGACGGCCAGCGTGGCGAGCCAGCCCGCGCCCGGGTCGCCGATCCGGCGACCGAGGAACGTGAGGATGACGAAGCCGGCGACGGGAAGGGCCGGGATGAGCCAGATCAGTTCCACCTCAACCCCTCATCAGCGACACGTCGTCGGCGTCGGCGCCCTCGCGCCGACGCATGATCGCCACGATGATCGCCAGTCCGACGACGACCTCCGCCGCTGCCACCACCATGACGAAGAACACCGCGGTCTGTCCGCCGACGTCGTCGAGGAGGTTGGAGAAGGTCACGAACGTGAGGTTGACGGCGTTCAGCATCAACTCGACGCACATGAACATGACCAGCGGGTTGCGGCGCACGATCAGTCCGACCGCACCGATGGCGAAGATGATGGCGGCGAGCACCAGGTACCAGGAGTCGCTGAACGTGAACATCAGCGGAGCTCCTCGGCCTCGTCGGCCGGCTCGGCTCCGGCGTCACCGACCCGGACGTCCACGTCGTCATCGCCGGACCGCTCGGGTTCCCCCGTCGCCGAGTCCTCGGGCTCGGACTCCACGAGGTGCGCCGCCGTCCAGGCGTCCATCGCGGTGCCCTCGGGGAACTCCTCAAGATCGATCGGGGGTCCGGCCGTGCGCCGGGTGAGCACCACGGCGCCGACGACCGCAACGGTCAGCAGCAGCGCAGTGACCTCGAAGGCGAACACGTAGTCGGTGAACAGCGCCCGGCCGAGCCGCTCCACATCGGACACGTCGGGGTCGAGCGATCCGGTGACCGACTGGGCGCCGGTCGCCCGCTGACCGGCCGCCAGGAGCAGGGCCAGGCTGCCGGCGAGCAGCACGGCGCCGCCGATGATCGCTGCGGTGCGCCTGGTCCGGAACGGGTCACGTTCGAGCTCCTCGGCCCGGTCGACGCCGAGGAGCATGATCACGAACAGGAAGAGCACCACGATGGCACCGGCGTAGACGATGACCTGGATGGCAGCCAGGAAGTACGCCTCCTGGGCGATGAACAGGACGGCCACGCCGAACAGCGTCGCGACCAGGCTCAGTGCGTTGTGGACCGGGTTGCGCAGGAGCACCACACCGAGCGCACCGGCCACGCAGATCGCACCGGCGACCAGAAACGTGAACACCTCGACGCGCATCAGTGGCCCCCGTGGCCGTCGTCGTCGTGGGTCTCGTGGGCAGTGGCCCGCTGCTCACGTTCGAGCGGCTGGCCACCCTCGGGCGCTCGCACCCCGTAACCGAGCTCACCGGCCCAGGCCACGATCCCCTCGAACTCGGCGCTGCCGCCGGGAGACGTGGCCCGCATCCAGCCGGAGGTGTCCTCGGCCGGGTCGAATCCGCCGTCCCAGTTCTCCCAGGGCAGCTGCTGGGGACGGCCGTCGTCACCGACCACCAGTTCGTCCTTGGTGTAGATGGCGTCCGACCGGTTCGTGAACGCGAACTCGAAGAGCTTCGTCTCGGTGATCGCCTGCGTGGGACACGCCTCGACGCACAGATCGCAGTGGATGCAGCGCAGGTAGTTGATCTCGTAGACGAACCCGAACCGCTCGC
>CAYMKW010000055.1:0-17715 GCA_964391365.1 uncultured Microthrixaceae bacterium | reverse complement strand
CTCCCCGCGGAGCGGCAAGTCCGTCGAGGTCATCCCGCTCGACCGTGGTGGCATGGCGGCGTCGTCGTTCGGACGGGTCGCCACCAAGTGACCTGACCCCCCCACCAATCCCCCCCCGATCGGGCCGGTCGCAGCGCTGCGGCCGGCCCGATCGCGTGTGCGGGGCAACGGGCGGCCCCGACTCCCGGGCCGGGCCTACGCTGCCCGGTCATGGCAGGCCAACAGCACGACCGACTCGCCGACTTCGACCGCGGGTCGTTCACCTTCGGGGGCAAGGACCGGACGGTGTTCCGGATCGGCGACGGACCGGGCGTCGTCGTCATGGCCGAGATGCCCGGGATCACGCCCCGGGTCGCCGATTTCGCCCGGCACGTCGCCGACCGGGGGATGACGGCGGTCGTCCCGCACCTCTTCGGGACGCCGGGCGCCCCGCCGAGCGCCGGCACCTACGTGCGCTCCATCGCTCCCATGTGCGTGTCCCGCGAGTTCGCCATGTTCGCCAGGCGGACCACGCCGCCGGCGGTCGACTGGCTGCGGGCCCTGTGCCGTGACACCCACGAGCGTTGCGGAGGTCCGGGGGTCGGGGCCGTCGGCATGTGCTTCACCGGCGGGTTCGCCCTGGCCATGTCGACCGAACCCGCACTGCTGGCACCGGTCCTGAGTCAGCCATCACTGCCGGTCGGACGCTCGGAGGCGGCGAAGTCCGATCTGGGCTTGTCGGACGCCGACCTGCTCGCCGTCCGTGAGCGGGTCGCCGACGAGGACCTGTGTGTGCTGGGCCTTCGATTCACCGGCGACCCGCTGTCGCCGCCGGAACGGTTCGCCTCGCTGCGGCGCGAGCTCGGCGACAACTTCATCGGGGTGGAACTCGACTCCGCCGCGGGCAACGCCCACGGGCACCGGAAGGCGGCGCACTCGGTGCTGACCGAGGACCTCGACGATCAGCCCGGCACGCCGACCCACGACGCGCTCGAGCAGGTGCTGGCGTTCCTCACCGACCGTCTGCTCCCCACCGACTGACCCCGCCGCCGCGCCCCCACCCGCGCCCGCGCCCCCACCCCCGCCCTCGCACCACAGAGCA
The DNA here is from genome assembly GCA_964391365.1 of uncultured Microthrixaceae bacterium. Classification (GTDB taxonomy): domain Bacteria; phylum Actinomycetota; class Acidimicrobiia; order Acidimicrobiales; family Microtrichaceae; genus SXMI01. Next base: position 16,634 of record CAYMKW010000055.1, on the reverse strand, counting down.
GGGAAGTGGGGGGCTCACGAGGCCGTCGGAGGGTCCGGGTAGGGTTCGCCGGTGCCCCCCGACCTCGACCTGCCGGGCTTCGATCCGACCGCTGCGGACCCGGACCAGCGCCTCCTCGCCGGCCTGAACCCCGCCCAGTTGGAGGCCGTCACCCACACGGACGGGCCACTCCTGGTCGTGGCCGGCGCGGGGTCCGGCAAGACCCGGGTGCTCACCCACCGCATCGCCCGACTCATCGAGGTCGAAGGTGTCTCTCCGTTCCAGATCCTGGCGATCACGTTCACCAACAAGGCGGCCGGCGAGATGCGGGAGCGGGTCGGCTCGCTGGTCGGTCCGGTCGCCGAGAAGATGTGGGTGTCGACGTTCCACTCGGCCTGCGTCCGCATCCTGCGCCGGGACGCCAAGCTGCTCGGCTACCCGTCGGCGTTCACGATCTACGACCAGGCCGACGCGGTGCGCCTCACCGGGTACGTCCTGCGCGACCTCAACGTCGACACCAAGAAGTTCCCGCCCCGCGGCGTCCACGCGACCATCTCGGCCGCCAAGAACGAGGGGCTCGGTCCCGTCGAGTACGCCGAGCGGGCCTCGGTCATCCACGAGCGCCGCATCGCCGAGGTCTTCGCCGAGTACCAGCAGCGGCTGGTGCGGGCGGGCGCCATGGACTTCGACGACCTCCTCGGCGTCACCGTGGAGCTCCTCCGCACCCAGCCCGAGGTGCTCGCCGGCTACCAGCAGCGGTTCGCCCACGTGCTCGTCGACGAGTACCAGGACACCAACCCGGTGCAGAACGAACTCGTCATGCTCCTCGGTGAGCGGCACCGCAACGTGTGTGTCGTGGGCGACCTGGACCAGTCCATCTACGCCTTCCGTGGCGCCGACATGCGCAACCTGGCGGAGTTCGAGACGACCTTCCCCGACGCCACCGTCGTCGTGCTCGAGCAGAACTACCGGTCCACGCAGACCATCCTCGACGCCGCCAACGCGGTCATCGCCAACAACCTGAGTCGTCGACCCAAGGAACTCCGCACCGACTCGGGGGCGGGTGCGGCCATCGTCCACTTCCAGGGCGAGGACGAGGGCGACGAGGCCCAGTGGGTCGCCCACGAGATCTCCACCCTCCACGAGGACGGCAGCACCCGCTGGTCCGACGTGGCCGTCTTCTACCGGACCAACGCCCAGTCGCGGGTCATCGAGGAGCAGTTCCTCCACTCGGGCATCCCGTACCGGGTGGTGGGCGGCACCCGCTTCTACGACCGCAAGGAGATCAAGGACGCCATCGCCTACCTGCAGGCGGTCGCCAACCCGTCCGACGAGGTGAGCGTCAAGCGGGTGCTCAACACCCCCAAGCGGGGTGTCGGCGACCAGACCGTCGGTCGGCTCGACGCCTACGCCCGGGCCCACGGCGTGACGTTCGTCGACGCGCTCCGCCGGTGGGACGACGCCGGTGCGTCGGCCCGTTCCGCCCGTGGGATCGAGGCGTTCCTCGACCTCATCGACGACGTGGCGACCCACCTTGCCGACGGCCCGGCCGCGGTGATCGAGCAGCTGCTGCAGCGCAGCGGCTACGTGGGTGAACTCGAGGCCGAGCGGACGGTCGAGGCCGACAGTCGCCTCGAGAACCTGAGCGAGCTGGTCGGCCTGGCCTCTGAGTTCGAGACGGTCGACGAGTTCCTCGAACAGGTGTCGTTGGTCGCCGACACCGACTCGCTGCCCGACCCCGAGGACCCGTCCGACACCGGGGTGGTGCTGATGACGCTCCACTCGGCCAAGGGGCTCGAGTTCCCCGTCGTGTTCCTCGTCGGCATGGAAGAGGGCGTCTTCCCGCACATGCGGTCGCTCACGGAACCCGCCCAGCTCGAGGAGGAGCGGCGCCTCTGTTACGTGGGCATCACCCGGGCCCGTCAACGACTGTTCCTCTCGAACGCCTGGTGCCGGACGCTCCACGGCTCGACCCAGTACAACCCGCCGAGCCGGTTCCTCTCGGAGCTGCCCGAACATCTCGTCGAGGCGTCGCCCGCCAGCCGGTCCGGGTCGTCCCGGCGGTCCCGTGGCGGGTGGTCGTCGACCTCGTGGGATTCGGGCGGCGGCTTCGGGGCCGATCGTTCCGGACGTGACGGCGGCTTCGTGCCGTCCACCGGCTCGTCGTTCGCCGGGCCCCGGCCGCCCGAGTCGACCGGCGCCCACGAGCTGGGGATCCGGGTCGGTGACGACGTCCGCCACAACAAGTGGGGCGAGGGCGTCGTCCTGCTGATCGAGGGGTCGGGTGAGAAGGCCGAGGCGGTGGTGCGGTTCCCGGAGGTCGGCGAGAAGCGGTTGTTGCTCTCGTGGGCCCCGTTGGAGAAGCTGTCGAGGTGATCTCCCCCCGTTCACTCGCTCGGCGCGTCTCCTTGGCGGTCCGACGTGACGCAACGCTTGCGGACCTCGCCGATCGACTCGGCCAACTGCACGGCGACACGCTCGCCGTCGATGAACTGGGCGACGTCGGCCAGGGTCGGGGCTTGACCCACGCGCAGGCCGCCGATCAGGTGGCCCGCTGGTCGGCGGCAGTCGCTGCGCGAACCCAGGTCGGGCGACCGGTCGTCATCGCCACGCCGAACAGCTACGACCAGTTGCTCCTCTGTCTGGCCGTGGCCCGAGCGGGTGGACTGCCGGCGCCGGTCAACCCGCAGATGCGTGAGGCGGAGATCGACCACGTGGTCGCCGACTCGGGGGCGAGCCTGGTGATCCGCAGCGGCGAGGAACTCGACTCCGGCCCGGGGTCGCGGACCGCCCCCGGCCCGCCGCACCCGGCCCGCCCCGGCGACACTGCCGCGCTCTTCTACACCTCGGGTACGACCGGCCGACCGAAGGGCGCCGAGCTGACCCACCGGGCGCTGGTCGGGCAGGTGTCCGGCGCCGCGCTGTGGCCGGGATTCCTGCGCCACGACGAGGTGCTGTTGTCGTTGCCCGTCGCCCACATCATGGGGTTCGTCACCCTGCTGGGCCTGTCGGTCGCCGGCGTGCCGGCGGCCTTCCGGCCGCGCTTCTCGGCGGTTCGGGTGCTCGATCTGATCGAGCAGCGACGGGTGAGCGCCTTCGTGGGGGTGCCGACGATGTACCGGATGCTGCTCGAGGCGGGCGCCGGCTTCCGGGACCTGACGTCGGTGCGGATCTGGATGAGCGGCGCCGACGTGATGCCCCCGGAGTTGGCTCGCGAGTTCAAGTCGATGGGCGCCTCGGCGACGGTCCCGTTCATCGGCCCCGTCGGCGAGGCTGCGTTCGTCGAGGGCTACGGGATGGTCGAGGTCGGTGGTGGCGCCGCCGCCAAGGTCTCACCGCCGCTGCTGCCCGTCGGGCTGGGCGACTCGCTCGGCGTGCCGCTGCCGGGGTGGCGGTTCCGGGTGGCGGACGCCGAGGGCCGATCCGTGCCACCGGGTCAGGTCGGCGAGCTGCAGTTGAAGGGCCCGGGCGTGCTCCGGGGCTACTGGGGTGATCCGACCGCCACCGCGGCCGCGCTGTCCGAGGACGGCTGGCTGCGCACCGGCGACCTGGTCCGTGCCGGTGTGCTCGGGATGGTCGCGTTCCAGGGTCGTTCGAAGCACGTGATCAAGTCGGGCGGCTACTCGGTGTACCCGCTCGAGGTCGAGGCCGACCTCGAGGAGCACCCCGACGTGCTCGAGGCGGCCGTCGTCGGGCTGGACGACGACCATCTGGGCGAGGTCCCGGTCGCCGCAGTCCGGCTGCGGCCCCGGGCGAAGGTCACGACCGAGGAGCTGGTCGAGTGGGCTGCGCAGCGGATGGCGCACTACAAGGCGCCGCGGCGGGTCGTCGTTGTCGACGACCTGCCCCGGACGGGAACCCGCAAGGTGCAGCGGGAACACCTCGTCCACCTCTTCGCCAGCTGACTGCCGCCGCCTCCTCGCACCACAAAGCAGGGAAGTGGGACTGGCCGTCAGGGCGTCGAGGTGGTCGTCGACTGCTCCTCGGGGGGTCGCAGGTCGATGACCAGATTCCCCTCGGCGTCCACCCGCCACGGGAACACCTCGAGGGCGCTCCCGTCGCTGCCGCTGCTCCCGTCGGCCGACCACGTCACGTCCCGACAGAGCTCGCCGACCGACCGGCCGGCGCCGTCGACGTTCGCCCGCTCCTCGAACAGGTTCCGCTCGGCGCTCCACACCAGGAAGCACCCCTCCTGCGCACCGGGTGCCACCGCCGAGACGGGCGCCCACTGCAGGCGGGGGTCGTCACCGAAGTGCGCCACGTAGATCGGCTGCAGCTGCCCCCGGCCCGACACGTCGCTGAACAGCACCGGACCCTCCTGGGCGACCTGGGCCGACAGGCGCTCGGCCTGGCCGGCGGTGAACACGTCGTCGCCCAGTCGCAGCTGGACGGGACCGTCGCCGCGGCTCGCCCACACGATGAACGCCCAGGCCACCCCGACGGCCACGACGACCGCCACCACGCCGAAGGCGATCGCCCGCGCCTGACTCGAACCGCTCCGCTGTTCGACCGGCATCAGGCGGCGCCCCGGCGGTCGTGCGGTTCGCAGCTCAGGTCGTGCGGTTCGCAGCTCAGGAATGGGCGGTGGGTTCGCACCGGCTTAGTATCGCCCCCCGGACGGCCACCGGCGGTGCACGGCGGCCAACGGAGGGGGCCTGCGGGCCGCCACTGGCCGGGCGGCGTCAACCCGACCCGGCCCCACGCGCCGAACGTTCGAACGAGCACGGAAGGAAGACCCGGGTGGACCTCTTCGAGTACCAGGGCAAGCAGTTCTTCGCCAGCTTCGGGATCCCGGTCTCGGCCGGTGACGTCGTGACGACCGTCGACGATGCGGTCGCCGTCGCCGAGCGGATCGCCAACTACCCGGTCGTCGTCAAGGCGCAGGTGCAGGTCGGCGGCCGCGGCAAGGCGGGTGGCATCAAGTTGGCCGACAACGCCGACGAGGTCCGGGAGCATGCCGGAAACATCCTGGGCATGGACATCAAGGGTCACACCGTCGAGCGAGTCTGGATCGAGGAGGCCTCGGACATCGCCGAGGAGTACTACGCCAGCTTCACGTTGGACCGGGCCCGCAAGGCGCACCTCGGGATGCTCTCGGCACAGGGTGGCGTGGAGATCGAGGCGGTCGCCGAGAGCGACCCCGACGCAATCGCCAAGATCTGGATCGATCCCGTCGACGGCCTGACCGAGGACGTCGCCCGGGCGTGGGTCGAGGAGGCGGCGCTGAACCCGGCCGCCACCGACGGAGCGGTCGACATCCTGCTCAAGCTGTACCGGGCCTACGTGGAGGGCGACGCCGACCTGGTCGAGATCAACCCGCTGATCCTCAAGCCGACCGGTGAGGTCCACGCGCTCGACGCCAAGGTGACGCTCGACAACAACGCCTCGTTCCGCCACGAGTGGGACGAGTTCGAGGCCACCCAGGAGCGTGACGTCCGCGAGGCGGCCGCCCACGAGAAGGGCCTGCAGTACGTCGGCCTGGACGGGACGGTCGGGATCATCGCCAACGGTGCCGGACTCGCCATGTCGACGCTCGACGTCGTCAACCAGGTGGGTGGCTCCCCGGCGAACTTCCTCGACATCGGCGGCGGCGCCAACGCCGACGTGATGGCCGGTGCGCTCGAGGTCATCAACAACGATCCGTCGGTGAAGTCGATCTTCATCAACATCTTCGGTGGCATCACCCGCGGCGAGGAGGTCGCCAACGGGATCGTCGAGGCGCTGAACCGGGTGGAGATCGGCTCGCCGATCGTCATCCGCCTCGACGGCACGAACGCCGAGGAGGGCCGGGCGATCCTGGAGCCGCACCTGTCGGAGTCGCTGCAGATGCAGCCGACGATGTTGGAGGCGGCCCGCACGGTCGTCGCCCTGGCCGAGGCTCGCTGAGCCGGCCGCCGAACGAGATCCACGAACGCGCACGACGAGAAGGGACCAGCGAGATGAGCATCTTCGTCGACGAGAACACCAAGGTCGTCTACCAGGGGCTGACCGGCAGCCAGGGCCGTTACTACGGCCTGTTGAACCGGGACTACGGCACGCAGGTCGTGGCCGGCACCAACCCGAAGAAGGCCGGCGAGGACGTGGAGGGGATCCCGATCTTCGCCTCGGTGGCTGACGCCGTCGCCGAGACGGGCGCCAACGCCAGTTGCATCTTCATCCCGGCGCCGGGCGTGAAGTCGGCCGTCATGGAGGCGGCCGAGGGTGGTGTCGAGTTCATCGTCTGCATCACCGAAGGCGTTCCCGCCCAGGACGAGGCGTGGTTCTTCAACGAGCTGAAGCGCAACTTCCCGAACGTGCAGCTGCTCGGGCCGAACTGCCCCGGCATCATCAGCCCCGGCAAGTGCAACATCGGGATCACCGCCGGTCACATTGCGCAGGCCCCGGTCGCCGGCGAGCACAACGTCGGGATCGTGTCCCGTTCCGGCACGCTCACGTACCAGGCGCTCTACGAGCTGAAGCTGCAGGGCATCGGCGTGACCACCTGTGTCGGCATCGGCGGCGATCCGGTCCCGGGCACCAGCTTCATCGATTGCCTCGAGCGTTTCGAGGCGGACCCTGACACGTCCGCGGTCATGATGATCGGTGAGATCGGCGGGTCGGCCGAGGAGGAGGCCGCCGACTTCATCAAGTCGAGCATGTCCAAGCCGGTCGTCGCCTACATCGCCGGTCAGACGGCGCCCCCGGGCAAGAAGATGGGTCACGCCGGCGCGATCGTGTCGGGTGGCAAGGGGACAGCCGCCGCCAAGATGGAGGCGCTCACCGCTGCCGACGTCCGGGTCGGCGCGAACCCGACCGAGGCCGGCGAGCTCATGGTGGAGATCGTCCGCAGTCTCTGACGCCGACCCGCAGCGGGGCCCACCCGCTGTGCGGCCGCCCCGCCGTGCCCCGCCCCGCCGTGCGGCCGGCCGTTCTCGGTGCACTGAGCACCGTCGGCGGGGGCTGGTTGCACCGAGAACGCTCCGGCCGCGGCGATCGGCGCCGAGATCGGTGGTGCCGGCACGCTGCTAGGTTCGCCCGCTGATGCGTCTCGCCGTGCTGGCCTCCGGGTCCGGAACCCTGCTCGACGCCATGGCGTCGGACGGGTTGCCGATCGAGGTCGTGCTCGTCGACCGCCGCTGCGCCGTCGAGGACGTCGCGGCCCGCCACGGGATCACGTGCGTCGTGGTCGAACGCACCGACTTCTCGACCGCGTTCGACCGTGACACCTACACCGACGAGGTGGTCGGCGTCCTGGCCGACCACGGGATCGACCTGGTGGCCATGGCGGGGTGGGGGACGATCCTCGGGCCGTCGGCGTTCGCTGCGTTCCCCGGCCGGATCGTGAACACGCACCCGGCGCTGCTGCCGTCGTTCCCCGGCTGGCACGCCGTTCGGGACGCGCTGGCGGCGGGCGTGAAGGTGACCGGCTGCACCGTCCACGTGGCCACCGAACTGGTCGACGACGGGCCGATCCTCGCCCAGGAGGCGGTCGACGTCCTCGACGGCGACGACGAGGCCACCCTCCACGAGCGCATCAAGGCCGTGGAGCGTCGCCTCTACACACAGACCATCCGCAGCATCCTGGATCGAGGAGCCGTGACATGACCGACCGACCCCGCCGCGCCCTGCTGAGCGCCTACGACAAGACCGGCATGGTCGAACTGGGCCGGGCGCTCGTGGACCTGGGCTGGGAGCTGGTGTCCTCGGGCGGGACGGCCCGGGTGCTCGCCCAGGCCGGCCTGCCGGTCGTGCCGACCGAGCAGGTGACCGGGTTCCCCGAGATGCTCGGTCACCGGGTGGTGACGCTGCACCCGGCGATCCACGGCGGGATCCTGGCGGACCGTGACGACCCGGAGCACGTCGCCGACATGGCGACCTACGACGTCGTGCCCATCGACCTGGTGGCGGTGAACCTCTACCCGTTCAGCTCCGAGCCGTCGGTCGAACTGATCGATGTCGGTGGGCCGACCATGGTGCGCGCCGCCGCGAAGAACCACGCCCACGTCACCGTGCTGGTCGACCCGGCGGACTACGACCCGGTGCTGGCCGAACTGCGGGACGCCGGTGACGTGTCGGTCGAGACCCGCCGTCGACTGGCCCGTGATGCGTTCGCGCACACCGCCGCCTACGACTCGGCGATCGTCGACTGGTTCGATCGGGGTGACGCCGGCGAACTCGCCCCCGACCCCGGCGACGACGTCCGTGGGGAGTTGCCGCCGACGATCCACCTGTCGGCGCGCCTGGCCCAGCCGCTCCGCTACGGCGAGAACCCCCACCAGCACGGCGCCCGCTACACCTTCGACGGCAGCAGCTGCTGGGACTCGGCGGTGATCCACGGCGGCAAGGAGATGAGCTACCTGAACGTCTACGACGCCGACGCCGCCTGGCGGCTGGTGTGGTCGCTCGGCTCGCAGCCGGCGGCGGTGGTCATCAAGCACGCCAACCCGTGTGGTGCGGCGATCGGCGACGACATCGCCGCTGCGTACACGCGGGCGCACGAGTGCGACCCGGTGAGTGCGTTCGGTGGGATCGTGGCGGTCAACCGGCCGGTCACGCACGCCATGGCCGAGGCGCTGGCACCGGTGTTCACCGAGGTGGTCGTGGCGCCCGGCTTCGACGACGACGCCCTGCTGGTGCTGCTCGAGAAGCGGAACCTGCGGGTGCTGACCGCGTCCGAGCCGGTGGTCCCGTCGTTGGATGTTCGCTCGGTGGAGGGTGGGCTGCTGGTGCAGACCCGTGACGTCGTGTCGGTCGACCGGTCGCAGTGGCAGGTGGTCACGGACCGCCAGCCGACCGAGGCGGAGTGGGCGGACCTGGAGTTCGCCTGGCGGGTGGCGGCTCGGGTGACGTCCAACACGATCGTGCTGGCCAAGGACGGCCAAGCCGTCGGGATCGGCGCTGGCCAGCAGAACCGGCGGGACGCCGGACGGATCGCGGCCGAGAAGGCAGACGGTCGGGCGGTCGGAGGGGCCTGTGCCTCCGACGCGTTCTTCCCGTTCCGCGACGGCCTGGACGCCGCGGCCGAGGCGGGTGCGACGGCGGTGATCCAGCCGGGCGGTTCGGTGCGTGACGAAGAGGTGATCGCGGCAGCCGACGAACAGGGTCTGGCGATGGTGTTCACCGGCGAACGCCACTTCAAGCACTGACGCCTGCTGTCACCCCCCTCGCCCGCTTCGTGGTGCACGCCCTGCTCTGTGGTGCGCCACAGAGCAGGGGGGAGGGGGGTGTGGGCGGGGCTGGGGTGTCAGCGATCGGCGTCGGCCCAGGCGTGGTCGGGTTCGTACCCGAGCGACACGAGCAGCTCGCCAGCGGCCGAGTCGAACTCGCGTCGGTCCGCAGCGCTCCACGCCGTCCGCCACTCGCCCGAACCGCCGCGACGGAAGAAGCCGTCCGGCTCGACGCGAACGTGCGGCGCCCCGGCCAGTTCGCCTCCCGTGACGATCGATTCGGCCACCTCGCCGTCGGCACGCAGGTCCTCCAGGCGGAACCGCTCCAGCGTCGCCCGGGCCTCGTCGTTGGTGACCTGCACGCCGCAGCCGGCGAAGGCCCGCACGAGCGCTTCGGCCGCGTCGTCGCCGGTCAGCTCCTCGTAGCGGACCTCGCACCACCGTGCGGTGCGGTGCGGTGCCATCCGCGCGCCGGTCACGTGTGACTCCCAGATGTTGGCGGCCTCGGTGATCGTCTCCGGGGCCCAGTGGCTGCCCCACTCCGCCTGTGACGCGGTGACCAGCGAGTGCGCCACGTCCCGACCGTCCCGCAACACGTGGAGGAAGCTCACCTCGGGGTCGAACCGCAGGGCGGTGGACACGTGCAGGCTGTGGATCGGACTCTTCTCGAGCACGACGCCGGCGCCGGGCTGCATGCGCACGACGGCGTCCACGGTGGCGCGCACGAGCGCTCCGGCGGCGCTGGTGAACTCGGCGTCGGTCAGCACCAGCGGCAGGCCCTTGCGCCGGGCGACGAGGTCCTCGTCCCTGGCGGCCACCAGCTGTCGGTCCCAGGCGTCGGCGAGCGGTGCCATGAACACGTGGAACAGGTCGGTCTCCTGCGGGGTGGCGATCTGCGGGTGGGAGCCGAGCATGGCCTGGACCCATGTGGTGCCCGATCGGGGTGAGCCGATCAGCAGCACGAGCCGAGCGGTGCTCCCGGCGTCGGCCACGTCGCTCACGCCGCTCCGACCAGGTCGGCGTACGACCCGAGGGTGAACCCGTGGCGCTCCACGGCCTGCCGGGCGGCGGGGGAGCAGAGGGCGTCCAGCTCGGCGGGCCACTCGTAGCCCCAGCGGTAGCGGGCCCGGTCCGGGTCGTCCGCCGTCCCGGGGTGGGTGCCGAGTTCGGCGGTGCGAGCCCCGCCGGCGCCCAGGTCGTCGACGGTCTGTATCAGGTGCGGCTCGCTCAGGTGGCCCGCACCCTCCAGTCCTCGTGCGTCGTCGGTGACGGCCAGCCCGGCGGCTCGGGCCCGCTGATGGAGGCGGGCCGACAGCGCGCGCACCCCGGCCGACGTCGGCGACCACCCGTGGGCGCGCGTCAGGCGGATCGCCGGGATGCCCCGCTCGACGGCCAGGTCCACGGTGACGCCGGCGACCGACGGCCACAGGTGCAGGTGCTGGTGGGCGTCGAGGTGGGTGAGTTGCAGCCCGGCCGCTTCCAGTCGGTCGAGCTGGGCGCTGCACTCGCGCCGCACGTCGTCGGCGTTCACGATCAGCAGTCGCCCGGTGCCGTCGGCCGTTCCCGTCACCCCGCCATTGTCACACCGCGGCGTGGAACTGCGACGCTCGCACCACAAAGCCGGCAGGGGCGCCGGCGGCGGGGGTGGTCGTGGCCGTGGTCGTAGGATCACCGTCGATGACCGCGATCACCATGGACGGCAACGCGCTCGCCGCCACCATCAAGGACGACCTGCGCACCCGGATCGAGGTGCTCGCCGACCGCGGGATCACACCGGGCCTCGGCACCGTGCTCGTCGGCGACGACGGCCCGAGCGCCAACTACGTCTCCATGAAGCATCAGGACTGCGCGGAGCTGGGCATGCACTCGGTCGACCGCCGCCTGCCGGCCGACGCCACGCAGGCGCAGGTCGAGGCTGCCGTCGACGAGTTGAACGCCGACCCGTCGGTCGACGCGTTCATCCTCCAGTACCCGTTTCCGGCGCACCTCGACTACCAATCGGCCATCCTGCGGCTGGACCCGGCCAAGGACGCCGACGGCCTGCACCCCGTGAACCTGGGCCGGCTGGTGATGGGCGAGGACGCGCCGCTGGCCTGCACGCCGCACGGGATCGTCCGGCTGCTCGCCGCCTACGACGTCCCGCTCGCCGGCCGTCACGTGGTGATCGTCGGACGGGGCCTGACGATCGGCCGGCCGCTCGCCAACCTGCTCACACTCAAGCGGCCGGACACGAACGCTGCGGTCACGGTCGTGCACACGGGTGTCGACGACATCGGCGCGTACACCCGGACTGCCGACGTGGTCGTCGCCGCGGCGGGTTCGCCGGGTCTGATCACCGCCGACATGGTGGCGCCGGGTGCGGCGGTGGTGGCCGCCGGGGTGAGCTTCCGGGACGGGAGGTTGCTCTCGGACGTCGACGACGGCGTGTCCGAGGTCGCCGGGTGGGTGTCGCCGCGGGTGGGCGGCGTGGGCCCCATGACGCGGGCGATGCTGCTGTCGAACACGGTCGAGGCGGCGGAACGGTCGGCCGACGCCTCGACCCCGGGGGGCTGATCGCCGGTGACCCATCCCGACGACCACGCTGCGCCGGCCGGTGCTGCACCCACCGACACCACGCCGGAGCCGACCTCCGGGTCGGACGTCCGCATCGCCGACCTGATCGCCGCCGGCCCCACCCTGAGCGTCGAGTTCTTCCCGCCCAAGTCCGACGAGGGCGAGGCCCAGCTGGTTCGTACCGTCGAGGAGCTCCGACCGCTCGACCTGAGCTTCGTGTCGGTCACCTACGGCGCGGGCGGCAGCACCCGTGACCGGACCCGGGACCTGGTCGTCCGTCTGAACGCCGAGCAGTCGTACCCGGCCATGGCCCACCTGACCTGCGTCGGCTCGACCCGGGCCGAGCTGGATGCGCTGCTCGACGACTACGACGCCCACGGGGTGCACGACATCCTGGCGTTGGCGGGTGACCCTCCGGCTGACGGTTCGCCGGCGGGCGGCGACTTCACCTACGCACTCGAGCTGGTCGAGCTGGTGCGCGCCCGCGGCCCGCAGTTCTCGGTGGGTGTGGCGGCGCACCCGGAGCTGCACCCGCGCTCGCCGGACCGCTCGAGCGACCGGGACCACCTGGCCGCCAAGCTGCGGGCGGCGGACTTCGGCGTCACCCAGTTCTTCTTCGACCCGGACGACTACACGGCGATGATCGACGACCTGGCGGCTCGGGACTGCACCACGCCGGTGCTGCCGGGGGTCATGCCGTTGTCGAATCCGACGGGTATCGCCCGGATGGCCGAGATGTCGGGGGCGACGTTCCCGGCGGACCTGGCGGCTCGGGTGGAGTCGGCCGAGGGTGGGGAGCGGGATCGGATCGTGGTCGATGCGGCCGCCGAGTTGTGTCGGGAGCTGCTGGACCGTGGTGCCCCCGGCGTCCACCTCTACTGCCTGAACCGGTCGCCGGTCGTCCTGGCGGTCTCCGAGGCGCTCGGCCTGCGCTGACCGGCCCGCCGGCCACCGGCCCGCCGACCACCACGCGGCCGACCACCCTGCGTGGCGACGGCGGCCCGCCCCGTATCGTCCCCGCCCCCTCGGACCCACAACGGGACCGGCTCGCAACCGGGGGATTCTGCCCACCGACGACGCCCGCGTATGGGTCGTCCGTTCGTTGACAGTCCCCGGACCCTGAACCACACTCGTCCTCACGCTCCGTTGCATTCAGGCGGGGTGGAAGTTCGTCCCGTGGGGTGTCCTGCCCCGGGGAAGAGGGGACCAGACGTGGCCGTGTTCCGGCGAACCAAGGGCGACGAACCGGGCTCCGATGGTGGTCTGCTGCGCCGCCGCAGGACGGTGGACTTCGACAGCGGCAGCGCCGCCATCCTGGACGTCCAGATCGGCGAGTGGGTCGGTTCGACGCGCCCGCTGCTGGGTCAGGTGCTGTTGGAGCTCGGCTCGATCGACCCGGACGAGCTGCTCCGCGCCCTGCAGCGCCAGAAGGACTCGCCTTCGGCCGAGTCCGCCGCCCGCCTGGGCGAGATCCTGATGGAGTTGGGGTCGCTCAACGAGATGGCGCTGACGGCCGGCCTGGCCAACCAGTTCGGTGTCCCGCTGGCCGACCTGTCGCAGGTCACCCCGGACGCCGACGCGATCGCCCGGGTGCCCGAGGACCTGGCCCGCCGCCACGGCGTGTTCCCGGTCCACCAGGAGGGCGGCCGCATCTACCTGGCCAGCGCCGATCCGCTGAACACCGACGCCATCCGGGAGCTGGTCGACCACTGCGGGAGCATCGGCCTGATGATCGGCCCCCGCAGTGAGATCGAGCGGCTGCTCGACCAGTCCTACAACGCGCTGGCGGACCACCACGAGATGGTCCAGGCCTTCGAGTTGTCGAACGCCTCCATGGGCGGTGACGACCTGATCGCCTCCTTCCAGGCGGATGAGAACGCTCCGGTCGTGAAGGTCGTCAACCAGGTGCTCACCCAGGGGGTGCGCAGCCGGGCGTCGGACATCCACATCGAGCCGGGTGAGGGCCACCTGCGTGTCCGTTACCGCGTGGACGGCGCCATGACCGAGGCGATCCGTCTGCCGGCCGCGATGGGCCCGGCGGTGTCGAGCCGCATCAAGGTGATGGCCGAGTTGAACATCGTGGAGCGTCGGCGCCCCCAGGACGGCCAGTTCTCGGTGCGGGTGGACGGCCGCCCGATCGACGTCCGCTGTTCGGTGGTGCCGACCATCCACGGCGAGACCGTCGTGCTGCGGCTGCTGGACAAGACGAAGTCGCTGCTGTCCATGAAGGAGCTGGGCATGATCCCGCAGGTGGAGGAGCCGTTCCTCCGTCTGGCCCGGGCGCCGCTCGGCATGATCCTGTGCACGGGGCCGACGGGCGCCGGCAAGACCACCACGCTGTACGCGGCGTTGACCGAGGTGAACGACCCGACGAAGAACACGATCACGGTTGAGGATCCGGTCGAGTACCAGTTCGAGGGCATCAACCAGATGCAGGTGATGGAGAACGGCTTCGACTTCGCCACGGGCCTGCGGGGGATCCTGCGTCAGGACCCGGACGTGATCCTGGTCGGAGAGATCCGTGACGAGGAGACGGCCCGCATCGCCATGCAGGCGTCGCTGACGGGCCACCTGGTGCTGTCCTCCATGCACGCGATCGACTCGGTGTCGGCGCTGCACCGGTTCGTGGACATGGGGATCGAGCCGTTTCTGGTGTCGTCGGCCATCAACGGCGTGGTGGGCCAGCGGCTGCTGCGCCGGCTGTGCAGCAACTGCAAGGCGCCGACGCAGCCCAAGCCGTCGCACGTGTCGGTCGTGGCGGACTTCACCGACGGCCAGCAGCCCGACGTGTGGTTCGGTCCGGTGGGCTGCCACATGTGCGAGCAGACCGGCTACCGCGGCCGGATCGGCGTGTACGAGCTGCTCGTCATGACCGAGAAGATCCGGGAGCTGGTCGTGACCCGGGCGACGCACGCCGAGGTGACCGAGGCGGCGATCGCCGAGGGCCTGCGCACCATGGCGGCCCAGGCGTTCCAGCTGGTCGTGGACGGGGTCACCACCGTCGAGGAGGTGTACCGCTCGGTGTACGCGCCGGGTGGTGCCGACGACGAGCCGTTGGCGCTCGGCCCCGGCCCGAGGGCGCTCGACAAGGGCGAGGAGGCGATCCCGGCCGGCCCGGCGACCCTGCCGGAGGACGGGGTGGAGTGGACGCCGACGGCGCCGTTCGCCGATCCCGCTGCCCCGGTCGCACCGCCCGCCCAAACCGAGTGGCACGCGCCCCCGGCAGGCGACCAGCCGCCGGCCCCCGCAGCCACGTTCGCAGCACCCGAGCAGGTCCCCTCGGAACCGCCGGCCGAGGTGGTGAGCGGTCACGTCGTACCGCCGCCGTTCCAGCCGCCGCCGGTGCCGTCTGATGATCCGCTCAGGACCGACCCACAGCAGGCTGAAGGCGACGATGGTCACACGGCTACGGTCAGTGACCTGAACGCCAGGAGGGAGGCGTCGGCATGACCGCCGTCCAGGAGCCAGGCCAGATCGATCCCGCCGCCAACGTTCAGCCGGCCGCGCCCAAGAAGTCCCGCAAGGACAGGGCCCGCAAGTCCGAGACGGCGAAGTTCCGCTACGAGGCCCAGAACCTCGACGGCCAGACCGTCAAGGGCGAGATCGAGGCGGTGTCGGCCAACGCCGCCCGCAACGAGCTGGCCGTGCAGGGCCTGCGGGTCACGAAGATCAAGGAGAAGAAGGGCCTCCAGACCGACATCACCGCCGAGAAGGTCCCGCTCCCGGACATCATGCACTTCTCCCGGCAGATGGCGACCTTCCTGCGGGCCGGCGTGCCGGTGACCGAGGCGATCGACAACCTCCGTCAGGACGCCAAGAACAAGCGCTTCCGTGCGGTGTTGAACGACGTGTTGGAGCGGGTGACCGCCGGCCGCTCGCTCGCCAACTCGCTCGCCGCCCACGAGGACGTGTTCCCGCCCTACTACATGGCCATGCTGCGCTCGGCCGAGCTGACCGGCCGCATGGACGAGGCGTTCGACCAGCTGCACACCTACATCCGCCGTGACGTGGAGCTGTCCCGGCAGGTGCGCAAGGCGCTCATCTACCCGGTGATCCTGCTGGGCCTGTCGTTCGCGGTGATCCTGGTGATCGTGGTGTTCGCCATTCCGCGGTTCGCCACGTTCTTCGAGGAGTTCGACGCGGAGCTGCCGCTGCCCACGAGGATGCTCATGGCGGTGGCGGACTTCGTGCAGTCGCCGGCGGGGCTCATCACCGGACTGATCCTGTTGGTGGCGGCGGTGGCGGGCTTCTTCTACATCCGCACACCGGTCGGCAAGCTCAACTTCCATGCCCTGCAGTTGAAGATCCCCATGATCTCGACCGTGGTGACGTACTCGTCCACGGAACGCTTCACGCGGGTGCTGGCAGCGCTGCTGGATTCGGGCACACCGCTGCCCGAGGCGCTGCCCACGGCCATCGACTGCTCCAACAATCAGGTCTACAAGAAGCGTCTGAGCGCGGCGATGGACGGCGTGCTGGCCGGCCAGGGGTTCGCCGACCCGTTGGCCCGTACCGAGCTGTTCCCGACGACGACCATTCAGATGATCCGGGTGGGCGAGCGCACGGGTGAGCTGTCCACACAGCTCAACAACGCAGCGGGCTTCTACGAGGAGGAGCTCGACTACGCGGTGGACAAGCTGACCGCCTGGTTCGAGCCGATCACCATCATCTTCATCGGCGGTGTCGTGGGCTTTGTGGCGCTGGCCATGGTGAGCGCCATGTACGGCATCTACGGTCAGGTCAACCTGGGCTGAGGTGACGGTGGACGAGCGGGGGCCGGGAGGGCGCGGTCAGCGGGGCTCGTCCCTCATCGAGGTGGCCGTCGCCATCTTCATCCTCGGCATCGTGTTCCCGGCGTTGGCGCTGTTCTTCACCACGATGCTGAAGATCAACGGCGAATCGGTCGACGTGCTCGTCGAGAACGGTCAGGCGGCGCCGCGGCGGGCCGACGCCCGG
>CAYMKW010000054.1:0-17772 GCA_964391365.1 uncultured Microthrixaceae bacterium | reverse complement strand
CGACGCGCATGCCGGCACCGTGACCGACGAGGCGCAGGCCGCAGGTGCGGTTGTCGGGCGACCAGACGACGGCCGTCGGCGCCCAGGAACCGGGCTGGTACCGCTTGTAGGAGTTCACGAACGGGGCGAAGCAGATCGAGAGCTCACGGGAGTGGGCGAGCAGCCCGCCCATCCAGGACCGGAAGGTCGGCGACATGTCGTGGGGTCCGTCGCCGGGGCAGAGCGGGGCACCGTCGGTCGACCAGATCGAGGAGTGGATGTGGCAGCTCGAGCCGGGCTCGTCGATCCGGGGCTTGGCCATGAACGTGATCGACTTGCCCTGCAGGTGGGCGATCTCCTTGGCACCGTTCTTGTAGATGGTGTGGTTGTCGGCCATGGTCAGCGCGTCGGAGTAGCGCAGGTTGAGCTCGTGCTGGCCGGGGGCCGCCTCGCCCTTGGAGAACTCGACCGGCAGGCCCGCCGCGAGCATCTGGTTGCGCAGCTCGCGCAGGAGGGGCTCGTCCTTGGTGGTCTGGAAGACGTGGTAGTCGAGGTTGTACCAGGACGAGGTCTGGGCCTCGAGGTTGCGGTATCCCTGGGCCGCGAGCTCGTCGTAGGTCTCGTGGTAGGCGAAGAACTCCAGCTCGGAACCGACCATGACCTGCAGGCCGCGCTCGGCTGCACGCTCGATCTGGCGCTGCAGGATCTGCCGTGGCGACACCGGGACCGGGCTGCCGTCGTGCTCGACGACGTCGCACAGGACCATGGCCGTCCTGGGCAGCCACGGGGTGACCCGCAGCGTCGACAGGTCGGGCCGACCTCGGAAGTCGCCGTAGCCGCCGTCCCAGGTGGCGTACTCGTATCCCTCGACGACGCTCATGTCGACGTCGACGGTCAGCAGGTAGTTGCAGGCCTCGATGCCCTCGCCGCCGGTGCCGTCCTCGTCGACGATGTGGTCGACGAAGAACCGGCCGGTGACGCGCTTGCCCATGAGCCGGCCCAGCAGGTCGGTGAACGCGACGACGACGGTGTCGATCTCGTCGGCATCGACGAGCGTTCGCAGTGTCGGCAGGTCGATCTTGCCGGTCGTGGGCATGTGGGTCTCCCTGTGAGGGTGGATTACTCCGGGGTGGTGTAGGCGGCGGTGATGCCACCGTCGACGAGGAGGGACTGCCCCGTCATGAACGAGGACTCGTCGGAGGCGAGGAACAGCGCACCCTCGGCGATCTCGACCGCCTCGCCGAACCGCCCCATGGGGATGTGGACCAGACGACGCTGGCGCTTCTGTTCGTCGGACAGGTACTTGGCCAGCAGCGGCGTCAGGACGGGTCCCGGGCAGAGTGCGTTCGCCCGCAGGCCCTGACGGGCGTAGATGACGGCGATCTCACGCGTCATCGACAGGACCGCCCCCTTGGACGCGGTGTAGGCGATCTGCGGAGTGGCCGCACCCAGGTGGGCGACGAAGCTGGCGACGTTCACGATCGAGGCGCCGCCCCGGCCCACCCCGGGTCCACCCGCCTCGACCGTGCGCAGCATGGCGGGGATGCCGTGCTTGCAGCAGAGCGCCAGGCCGGTCACGTTGACGCGCAGTGTGGTCTCCCAGACGTCCACGCCGGTGTTCTCCGGCCCGTCGTCGTCGCCGAGGGAGACGCCGGCGTTGTTGTAGAGGACGTGCAGTCCGCCGTGGGTGTCGACGGCGTGGTCGACGGCCGCCGCGACCGACGACTCGTCGGCGACGTCGCAGTGGACCGTCGTCGCCGTTCCTCCCGCAGCGGTGATGGCATCGACGGTGGCGGTGCCGTCACCGACATCGGCCACGACCACGGTGGCTCCCTCGGCGGCGAACCGCTCCGCCGCCACCCGACCCAGACCGGATGCGGCTCCGGTGATCAGACACACCTTGTCGTCGAGACGTCCCATGGCGTGGGGAGGCTAGCGGCTCGGAGTCCCTACACTCCCACGCCATGAGTGAGACGGCGACGACGGACGGGACCTCGGTGCGGCGGCACCCGCTGCTGCTGGCGGGGGAGGTGGTCCACCGCTCGAGCGGGGGCGAACTCGAGGTGCGTGACCCGGCGACGGACCTGGTGACCGATGTGGTCGCCCAGGCCGGTGTCGAGGAGCTCGAGACCGCGCTCGCCGCCGCGGACCGGGCCGCACGGGCGGGCGAGTGGGGGTCGGTCAGTGCCACCGAACGGGGACGGATCCTGCGCCGGGTCGCCGATGGGATCCGCGCCCGGGCCGAGGAGTTCGCCCGGGCCGAGGTGCGCACCGCCGGCCACACGATCGCCGACGCGCGCTGGGAGGCCGGCGCCATGGCCGACGTGTTCGACTACTACGCCGGCGCCGCCAACAAGCACCTCGGCGCGGTGGTGCCGACACCGGACCCCGGCCTCGGGCTGGTGCTCCGCGTCCCGGTCGGCGTCTGCGGGCTGATCGTGCCCTGGAACTTCCCCATGCTGATCGCCAGCTGGAAGCTGGCGCCGGCCCTGGCGTGCGGGAACCCCGTGATCCTGAAGCCGGCGTCGCTGACACCGGTCACCGCGGTGATGCTCGGTGAGGTCCTCGTGGCCGCCGGCGTGCCGGCCGATTGCGTCAGCGTGCTGCCCGGCCCCGGCTCGGGCATCGGCGAGTCGCTGGTCACCGATCCACGAGTCGCCAAGGTGTCGTTCACCGGGGATTCGTCGACCGGTTCGCACCTGATGGCTCGGGTGGCGCCGAACGTGACCCTGATCTCGCTGGAGCTCGGGGGCAAGTCGGCCGCGATCGTGTTCGCCGACGCCGACCTCGAGGCGGCGGTCGAGGCGATTCCGTACTCGGTGTTCGCCAACGCCGGCCAGGACTGCTGCGCCCGCAGCCGTCTGCTCGTGGAGCGATCGGTGTACGACGACGTGGTCGCCGCGCTGGCGGCCCGCACGGAGCAGTTGGTGGTCGGTGATCCCGCTGACGAGGCCACGGAGATCGGCCCGATGATCTCGGCGGCCCAGCGGTCGACCAGCCTCGAGTACCTCGACATCGCCCGGTCGGAGGGAGCCGAGGTGGTCTGCGGAGGGGAGTCGTCCGGACCGGGTTGGTACCTCTCGCCGGCGGTCGTGGCCGGCGCCGACAACTCGATGCGGGTGGCCCGGGAGGAGATCTTCGGTCCGGTCGTCACGGTCATCCCGTTCGACGACGAGGCCGACGCCGTCCGGATCGCCAACGACAGCGAGTACGGCCTGTCCGGCACGCTGTGGACCAGGGATGTGGGTCGGGCGATCCGGGTCGGTACCGCAGTGCGGACCGGGGTCATGTCGGTCAACACGAACCGGAGCGTGCGCACCGAGCTGCCGTTCGGCGGGTTCAAGCGTTCCGGCATCGGACGCGAGCTCGGGCTGGCGGCGCTCGACCACTACACGGAGACCAAGACCCTGTTCCTGTCCGCGGACTGAGAGGGAGCGCTGCCGCCCGGGCCGGCCGGTGCCGCCACCACGTGTCGGCCAGCGGACACACTGTCGGGGTGAGTCCACGACGCCCCGACCGCGGAGCTGCGGGTGGTGCCGACGGACCGGGGAAGTTCTTCGTGCCCGCCCCCGGCGAGCCTGCCGGACCGGCCGCTCCCGTGGCCTCCCGGCCGGCCTCCGGGCGGAGCGACACGCCGCAATCGGCCGGCCCGGGACCGTCGTCGGCGCCCCCTCGGGAACCGTCGACCCCGTTGGACCGTGCCAGGACCCCGGGGCGGCCCCCGGACCCGACGAACCGACCGGTTCGCCGTCGCCGACCCTGGGGCCGCGTGGCGCTCGTCGGGGTGCTGGCGATCGGCCTCGTCGGCCTCTGGCTCGGCGGTCGGGCGTTCCTGTCGTACCGCGGGATCGAGCGGGTCGACCTGTCCGAGGTGCTCGACCCGGTGGAGGGCGACTACGTCAACTGGCTCCTGGTCGGATCCGACTCGCGGGAGGGCTTCGACCCGGACGTCGGGCCCGGCGGGACCAGCACCGTCGAGGGGCGCCGCAGCGACACGATCATCCTGCTCCGGACCGGGCCCGAGGGTGCCGCCATGATGTCGATCCCACGCGACCTGTGGGTCACCTACCCGGTCTCCGGTGTGGAGGGCCGCATCAACGGCGCGTACGCGGTCGGTCCCGCGGCGCTCGTTCGAACGGTGCGTTCGGCGCTCGACGTGCCGGTGAACCACTACGTGGAGATCGGGTTCGGCTCCTTCGGCGGCCTGGTCGACGCCATCGGTGGGGTCACCGTCGACTTCCCGCACCCGGCAGGCGACCCCGCCTCCGGCCTGCAGGTCGGTCAGTCGGGCCCGGTCGTGCTCGACGGCCGTCAGGCGCTGGCCTACGTGCGTTCCCGCAACTACACCGAGTTCATCGACGGTGAGTTCGTGAGGGATCCCACGGCCGACCTGGGGAGGAACCTGCGGCAGCAGGCGTTCCTGCGCTCGGCGCTGTCCCAGCTGGGTGCGGAGCGGAACCCGTTCGCACTCGTGAACGCCGTCGGGGCGCTCTCCGACGGCGTGGTGCTCGACGATTCGGCGTCGTTCACCGAACTGCTGGGCCTCGCCCGGAAGCTGTCGTCCGGCCCGCCGCTGTCGGTGACCCTGCCGACGCGGCCGACCGAGATCGGCGGCGCCGCCGTGCTGCTGCTCGCCCAGCCCGAGGCAGATGGGGTGCTCGCCGGGTTCCGGTGAGTCCGGCCGGGACGGGTACGATCCGTTTCCCCGCCCGCACGGGCCCCTTCCGGAAGGAATCGCATGGCAGCCGAGTGTCCAGCAGCCGACGGCTCATCGGAGCGTCGCACCCACTTCGACGCCGAGCCTCCGATGTGCATCGATCCGACGCACACCTACGAGGCGACCATCGTCACGAACCACGGCACGATGGTGGCGTTCCTGTACCCGGAGCGGGCGCCGCGCACGGTCAACAGCTTCGTGTTCCTGGCCCGCTACCACTACTTCGACGGTCTGACGTTCCACCGGATCATCCGGGACTTCGTCATCCAGGGTGGTTGCCCCGAGGGCAGCGGCCGGGGCAACCCCGGTTACCGCTTCGCCGACGAGCTGCCGAAGGCCGGTGAGTACGCCGTGGGTTCGCTGGCCATGGCGAACGCCGGGCCGGACACCAACGGGAGCCAGTTCTTCGTCATCTCCGGGGGCAGCGGCATGAAGCTGCCGCCCCAGTACTCCCTGTTCGGCAAGCTGATCAGCGGCCTCGACGTCCTCGACGAGATCCAGAAGGTGGCGACCGGTCGCGGCGACGCACCGGTGGACCCCGTCGTGATCGAGTCGGTGACGATCAGCGAGTCCTGACCCATCGTGCGACGGGGAGTCCGCCGCACGCTCACGACCGCCGTCGTCGCCGGGGGAGTCGGGGCCGCCGCGGCCGTGTTCGCCCGTCGACGGCGTGAGCGCGGGAACCCCAGCAGGCCCGAGGCACCGGTGGTCTCGGTGGACCGGTTGGAGCGGACCGCCCGTCTGGCCGGCGTGGGGGCGCGGGCCGGGACCGGCTACGCGGTCATGCGGGCGCGGTCCATGGTGGCCGACGACTCCCAGCGCGCCTCGCTCGAGGCCGAGTACCAGCTCCGGACCGCCGAGCAGGTCGCGGCCCTCCTCGGGGGCATGAAGGGCGCCGTCATGAAGCTCGGTCAGATGGCGAGCTACCTCGACCAGGGGCTGCCGGAACCGGTCCGGGCGGCACTGGCCGAGCTCCAGGCCGATGCGCCGCCGATGGCACCCGAGCTCGTGGCCGAGGTCGTCGAGCGGGAACTCGGTGGGGCTCCCGAGGCCGTGTTCGCCGAATGGGATCCGTCCCCGCTCGCGGCGGCGTCGATCGGGCAGGTCCACCGGGCCCGCACCGCCGACGGCCGGGAGGTCGCCGTCAAGGTGCAGTACCCGGGGGTCGACCAGGCGATCGCGTCCGACCTGGAGAACACCGACCTGCTGTTCCAGGTCATGTCGCTGCTGTTCCCCGGCATGGACCCGGTGCCCATCGTGGGTGAGCTGCGCGAGCGGCTGGTCGAGGAGCTCGACTACCGGATCGAGGCCGACCACCAGCGCACCTTCGCCGACCACTACCGGGGTCACCCGTTCATCCACGTGCCCGAGGTGGTCGACGATCGATCGGGTGCCCGGGTCCTGACCACGGAACTCGTCGAGGGGGCCCGTTTCGCCGAGGTCCTGACCTGGCCGGAGGAGGAGCGACAGCTCGCCGCCGAGTGCCTCTACCGGTTCGCGTTCGGCAGCATCTACGGCCTCCGGGCCTTCAACGGCGACCCGCACCCGGGCAACTACCTGTTCCGCCCGGGCGGGCGGATCTCGTTCCTCGACTACGGACTCTGCAAGCGGTTCACCGACGACGAGGTGTCGATCTTCGAGCGCATGATCCGGGCCATGGTCCTGGACCGGGACATCGTGGGCTTCCAACGGGTCGTCGAGGACGTCGGGATCCTGGCGCCCGGGCTCGACGTCCCCGTCGAGGACCTGGCCGAGTACTTCGGCCACTTCTACGAGTTCGTGATGGAGGACCGGGTGCTGGAGATCACCCCGGAGTGGTCCTCGCAGTCGGTCCGGGCGTTCTTCGACCTGTCGGGGCCGCACGCCGAGATCATGAAGGCGGCGAACCTGCCGCCGTCCATGGTGGTGATCCAGCGGATCAACCTGGGGCTGTTCGCCCTCTTCGGCGACCTGGGTGCCCGGGGCAACTGGCGGCGGATCGCCGAGGAGCTCTGGCCGTTCGTCGACGGGCCGCCCTCGACCCCCATGGGCGAGGCGATCGCCGAGTGGGCTACTCGACGATCCTGATCGGATTGCCGAGGATCGCCGCGGTCCAGGTGGTGGCGTCGGTGACGCCGGATCCCGACGGGTAGTAGGCGCGGATCCTGATCCAGCAGCCGGTCGGCTGGTTCTCGTTGCACGTGTAGTTCGACGGGATCGGCACGTCGATCGTCAGGAGCCGCCCGTTGTAGGACGAGCTCGAGACGTTGTTGAGCTGGCAGATCCCGGCGTTGACGCTCAGGGCGGCGCCGTCGTCCCGGGTGATGGAGCAGCCCGAGAACGTCGAGGCGAACTCGACCGGCGGCAGGATCTGCAGCGAGCCGGGCTGGGAGGCCTCACCCATGTCGTAGAGGTTGATCCGCAACGTCCGCCCGGCGTCGTACGGCCGGACCCTCGCCATGTAGAACTGCGAGTCGGCTCCCGTCGAGTTGGCGTAGATCGGCAGCCGACCCAGCGCGGCCAGGGTGACGTTCGAGCCGCTCACCTCGTTGACCCCCGTGGTCCCGAAGCCGGCCCGGAAGGCCATCCGGTTGTGTCCCTCGGTCGTCACTCCGCTGTTGGCGACGGTGGGGGAGGAGGAGAGCGCGTTCGTGCGGACCTGCACCACGTAGGTGCCGGTCTCGACCGAACCGGCGGGGATCGAGCAGAAGGTCGAGAAGCGCCGGAAGGCCTCGGCGAACGAGATGGTCCCGTCGTTCGCGTTCAGCGAGCCGCTGGAGGCCCCCATCAGCTGGTCGTAGATGTAGCGGCTGGGTGACGAGGCGGTCGACGGGTTGTAGGCGGCCACCGTGACGGGGGAGCAGGTCGAGGTCGAGATGATCGGGTTGTCGACGTTCGACCAGGGCGTCTCGTCCGGCTCACGGAAGATGAAGCTGGTCTGCACGTTCCGGTTGCCCCAGCCCTGGTCGCCGGTGCAGTACGCGGCGTTGGACCCGTACCGGGTGGCGGCGTCGGCGAACTTCGTGGTCAGCGCCGTGAAGGACGAACTGCCGTTGATCTGGCTGCTCGTCGGCATGTTCGAGGTGCAGGTCGATCCGACGTTGACGAACGCGGCGTCGAAGACCTGGAAGTTGAGCGGCTGGCCGGAGACGACGCTGGTGACCTCCATCCCGAAGAAGTAGCCGTCGTCGGCGTACTCGGTGCTCGAGGACCCGCTGCACCCGTACTCCCGGGGGCTGCCGTTGCAGAGGCGGGTGTGGTTGCGCTCGCCCTGCTGCTTGCCGGTCTGCGGCCCGGCGATGTTCACCCAGAGCTGCGTGTTCGGGTTGACCCCCTCGGGGTCGTTGCCCAGCTTGTTCTGCGGTGAGCCCATGGGGACCGGCGCCACGTACTCGGCCACCGACTCACGGGTCATCCGGATCGAATCGAGCCCGACGAGGTCCAGGAAGAACGACGGGACGTCGGCGGTCACACTGACCCGGATCCGGTTGGGGTTCGGCTCCTGGGTGACCGTGACGACCTGGTTGTCGGAGCCGCCGGTCGTGTAGCCGTTCCGGCCGGTCTCGGAGGTCGCCTTGGACCGGGCGTTGGTGAAGTCCGCCGGGAGGAACGCCGCACCGGCGTGGGCCCCGGCATCGGCCGCGGTCTGGATCCGTTGCGCCTGCAGCCACCAGTTCGACATGTCGACCGCGAAGCCGGCGAAGAGCAGCATCAGGGTCAGCGTCAGGCTCATCCAGACGAGCACGAGGCCGTCCTGGGACCGGTCCTCGGCCCAGCGGCGGGCGGCCAGGGAGCGCAGCGGGCTCAGCACTGGTCCGACGGCAGGGGCTCGAGTCGCATGGTCGTGTGCCCGTTCACCGTCCGGGACTCCCCGATGAGGCCGGTGACGTAGGTGTGGCGGACCTGGACGAAGACACCGACGGAGTCGACGGTCGTGCCGCACGCGTCGGGGTCGCTCCAGCCGCCGCTGGCGAACACCATCTCGTCGCCGTCCCAGGTGTATCGGATGCAACTCGACGAGCACCCGCCGCTCAGGAGGTCGCCGGGGAAGCCCCCGTAGGGCGCCCCGTCGGCAGCCGACGGGTTCACCTCGTAGATGGCCAGACCGATCGGTTCGGCGTTCTGCAGGGCCATGAGGTCGGCCGAGACCGCAGCGGCGATGCCGTCCGCAGCGTCGAGCTGGGCGCTCTGCACGGTCCCCGCCGGAGCGTACGAGGTGGCTGCGAGGCGGGCGCCCGAACGGCTCGAACCGGTCGTCACGGAACCGCTGGCGAACACGAGACCGAACTCCATCGTGCCCAGCAGGATCAACAACAGCACGGGAATGGCGAACGCCGCCTCCACGAGCACGGCACCCCGCTCGGACCGCTCCTGGCCGGGCCGGACCGGGGTGCCGTCGCTCTGGCTGGTTCCGCGTGATCGCACGGGGTCCTATCGGCCCGGCCGGAGGGATCCCTGAGCAGTTGTTCGTGGAGCGCACGGGCGGTCGGACGGACGTGCCCCACGGTGCGGCGGTAGCGTCCGGGTGTGAGCACCACCGAGCGACCCACCGTCCCGTCCTCCTCCGGGTCGCACGACCCGGGGATGCTCGAGTGCGTCGACCCCCGGACCGGCCGGGTCGTCGGCCGGGTACCCGTGGACGGACCCGAGGACGTCGTCCGGGCCGTCGACCGGGCCCGGGCCGCATCCACGGGCTGGGCGGCAGCAGGCCACAAGGAGCGGGCTGCGCACCTCGTGCGGATCCGGGACCGGATCCTGGACGATGCCGAGGCGATCGTCGCCACCATCTGTGCCGCCACCGGCAAGCAACCCGCCGAGGCCGTGACCACCGAGGTCACCGCCGTCTGCGAGACGATCGGCTACTACGCCGACCACGCCGCCCGGTGGCTGCGCGACCAGCCCGTCCACCCCGGCACCATGGTCCACAAGCGGGCGTGGAAGCGCTACGAGCCCGTCGGCGTCGTCGGTGTGATCAGCCCGTGGAACTACCCGTTCACCCTGGCGATGACGCCGCTGGTGACGGCGTTGGCGGCGGGCAACGCCGTGGTGCTCAAGCCGTCCGAGGTGACGCCGGCGGTGGGCGAGGCGATCCGGGGCCTGTTCAGCGGCGACGAGTGGCCGGATCTGGTCCAGGTGGTCCAGGGGGGCGGACCGACCGGCGAGGCCCTGGTCCGCAGCGGTGTGGACAAGGTCGCGTTCACGGGTTCGGGCCGGACCGGACGTCGGGTGATGGCCGCTGCTGCCGACTCGCTCACGCCCGTGCTGCTCGAGCTCGGCGGGAAGGACCCGATGATCGTCTGCGCCGATGCCGACCTGGACCGTGCGGTCCGCGGGGCCGTGTGGGGGTCCATGCAGAACTCGGGTCAGACCTGCATGTCGGTCGAGCGGGTCTACGTCGACGAGTCGGTCGCCGACGAGTTCGTCCGGAGGGTCGTCGACGAGGTCGATCGGATCCGTCAGGACGACACGGGTACCGGTGACATCGGCTCGATGACCTTCGGCCCCCAGGTCGACACCGTCGAACGGCACCTGGCCGACGCCGTGGCCAAGGGTGCACGGGTCCTGACGGGCGGTCGACGGCTCGACCGGCCGGGCACCTGGTTCGAGCCCACCGTGCTCGTCGACGTCGACCACGGCATGGACGTGATGGTGGAGGAGACCTTCGGCCCCGTCCTGCCGATCATGGTGACCCGGTCGGTCGACGAGGCGGTCGAGTTGGCGAACGACTCCCGCTACGGGCTCAACAGCTCCGTCTGGTCATCGGACGAGACCGCCGCCACCCGCATCGCGGAACGGTTGGAGTCGGGGAACGTCTGCATCAACGACTGCATCGTCTCCTACGCCGTAACGGGGCTGCCGTTCGGCGGCGTGAAGGAATCGGGTCTGGGCCGGGTGCACGGCCCCGAGGGCCTGCGGGAGTTCACGAACGTCAAGTCGATCCTGGCAACCCGGTGGCGCACGCCTCGCGAGCCCTGGTGGTTTCCCGTTCCCGAACGGCTGGCCGAGCTCGGCATCCGGGCGGCCCGGCTCCGTTACGGCTCAACCTGGCGGCACCGGCTCGGCCGCTGACGAGCCTGGCTCGGCCAGCGCCGAGACGATCGTCCGGCGCAGCAGTTCGGTCACGGCCTCCGTGGGCGGGCGGGCCCCACCGCTGAGCGGCTCGACCGTGCAGACGATCTCGGTGACTCCGGTGGCTCGTCCCTGCAGGTGGAGGAGCACCGAGGACGTCGGCGCCTCGAGGAACTCGACGACGACCTCGATCAACCCGTTCGCCGGATCCAGGTAGGCGACCTCGCCCAGGTCGTGGGCGACCTCGATCAGCAGCAGCAGCACCTCGTCGGGCGGGAGTGCGACGCCGATCGTGTCCTCGGATCGACGCTCGACCAGCACCGGGGGCGGGGCGGGGGACCGCTCCTCAGGCGCAGGTGGCTCCACGGGCGGGCCGGCGCCTTCTCCCTCCGTCGGAGTGGCTCCGAGCAGGACCTCCAGCGCGATCCTGAGCTCCAGGGTGCGGTCCGTGGCGTCTGGAGATCGACTGACGTCGGGGTGGACCCTGGCGACCCGCCGCCGGTACGCGGCGCGGATGGTCGCCCGGTCGGCACCGGCGGCGAGGCCGAGCAGTGACCGGGCCCGTCCGGGTTCCATCAGCGGCTCAGGCGACCGACAGGCGGTCGAGGAACCCGACCACGGCGGCGGAGAAGACGTCGTTGCGGTCGCCGGCCACCATGTGGCCGGCATCGCTGACGTCGACGAACTCGGCGTGTGGGCAGAGTTCGAGGAACTCCCGAGCCGTCTCGACGCTCACGAGGTCGGACTGTCGGCCGCGCACCAGCAGCGTGGGTACCGCCAGCTCCGTCGCCGCCGCCTCGAACCGTCCCCGGGCCGCCTCGCCGCCGAGCGGATGAGGGCCCAGGAACATGTCCGGGTCCCAGTGCCAGCGCCAGCGTCCGTCGTCGTCCAGCCGGAGGTTCTTGGCCAGACCGCGGAGATCGCTCGGTGGCGGGCGGTGGGGCTGGTAGGCGGCCACCGCCGCGCCGGCCTCCTCGAGGGATGCGAACCCCTCGTCGACCCGATCGAGCATGAACCCGACGATGCGATCCACGCCGGTGCGCTCCATCCGCGGGGTGATGTCCACCAGGACGAGTGCGCTCACGGTCCCCGGGGCGAGATCGCCCTCGGCGAGCAGCACCGACAGCCCGCCGAGCGAGGCGCCGACGACGACCGGTGCGATCCCGTCGCGCTCGCGCAGCGTCCGGCACACGGCGACGCAGTCCTCGGCGAAGCGCACGTGGGAGTAGTCGCGGCGAGGGGCCCGGTCCGACTCGCCGTGCCCCCGTTGGTCGTAGGCGATCGCCCGGTGCCCTGCAGCGTGCAGCGTCCGGGCGGTCCCGCCCCAGGAGTGCCGGGTCTGTCCGCCGCCGTGCACCAGCACCACGGTCGGGGCCGCTCCGTCCCGCCACTCGTCGGCGGCGATGACGTTGCCGTCCGCCCCGAGGAGCTCGAGGGTGGCCGGCTCGCTCACCGGGGGTCCATCCACGCACCGAGGGCGACGACGAACGCCTCGACGTCGGCGACGGCGACGAGTTCCCGCGCGGAGTGCATCGACAGGATCGGAGGGCCCACGTCGACGGTCTCGACGGCCAGACCGGCGGCGACCAGGGGTCCGACCGTGGAGCCGCAGGCCAGGTCGTTGCGGTGCGAATAGTGCTGGAGCGGGACGCCGGCCGACCGGCAGGCGTCAACGAACGCGGCCGCGCTCCTCGCGTCGGTGGCGTACCTCGCATTGGCGTTGTGCTTGACCGCCGGTCCGGCCCCGGCGACGAGGAGGTGGTCCGGGTCGTGGCGCTCGGGGTAGTTGGGGTGCGTGGCATGGGCGACGTCCGCCGACGCGAGCGCCGATCCTGCGAGCGACCGCAGGAGCTCGTCCCGGGTTCCGCCGAGTGCCGCCACCCGCCGTTCGAGGATCCCGGCCAGCCACGATCCGGCCGCACCCGTGGCCGTCTCGCTCCCCACCTCCTCGTGGTCCCAGCAGACGAGGACCGGCACCACCGGCCCCCGTGACGACGCCGTGGCGAGCAGTGCGCGGAGCCCGGCCCACACGGAGACGAGGTCGTCCAGACGGCCGGCGGCCAACAGTTCTCCCCGCCAGCCGAGCCGCTCCGGGGCCTGGGCATCGACGAGCAGCAGTTCGGCGCCGAGCACCTCGGCGGGATCGAGGCCGACCTCGTCGGCGAGCGCGGCGACCACACCGTCGGGTCCGTCCGACTCCAGTCCCCAGACCGGTGCCAGGTGGCGTTGGGGATCGAGCCGCAGTCCGCCGGAGTTGACCTCACGGTCCAGGTGGATCGCCAGCTGCGGCACCCGGGCGACGGCCCGCCGGGTGTCGACCGGAACCGAGCGGATCGCTCCGGCGCCTGAGCGGACGGCGAGTCGCCCCGCCAGTCGGAGGTCCCGGTCCAGCCAGGAGTTCCAGAGCGCCCCGCCGTAGACCTCGACCCCGAGTGATCGCCAGCCCACGCTCGTGCGGTCCGGGTGCGGTCGCAGTCGGAGTCCGGGCGAGTCGGTGTGGGCCCCGACGAGCCGGAGGGGGGCGTGCGGGGTGCCGTCACCGACCCCCCAAGCGACGAGCGCCCCATCCCGTCGCACGAACGCCGGCCCGCCGGCCGCCTCGGCCTCCCACGCCCCGGCCGGGTCGAGCTCGACGAAGCCGGCGTCGAGCAGGCGGTCGGCCGCAACGCTCACCGCGTGGTGCGGTGTGGGCGCGTCCTCCAGGTAGGTCGTCAGGTCCTCGATCACGGTCCACCTCCGGGTCGTCCCTCGGTGTCGCTCGGGGAGGCGCTCAGGTCGGCGCACTCCCGGAGCTCGTCCTGTTCGGCGAGCGCGGCGTCGGCGGACTCGCCCGTGAGCGGTTCCGGCCGGCCATCGACGATCCGCGCCGGGACCCACTCCGCACCGTCGATGCGGCGGCCGGTGGCCGTGACGGTGAGCACGCCCGACGCCCGGCCGCCCTCGGATCCGGCCGAGAAGACGAAGTTCCCGAGCCCGTAGGCCACGTAGCGGTCACCGAGGTATCCGTGGCCCTGCAACCGGTGCGCGTGGGTGCCCACGACGATGTCGGCGCCGGCCCCGACGAGCGCGTCGACGAGTTCCCGCTGCCGCTCGTTCGGGCAGGTCTCCCGCTCCACCCCGTAGTGGAGGTAGACGACGAGCGTGTCCACGTCCGCCCGGAGCCGACGCACACGGTCCTCGAGCAGGCCCTGCTCGGGCTCCTCGGCGCTGGCGAGACCGGGCTGGCCGTCAGTGGCGATCCACGAGGAGCGCAGCTCGGCGTCGATCACGTCGCTGGCGGCGAGCAAACCGATCCGCTGGCCGCGGACCTCGGTGGTGAAGGGGGCGTAGGCCTCCTCGAGGTTCTGGCCCACTCCGATGACCGGGAATCCGGTCTCCTGTTCGATCCTCAGCGACTCCTCCAGGCCTTCCCGGCCGTAGTCCAGCCCGTGGTTGTTGGCCATCGAGACCACGTCGACGCCCGCTGCGGAGAGACTCTCGAGCGCTCCGGCGGGTACCCGGAAGTTGAAGGCCTTGGGAACGGGCGATCCGGCGTCGCCGAGTACGGCCTCGAGGTTCACGACCGCCAGATCGGCGCCCCGGAGCAGTGGACCGACGCCGGCGAGCACGGCCTCCGGTTCGTCCTCGACGAGCTGGCCCAGCCCCTCGAAGCTCGCATCGCCTGCGAAGGCGATGGTCACGGCCTCACCGCTGCCCTCGGGGCCACGGGGCGCCGACGTGGGCGGGGGCGGAGCCGGAGGTGCGGCGGCCCCGGCGCCGCAGGCTCCCAGCACGAGCGCGGCAGCGATCGGGAGGAATCGTCGGGTCCGCACCGGGGCAGGGTAGCGAGGAAGCAGCCCCGGATTGGGCGCACGCCCCGCAGCGGCTATCTTCGTCTGGCTGCTGCGGCGTGTCGTCTGGTGGGACCACGCCCGGCGCCCGCGGCAACGACGCCGACCTCCGCAGTCAACGTCGACTGTTCCACGACCGAGTCACAGGAGCAGCATGTCCCGTCCCCAGGGTCTGTACGACCCGCAGAACGAGCACGACGCCTGCGGCGTCTCGTTTGTCGTCGACCTCCACGGTCGCGCCAGTCATCGGCTGGTCGCGCAGGGGCTGACCTCGCTCTGCAACCTGGAGCACCGGGGGGCCCGTGGGGCCGAGGAGAACACCGGCGACGGCGCCGGCATCCTGATCCAGGTCCCGGACGGGTTCCTGCGAGAGGTCGCCGGATTCGAGCTGCCGGTCGCGGGCTCCTACGCCGTCGGCACGGCTTTCCTGCCGACCGAACCCGCTGCTGCTGCCGCCGCCGTTGCTGCGGTCGAGTCGATCTGCGCCGAGGAGGGTGCGTCGGTACTGGGCTGGCGCGACGTGCCGGTCGACCCGACGGGGATCGGCGGGACCGCCGTGGCGGCCATGCCGAAGTTCCGCCAGCTCTTCCTCGCCGACGCCACCGGTGACCGGACCGGCATCGCGCTCGACCGGTTGGCCTACGTCGTGCGCAAGCGGGTGGAGCACGAGGTGTTGGACGCCGAGGGGGACTCGGCGGTGTACTTCCCGTCGCTGTCGAGCCGGACGCTCGTCTACAAGGGGATGCTCACCACACCCCAGCTCGGCGAGTTCTTCACCGACCTGTCCGATGAACGGGTGACCTCGGCGCTCGCCCTGGTCCACAGTCGCTTCTCGACCAATACGTTCCCGTCGTGGCCGTTGGCGCACCCGTACCGGTACGTCGCCCACAACGGTGAGATCAACACGGTCCAGGGCAACCAGAACTGGATGCGGGCGAGGGAGGCCCTGCTGGCCTCACCGCTCCTCGACACCGGCGGGCAGGCCGACCTGGACCGGATCTTCCCGATCTGCACGCCCGGGGCATCCGACACGGCCCGCCTCGACGAGGCGCTCGAGCTCCTGCACCTGGGCGGCTACTCGCTTCCCCACGCCATGCTGATGATGATCCCCGAAGCCTGGGAGAACCACCAGCACATGGACCCGGCGGTCCGGGACTTCTACCGGTACCACTCCTGCCTGATGGAGCCGTGGGACGGTCCGGCGTCGGTGACCTTCACCGACGGGACGGTCGTGGGTGCCGTGCTCGACCGCAACGGGCTGCGTCCCTCCCGCTACTGGGTGTGCGACGACGGACTCGTGGTCATGGCCTCGGAGGTCGGAACCCTGGGGATCGAGCCCGAGCGGGTCGTGCACCGTGGTCGCCTGCAGCCCGGTCGCATGTTCCTCATCGACACCTCGCAGGGACGGATCATCGACGACACCGAGATCAAGGCCGACCTGGCCCGGGCGCACCCCTACGGGGCGTGGCTCGAGGAGTACCTGCTCGAGGTCGAGGACCTGCCCGAGGTCCAGCACGTCCGCGAGCCGTCCGCGGACGTGGTCCGCGACCAGCAGACGTTCGGCTACACGCACGAGGAGCTGAAGTTCCTCGTCCGGCCGATGGCCCTGAACGGCGCCGAGGCCATCGGATCCATGGGCACCGACACGCCGCTCGCCGTGCTGTCCAACCGGCCGCGGATGCTGTCGGACTACTTCAAGCAGTTGTTCGCGCAGGTCACGAACCCGCCCCTCGACGCCATCCGTGAGGAACTCGTCACCTCGCTGTCCATGACCGTCGGCCCCGAGGGGAACATCCTGCAGCCGGGTCCCGAGTCCTGCCACCTGCTGTCCCTGCCGCAGCCGGTCATCGACAACGACACGCTGGACCGGATCCTCCACATCGAGGAGATCGACCCGCACTTCTCCGCCCGGACGGTCCGCTGTCTGTACCCGGCGTTCTCGGGTGGAGACGGTCTGGGCCGTGCCCTGGAGCGGATCCGTCGTGAGGTGTCCGAGGCGATCGCCACCGGGGCGAACATGATCGTCCTCTCCGACTGGGGTTCGACCGAGGAGCTGGCGCCCGTCCCCATGCTGCTCGCCACCTCGGCGGTCCACCACCATCTGATCCGGGAGAAGACCCGCACCCAGGTCGGTCTCATCGTCGAGACCGGCGAGGCGCGTGAGGTGCACCAGTTCGCACTGCTGCTCGGCTTCGGCGCCGCCGCCATCAATCCGTACCTGGCGTTCGACTCGATCGAGGAGATGGTGGCCGCCGGCGAGCTGGGTGACCTCGGCTACGCCGAGGCGGTCCGCAACTACATCAAGGCGACGGGCAAGGGCATCCTCAAGGTGATGTCGAAGATGGGCATCTCGACGGTCGCCTCCTACACCGGGGCACAGATCTTCGAGGCGATCGGACTGGGTGACGAGCTCGTCGATGAGTACTTCACGGGCACGGTGAGCCGGCTCGGGGGGATCGGGCTCGACGAGATCGCCGACGAGGTGCGCCGCCGGCACGAGCGCGCTCACCCGAAGCGGGCCGAGGAGCTCGCCCACCGGGAGCTCGACTACGGCGGGGAGTACCAGTGGCGCCGTGAGGGTGAGTACCACCTGTTCAACCCGAAGACCGTCTTCAAGCTGCAGCACGCCACGCGCTCCGGCCGCTACGAGGTCTTCAAGGAGTACAGCCGGCTGGTGGACGACCAGTCGGAGCACCTCGCGACCCTGCGCGGCCTGTTCCGGTTCCGGGAGGGTGCACGTCCACCGGTGTCCGTCGACGAGGTCGAACCGGCGAGCGAGATCGTCCGCAGGTTCTCGACGGGAGCGATGAGCTACGGCTCGATCTCGGCCGAGGCGCACGAGACCCTCGCCGTGGCCATGAATCGGCTCGGCGGGAAGTCGAACACCGGCGAGGGCGGCGAGGACCGGGACCGGTTCACGCCCGACGAGAACGGCGACCTGCGCCGGTCGGCGATCAAGCAGGTGGCCTCGGGTCGCTTCGGTGTGACATCGGAGTACCTGACGAACGCCGACGACATCCAGATCAAGATGGCGCAGGGTGCCAAGCCGGGTGAGGGCGGCCAGCTCCCGGGCCACAAGGTCTACCCGTGGATCGCCGAGACCCGTCACTCGACGCCCGGCGTGGGCCTGATCTCCCCTCCGCCGCACCACGACATCTACTCGATCGAGGATCTGGCGCAGCTGATCCACGACCTCAA